>JAFZAB010000117.1 GCA_017548425.1 Victivallales bacterium
AAGGCTCAAAACTAATCATAATTACTAATTACTCATTACTCATTACTAATTACTCATTACTCATTACTCATTACTCATTACTCAATTATAATGAAAACCGCCATCGTCTATCATTCATACCACCATGGCAACACGAAAAAACTCGTGGACGCCATCGTCGCCGCCCACAACGACATCGCCGTCTTCGAAGCCACAACCTGCCGTCCGGACGACCTCTCGTCCTATGATTTGATTGGATTGGCCTCCGGCATCTACTATTTCAGTTTTCACCCTAGCATTCTGAATATCGCCGCCGCCCTGCCATTACGCCAACGCGTCTTTCTGCTTTCGACATATGGCGGCAACAAACTCGGCATGAACTACGCCCGCAAGCTTGAAGCCGTCCTTTCCTCCCGCCAGGCGGAAATCATCGGCCAATTCGGCTGTCTCGGCTTCAACACCTACGGCTTCTTCAAGCTCTTCGGCGGCACAGCGAAAGGCCATCCCAACGACGATGACCTCCGCCATGCCATTGCCTTCTACGAATCTCTTCTTAATGCTTAATGCAAAGGCCATCACTTAAGACAGCCAGTCGCTTTCGTCCCTTATGTCCCCTTCGTCGCTTCCTCCATTTCAATTGACTTTTGTTTAAGACAGATCATCATTTTCCCCGCTGGAAATGGACGTTTCCAATCATGAATTCGGCATTCGTGTCGGCTTCAGAAATGAATCCAAGCCATGTCAGTTGCCGCCAGTCGTCGTTGCCGAAATCCAAATTCTCATACGTCTTCTTCTCGCCGCCTTCCGGCGTGATTTCCAATGTGAAAACTGGCTTCTCGACATCCGGGCCAAGCCCCGTCAAAATCTTCACATGGAACCACTTGCCAACGGGAACCGTCCCCAGCGGTTTGTCCAGCCACGTCAGACGGCCGTCGCCATAAAAACGTACGGTCGGCCCGACTTTGTACGGCGCTGACGAATCACGCCATTCATGCCAGAGAATCGCCGTCGGCGTCTTCAGATACACATCGAACTCACCTATCGCCTTGCCTTTACGCCAGTTGAAGCCGAACACGAGATGCGGCTCCCAATTCACGGGCCAAACGGGAGCGTCGATGAATTTCAGGCATTTCTTCGAGCCGGGAGCGTCCAATTCGTCCGTCACACGGATGGATGTTCCTTTCTCTTTGACGTCGCCGGACGTATGGCCGTTCGGGCATTGGTCACCGACTTTGCATTCCGCGAAATTGATGAGCAATTCCTTTGACGTACCGATTTTCGGACGGTCCTTCGAAACAGGATTCATGGCCGGGCTAAGTTCCTTAAAGACTTGCTGTTTCGCCTTTTCCGTCCACCATGCGGGGCCTGTCAACCCTGCGCGTTTCATGGCGGCCAACGCCTCCTGGATATATGGTTTCGCAGGGGAATCCGGCTGAAGTTCGAAATTGAAATGCTCCGCGTCAACAAACTTCGGATCGGCGATGACGGAACCGATCTCCTGATCTTCAAGTTCCTGCAAATCAGACAGTTCGTAACCGGCGAAACCAAATGGCAGTTTCGTCGTGTCCCAATACATGTTGTGGCGCATCACATAATTGTTGTTGCCCCAATTGCCGCCGTAGGGGCGACCGTTGTTGAAAATCACGACGTTGTTTTCCGCCGTGAAGGAGATGTGGTTCTCCTGCCGCGAACGGATGATCTGCCCTTCTTGCGCGAACGCCAACAGATTGTTGCGCAGGATGTTCTCTTTTCCATAATGCTGATGGAAGCCGCCGGATTTCGTGTTATAGACCACGTTGTGCTCCATCAACACGCCCGTGCTGCCTTCATCCGTGTAAAGCCCCCAACCGCCGTAGGAATACGAGAAGACGTCATGGATGTGGTTGCCGCGGAAGACCGTTCCGGGCGAGATGCCAAGATTGTAGATGGCGCCCATGTCCGACAAAATGCCGTAGCCAAGATGATGCAGATGGTTGTATTCCACAATGTTGTGATTGGCAGAGCTCGGCGCGTAGCCCCACGACCAGCCGACGGACACCGCGCTGTAGTACAAGTCGCTGATTTCATTGTGTCGCAACGTGTTGTAGCTAGATTTGAAGATGATCGCGCCAACCGCCGCGGGAGCCACCAATCCCGCGTTGTGGATGAAGCAGTTCTCCACCAGATTGTAGCCGCAGGCCATGGCGGGTTCCTTTTCGCCGCCAGGCTCGCCAATGCGCACACCGCCACCGCCCAAATCATGCAGTTCACTGCGAATCAACATGTTCCGCTGGCAGCCTTTCGCAAACCATACGCCGTAAATACCGCAATGGGCGACTTCTATGTCCGAAAATGCGCAGTCCCGCATGTCGCTCGCATAGACGGCGGCGGATAAACCGACCGCCGCCTGTCCGTCGTGCGACTGCGATGTGTTCAGCGAAAACGCCCCGTATTGGAACGAAATTCCGCGGAAATTCACATGTTCCACAGGCAGCCCCATCTCCGCATCTCCCTTGATGACAAGCAGTTGCTCATGGACAGGCGCCACAATCGTCGTGTTCGACGGTGTCTCGCCCGGCAACGGTTTGTAATACAGCGTGCCCGTCTGGTAATCCATGTACCATTCGCCCGCGTCCGTCAGCGCCGCCTTTAAATTTTCCAGATGATAGCGGCCCTGCCGATCCCAATAGCCGACCGGCCAGCCCATGCGGCTCGTAAACTTCAATGTCTTCTTTTCAAAGTCGATACGGTCGATCCAATGGATGGACGCCGTCCATGAATTGTACATCATGACCGTCGCGTTGGACACGTCCGGCCAGTCTTCGATGTCGCCGTCGCGGAAGATGAACGAATCATGCGCCCCCGGCTTCGACGCCGCTTCATTTCGGTCCTTCCATTGCACGGCGCGGTCTTTCATACGGAAGAATCCTGTCTTCGGCAGACGGCAGCGCTGGCGGCGTTCGCCGTTCGCAAACAGCTGCATGATGTTCCATTTGCCGTCCGGCTTGTTGGCGTCAACCGTTTCCGGAATCTGCACGCTCCAGACGCCGTCCGCTCCAACCGTCCAGCCACTGATCACACGACCGCCCGAAATGACAGGCCGCTGGCTCATGAACGCCTGCCATGTGACGGGAGCCGCCGCCGTCCCGCTGTCCGCCGGCGTGAACGTCCACGTCTTGTCCAACGAATAGACGCCGTCCATCAGATGGACGGTGATCGGCTGCCGCCCGCGTTCGGGATGGTTTCGAACGGCCTTCTGGGCCGCCCATGGCGTGCGCAACGGATAATTGGCGTCCAGACCGCTGTTCGCGTCATCGCCCTTCGGAGACACATAGAAATTGATGCCCGCAGGCTTCGGATTGTATTCCGGCCCGCCTGCGCCCTGAACCGACTGCGTCGCCAGCATGGCGCTCAGGCAAAGTCCCGACAACAACGAAATCGTTCTCATAAAACCTCCGGTTGCTTCAATTGTCCTTATACAATAATTATTAATACCATTACCACACTATAACACATCATTCTGCCTTTGTCATAGTCGCGACACGCTTTTCTTTGTTTTTCCACCCGCCAAGACCATTATTCCTTCCAATCATTTGAAAAGACAAGCCAACGAGTTATATTAATAAGTTCTACCCGTTATTCGCGGTGTTTGACTGGATCATCACTGTAAAGCGGATCAACAATCCCGTATGGTTTGGTAGCGAAAACGCAAAGGAAAGACAATGGACAAGGAAACCAAGCAAGAAATCATCAAGAAGTATCAACGTTCGGCGAACGACGTCGGCTCTGTGGAAGTGCAGGTCGCCATCCTCACGCAGCGCATCACTGAATTGACCGAGCACATGAAGATCCACAAGAAGGACAACAGCAGCCGTCGCGGCCTCATCGCCATGGTTAACAAACGCCGCAAGCTGTTGAACTACCTCCAGCGTGAAGACCACGCCCGTTACACGGAACTTGTCAACAGCCTCAAGCTCCGTCGGTAATCGCCCGCATGACGTGTCCTGGCTTCGGAAAACTCCGCCGATGCCAGGACAATTACTTTAAACGGAGTATGTTACAAGACTGTGGAATTCGTCGGCATGAGTTGCCAGCCGCCATGCAATTCCACTTTTGACGGGTGGCGCCCCATGCCGCAATTCCGCAGTCAAAATCGGTGCAAATGATTGGTTTTCAATCGGGAGAGAGCACCGCATAAGGAGAATAATTCATGAGTATTGAAAATTGCACGATTGACTTGGGCAACGGGCGCGAAATTCAGATCGAAACCGGCAAAATGGCCCTGCTGGCCAACGGTTCCGTCACCGTCCGCCAAGGCGACACGATCGTTCTCGTCGCCGTCTGCTCCGCCGCCCCGCGCGAAGGCATCGACTTTTTCCCGCTTTCCGTCGAATACCGCGAACGCTTCGCGGCCGCCGGAAAGATTCCGGGTGGCTTCTTCAAGCGTGAAGGCCGTCCCACGGAAAAGGAAATCCTCACGGCCCGTATGACGGACCGCCCGATCCGCCCCCTTTTCCCCGAAGGCTTCATGAACGAAGTGCAGGTCGTTTCGACGCTTCTCAGCTGCGATGGCGAAAATGAAGCGGACGTCCTCAGCATCTTCGGTGCCGCCGCCGCCCTGATGGTTTCGGACATCCCGTTCCTCGGCGCCGTTGGCGCATGCCGCGTCGGCCGCGTCGATGGACAGTTCATCGCCAACCCCACGAATTCCGAAATGGAAAAGAGCGACATTGATCTGGTCTATGCCGGCATCCCTGGCAAGGCCATCATGATCGAAGGCCGTGCGTCCGAAATTTCTGAAGAAGACCTCCGCGACGCCATGGTCTTCGCGGATTCCATTATTGTTAAGGAATGCGAAGCCATCACGGAACTCGCCAAGAAAGTCAACAAGCCGAAGAAGGATTATACGCCTTATCTGCCTCAGCCTGAATTCCTTGCCGCTTGCGAAGAATTCATTGGCGACCGCCTCCGCAAGGCCTGCACAGGCGCGGACAAGCTGTTGCGCCAAGCCCAGCAGGACGCCCTGAAACAGGAACTCAAAGATGCGTTGACCGAAAAGTTCACCGCAGAAGACGGCACGGCCCCCAACTTCGATCTCGTATGGGAAATCATGCTGGAAAAGGCCATCCGCACCAACGTTCTGGAAGACGGCGTCCGTCAGGATGGTCGTCAGATTGACGAAATCCGCCCCATCTCCTGCGAAGTCGGTGTCCTGCCGCGCGTCCATGGTTCCGCCCTCTTCAAGCGTGGCGATACGCAAGCTCTTGTCATTGCGACTCTTGGCTCGTCTTCAGACGAACAGGAATATGACGTGATCACTGGCGGTCCCGCCACGAAGAGCTTCATCCTCCACTACAACTTCCCGGCCTTCTCCACTGGTGAAGTCGGCCGCTACGGCTCCACCGGCCGCCGCGAAATCGGACACGGCGCCCTTGCCGAACGTTCTATCTACGGCGCCATGCCGAAGGAATTCCCCTATACGACACGCGTCGTCTCCGAAATTCTCGGTTCTAATGGATCTTCCTCCATGGCAACGGTTTGCGGTTCATCCCTCGCCCTCATGGACGCGGGCGTTCCGATCTCTGACGCCGTCGTCGGCATCTCCGTCGGTCTCGTCACCGGTACGGACAAGCGCGTCTTCCTGACCGATATTCTCGGCTCCGAAGACCACTACGGCGACATGGATTTCAAGGTCGCCGGAACTTCCAAAGGCATCACTGGCTTCCAGCTCGACCTCAAGATCGCAGGTCTTGATCTCAACGGCATGTACGAAGCCCTCCTCACGAACAAAGCCGCCCGCGCCAAGATTCGCAAGATCATGACCGACTGCATCCCCGCCCCGCGTCCGGAGCTCAGCCCCTACGCCCCGCAGATGGCCGTCGTCAAAATCAATCCTGACAAGATCGGCGCTCTCATCGGCCCCGGCGGAAAGAACATCCGCGGCATCACGGATGCCACCGGCGCCAAGATCGACGTCGAAGAGGACGGCACCGTCAAGATTTTCGCCAACAGCGGCGAAGCTCTCGAAAAGGCCAAATACATGGTCGAAGGCTCCACCGGCGAAGCCGAAATCGGCAAGATCTACAAAGGTATCGTCAAGACTATCAAGGACTTCGGTTGCTTTGTCGAATTCATGCCCGGTATCGAAGGCATGGTCCATATCTCCGAACTGGCTGACTACCGCGTGAAGAACGTCGAAGAAATCTGCAAGATCGGCGACCAGATCACCGTCAAAGTCATCGACATCGACGACCGCGGCCGCATCCGCCTCTCCCGCAAGGCCGCCCTCGCGGAAATGTAATCTTAACAAAACAAACCACTTGGCCTTGAAAAGGCCAAATCCGAGTAACCCCAGGCGAAAGCCTGGGGTGAGCCATCACTTCAAAATACGGCCTCGAAGAGGCCGAATGTGAAAAGCAAAATACATATATATTAATAATATGGTCAGCATATCGCTGGCCTCGTCCCACCATCATGAACGGTCCGTAGGTACACAAGCCCTGCGGACACCCAAAAAGGACAGAAAGGAACACAACAATGGCGAAAGAAAAAGCTGAAAAAACCGAAAAAGCGGCGGCGGAAGCCCCGAAGAAAGGCGAAAGCAAACACCCAAACTACGTGAAGTGCGTTGTCAGCTGCGCGTGCGGCAACACGTTCGAAGTGTACTCCACGGTTCCGAAGAGCTCCGTCGGTATCTGCTCCAAGTGCCACCCGTTCTTCACCGGTAAGCAGAAGCTCGTCGATACCGAAGGTCGTGTCGATGCCTTCAACCGCAAATACGCGAAGTACAACCAGAAGTAATCATTCTTTTGGATCAATCCTTCAAAAGCCTGAAGCCATTAATTGGTTTCAGGCTTTTTTTATGGAATTTAGAATACTAGAAACCTAGAATACTAGAAACCTAGAATACTAGAAACCTAGAATACTAGAAACCTAGAATACTAGAAACCTAGAATACTAGAAACCTAGAATACTAGAAACTTAGGCCTCAATTCCAAGTTCCTCAGCCAATCGGCGGTTCGCATCAATGGCACGGATTTCACCAATCAGTTCGTCCATGTTGCCTTCCATGATGTTGTCCAAATCATAGAACGTCAAATCGAAACGATGGTCGGACACGCGGTTCTGCGGATAATTGTATGTGCGGATGCGTTCGCTGCGGTCGCCCGTCCCAACCTGTGAACGACGTTCGCTGGCATTCTTCTTATCTTCTTCTTCCTGTTTGATTTGCAACAGGCGTGAACGCAGAATCCGCATCGCGATCTCCTTGTTGCGATGCTGCGATTTCTCCTGCTGCGACGCGACGAACATGCCCGTTGGAATATGCGTCACGCGGACGGCGGAGTCAGTCGTGTTGACGCACTGGCCACCATGGCCGGACGCGCGGAACACGTCGATGCGCAAATCTTCCGGATTCAATTCGAAATCAACCTCTTGCGCTTCCGCCAGAACAGCGACGGTCACCGTTGACGTATGGATGCGGCCCTGTGTTTCCGTCACAGGAATCCGTTGCACACGGTGGACGCCGCTCTCAAAACGCATGTTCGACCATGCGCCGTCGCCGCGAAGCGTGAACGAAACGGATTTGATGCCACCCAACGGCGTGTCGCTTAATTCCATCAATTCGTTCTTCCAGCCCTTCATTTCCGCATACTTGCAGTACATGCGGTACATGTCCGCGACGAACAACGCCGCCTCGTCTCCGCCGGCCCCCGGCCGGATTTCCACGATGACGTCCTTTCCTTCGTTGGGATGCATCGGCAGAATCAATGCCTTGATTTCGCCGTCCAGACGATGTTCGTCCTTTTCCAGCGATTCGATATCCGCCTTGACGAGCTCCTTCAGATCATCATCGGCCTCTTCCAGCAGTTCGCGGTTCTCTTTCAAGCTCTTAACGACCTTTTGGTAGTCGTTCCAGACGACCATCAGGCTTTTGATTTTCTGATACTCGCGGTTGAGCTGCTGGTATTGGTTCTGATCGCCTTTCGTGAAATCAAACGCCGAAATGGCGCGTTCGACTTCCTGCAGGCGAGCTTCCGAACTTGTGATGTAACCGCTTAAATCCATATTATTTCAACGTCTGGTTGTCCGACTGGCGGATCAATTTCTCCCAATGCGGGTTCTTCCGTGAGACGTCAACCGTGTAAAGGCATGTGTTCACTTTGTCTTCAAGCCCGAGAACGTCTTTCAGCAATGTATGGGCGATCCACCGCTCAAGCTTCAGAATGAGCATCTTGCGGCGCAAACGGCCCTGCCGGTCGCGGTTCAGGATGTTCGGCAACGTATTCGTCGTGATGATAGCGTCGATCGCCGAATCGTTCAGATTGTCCTTCACTTCGGGAGACGAATAGAAATGCGTCACGACGAACACGACGCGGCGCGCACGCGCCGCTTTCAAGCGACGGCAGCACTCCGCGATGGTCGTGCCTGTCCGCACCATATCGTCGAACACGATCACTTCGCGGCCTTCGATGTCTTCCAATTTCATCGGGCTGTTTTCATGGCAGATCATGTTCACGCTGCGTTCGCCGACGCGCTCCTTGTCCATCCAAAGCATGCCGACTTGACGGCGCGGGCTCGGCAACAACGGCATCTGTTTTTTGTCAATATATTCATTCAAATATTTATAGACTTCTTCCACGAACGGACGGGAGCCATTGTCGGGAGCGCACACGACGATGCCGCGTTCGCTGTCCGGATCCAGAAGCGTCTCTTCGTTGGCCAGGAAGCATGCGTACAACTTCGCGGGGGAAAGATTGAAGAAGTTGTCCTTGCCGAACTTTTCGGAGAACATCTTCGCGACCGCCGAAGAGTGGTTGTGGACGGTCATGACGGTATCGACGCCTGCGACTTTCAGCAATTCGCAATACAAACGAGAGGAGAACGGCTGTCCGTCAAATTTCTTCAAGTCACGGAATGTACGCGGTTTACCATTCGGATCCTGCTTCGGGCCACGGTCCTGCGCACTGTAGAACAAATCCGGTTCCACGAGAATGACGCGTTTCGCGCCGTTGTCCTTCGCCGCGCGTGTAATCAGGAAGTTGCGCATGGCACGGGCATTGCGCGTCAATTCGCCGCTACATGTGGAGACGATGACCGCCGTCTTGCCTTCAAGGCTTCTTCCGACATGTTCATCATCCTGCAAAAGGATGAAGCGCGGACAGAATTCACTATTTGCAAAGTCTTTAAACGCAAGGATATCCGAGATATCAAGCTCCTGCCCCATGCGCTCCGCGATATCACTCGCCAACGGATCATCCGAAACGGCACCCACTACCACTACGTCATCGCTCAACATGATTTTTTTACCTCTAATGCGCCAAGGGGTTTTGTTTGTCCTTTTTAAGGAATGGTAGGAAATTGACTCCTATTAAAATATAACCCTCTAACGCCCTATTGGCAATCAATCACGCCAAGTTTTCCAATACCTTATCGCCTTCCGTCTCCCGTCTCGCAATCAAGATTGGCCTCCTGACGCGAGACATGAGGCACGAGACATGAGACGTTCAAAAGATGTTAGGCTACAAGACAAAAGACTGAATTTCCAGACTCATTCACGTCTATTCGTGGTTCTCTTAATCATGGTTCGCGGAACGCCTCGTCCAGCCCTTTGATGAGCGGATAGATGAGATATTCGATGATGCGGCGGCGACCGGTCTTGATTTCCACTTCGGCCTCCATGCCGGGAATCAGCGAAAATTGGCCGCCTGTGTTGCGCAATTCGCCTTCGTAATCGACGAACACGCGGTAGTAGCTGCCGCCGTTGTCATCGGGAGATGCTTTTGGCCGCTGGAAAGTGTTGCTGGAAATCTGCAACAGCTTCCCTTTCAACGTCCCGTGCTTTTGGAACGGAAAAGCCGTCAGCTTGATGCGGCATTCGTTTCCCGCCTCAATGCGGGCGATGTCCTGCGGACGGACTTCGCCTTCGATGCGGAGCGTCCCGTCCAGCGGAACCAATGTCATGAACGCCTCCGCTTCGCCGACCGCCGATCCCGTCGGAAACGCCGCGATTTCATGCACAACGGCGCGGCATGGTGCCTTCAAGCTCACATATGTTACCATCTGCTTCGCCTTGACCAGCTGTTCGCGGTTTCCATCCAATTCACGATGAAGTGCCACAAGCTTCTCCGAAACATTGTTGCGCCATTCTTCAACGAATGTCCGCCGCTCCGCTTCCAATGACAGCAGTTGCTGGTCATATTCCACGATCTGGTTGCGCAATTTGTCAACTTCCGCTTCGCTCTGCAGCCGTGAAATGGTCACTTCCAAAGCCTCTTTGACTGACACGATCTCCTGTTTGCCCAATGTGGCGTACATGTCTTCTATTTTCGACATGTTGCCAAGGATTTCCTTGTATTTTTCATAGCTTTCCGTCGTCGATTTCCGTCCCGCTTCGAGACGGCTGCGGTTGCTGTCAAAGTAATTCAGCCGCTCCTTGTAGTACGATTGACGTTGATCGTAAATGGCTTTCTGCCATGCGGTTGGCCCATCTTTTTCCGTTCTGCCGAAGGTCTTTCCCGCGAATTCCGCCTCCCAACGTGCGCATTCCGCCGACAGGGCTTCTACTTCATGCTGAAGACGGCCGACCTCCGCTTCGTAGAGTGTCGGATCCAGCGTCAGCAGCACGTCGCCCTTCTCGACGATGTCGCCCTTATGGACTTCCACGCTTCTGACAACCGCCGACTCCAACGGCTTCATGACGATGTCCCCCGTGTCGGACACGATGCGCCCCGGAGCGCGCACGATGACATCGACCTTGCCGATGCACGCCCACGTCAATACGGCCGCCACGATGATGAATATCCACAGGACGCCGACGCGCCCGTACCACGGAAGCCGTTGCTCCGTAATCTCCTGCGCATCTGGCAGAAATTCAATGGCATCCGCCGCTATTTTCTGTTTACTATTTATCGCCATATTATATCAAACGAATGTCGCTTTAGTCCCTTGTGTCCCTTAAGTCGCTTCTATTGCCCCCTGCATTTCGCTTTTTGCTATAAGCTTTAGCATTTCGCTTTAAGCTTTAAGCTTTAAGCTTTTAGCTCGCCGAAGGCATCCCCATCTGCTGCTTCCAGAACTGGCAGTAGATGCCATCCTGCGCAAGTAGCTCCGCATGCGTTCCAAAGGCGACCTTCTCGCCTTTGTCGATGACCAGAATCCGATTCGCCCCAGCCAGCATGCTGAGACGGTGCGAGACGATAATCAACGTCCGGCCTCTGGCGATTGCCGCGAGATTCCGCTTGATGATGGTCTCGCTTTCCGGATCCAGCGCGCTTGTGGCTTCGTCGAAGATGAGAATCTTGGGCTGCGTCAGCAACGCGCGGGCGATGGCTAGACGCTGCTTCTGACCGCCCGACAGATTGGAGGCGTTCTCCTCCAGAATCGTGTCATAGCCTTGCGGCAACGTCTGAATGAAATCGTGCGCCCCCGCAAGATTGGCGGCGTTCACCACCTCTTCCGCCGTCGCCGACGGCTTCGTGAGCCGAATGTTCTCGCGGACCGTCCCTTGGAAGAAGTAGTTCTCCTGCAGGACGACGCCGATGCTTGAACGCAAATGCGACTTTTCGATTTCGCGGATGTCGATTCCGTCGATTTTCACAAGACCGCTGAACGGCGGATACAGCCCCTGCAGCAGTTTCGTCAACGTTGTCTTGCCGGAGCCCGACCGCCCGACGATGCCCAGCGAACCGCCGGGCGGTATTTCCAGCGAGAAATCGCGGATGGCCAGCGGCAGATCCGCCCGGTAGCGGAACGACACGTTCTCGAAAGTGATTCCTCCGCGCAGTGACGCGCGAACACGGCCCATGTTGGGCTCCGTCGGCGTGTTCATCACCGCGCCGAGCATCTTCACCGACAGCGCAACCTGCTGGTATTCATGGATTAGCCCCACCAATTTCACCAACGGCCCCGTCACCCTGCCAGCCAGCATCTGGAAGGCGATCAGAGCCCCCACCGTGATGTCGCCACGGAACACCATCGTAGCGCCAAGCCAGATGATGGCGACCGTCATCAGCATCTCCAACGCCTGACTCAAGCTCCTCGCAGTCAAGGAGATGCGTCCAACGGAGAAATAGGCGTTTACGGCCGCCGCGCTACGGTTGCCCCATTCTTTTTCCTCCTTGGGCTCCAACGCCAGCGATTTGACCGTCCTGATGCCGTGGATCGCCTCCACCAGGCGGCTCTGCCGCCGCCCTTCCGCCTGGTACAGCGCGTCCAGCCGTCGTTGGAACGGCTTGATGAGCGATGTGATGACCAACGCCATCAGCCCCGTGAAACCGAGCACGATAAAAGTAAGCTTTACACTATATAATAGTAGAAATGGTATGAAGATGACGAGTGAGCAAAGATCAAGGAACGTGAAGAACAGATTGCCCGACAGGAAGCCGCGGATCTTCTCCGTCTGCTGCATGTGCTTCAATAGCACGCCTGAAGGCACTTGCTCAAAGAAATCGATTGGCAGATGGATGAGATGCGCGAAAGTCTTGACCGCCGTCGAAATGTCGATTTTGTTGGTGGCGAAAAGCAGCAGATGGCCTTTTAGATATTCCAGAATTGCATTGAAGACAATGGCGACAATGATGCCCGCGCCGAGCACGTTCAGCGTCGAAAAGCTCTCATGCACAAGCACTTTATCGACAACATTCTGGAAAAACAGCGGCGACGCCAAGGCGATCAGCGTCAACAGGAAGACCGCCAACGCGATTTGCGCGAAAACGCCTTTCAGCTTCAGGAATTCAGGAATGAACCACCGCAGCCCAAACGGCTGGTTTTCATCAGTCAGATGCCAGACGCGCTTTACCAGAAGGCATTCGCCGGTGAATTCGGCCTCGTATTCGTCCTTTTTCAGAAAACGGAACTGCTCCGTCGGATGCTCTTTCATCCACGCGGGATCGGCGATTCCGATTTCATAGCCGTTCTTATCGTGTTTCAGTTGTTCTTCCGCATTCTCCTCCGCGGCAACGGCTTCCGGCGGCCTTTCCTTCCGAAGTCCGCAGATGATGGCGTAATGGCCGTCCGTCTTTCGTGCAAGACACGGAAACACCGGCTGGTATTTTTCGCATGTTTTCCACGCGATTCCGACGCATTTCGCTTTCAATTGATGGTGTGCGGCTATTCGCGCAAGTTCCTTCAAGGAAAGCTCTTCGCCACCGACGGCATGGTCATGCATCAACTGCCGCATGTCCATGTCCTGCTGATGGTGCCGTCCGATGAGGCACAGCCCGTACAACCCACTATGTGTTATCTTCAAATCCGCTTCCTGTGGCGGCTTTTGTATCTTGTCCTGTTCTTGTTCTTGCATATTTGTGCCTTTGCCACCGCCATGCGATTACATTAAGCATTGAGCATTGAGCATTAATCATTAAAAAAGGCCCAATATGCGTTTCCAACCTTCAAGTCCTTCTTTTCTATAGGTTTGAAGCTTCCATCCTGCCATCCCCAGATGACGACGGCCAAATCCGGCCACGACGCGCCGTCCGTCATGCCCACAAGATTCCATCCCTTCGTCACCGTCGGCTGCACGACCGCTGAATCGACATCCAACGCCAGTTCAATCGTCTGCTTTTTTTGACTAAACACCCAGTAGCCGACACCCGCCTTCACATCCTCCGAACGGTCGCAGAACACATATGCCCCGCAGTCGACATCATAACGCACGAGCTTCAATTCCAGTAGTTTCTGAAGATTTACAGGCTTGGAATCCAACGGTTTCATCAACGTCACAAGATTCCATCCGGGCTTCAGTTCCAACGTCTGCGTGGAAACGGGTACAACGGCACCCTGTACGCATAGCGAAAGCATGATGACGACCATCAACAAAACACTCACACGGTTGCATCCGTTTCTCTTTTCATCTTTAAAGTACTTCATTTTTACTTCCTTATCTGTAAGGCTATCCATTAATGCCTTTTTGATGAGCGCACACTCCATTGCGACCGCGGCGATATATGTCGCCGCATGTTTTCACGCGACGATTGTGGCAATGACTGTTTGCACGTTGTGCAAGCGGTCGCTCTGGAGAGTTCCCCTCCCAGCCTTACGCCAGCATGCCTCTTGAATTTTTATTTTCGAAAATCCTCTCGCTACTATATTCGTCGAAGGCTCCGTTTGCCAGCAGCTTGCCGTACTGTTCGCTCCCGTCGTCGCCGAACTTCAGCGTGATGTTTTCCGCCGTTACACCGTTGACCACCACGGACTTGTCACCGTCGCGATACGTCAGCATGGAGGCGTCCCACTTGCTTTCGTCGCCATCGTCGAACCACAGCGTGACTTTTCCGTCTTCCAACTGTTCCACGGAATCATTGCCCCAATTGCCGCCGAAGGTGAAGATGTCTTCTCCTCCGCCGCCGTGCATGGAATCGTCACCGCTTCCACCGACGATCACGTCGTTTCCACCTGCCCCGACGATACGGTCGTTGCCCGCGTCGCCAAAGAGCGTGTTGTCGCCTTTGTTTGACCAGATGACGTCGTTGCCCAGCCCGCCCTTCACGGTCATTCCGCCGCCGACATAGTCGAACCGTTGGCTGGTCAAATCAATGATATCGTCCCCTGCCCCCGCACGGATTTCATCAATCTTCGCAACACGGGCTTGTGCGTCAAGTCCTTCTGGGAACGCGGAATAGATATCGTCGATGAACAACGCGTCGCCATTTTCGTCATCCGTCATCAGCAGGATGGATGCATCATCGCTTCCCACGAAGACGTCTGTGACGGCGTTCTTGCCAGCCAATTCGGTCGTCTCTCTTGTGCCTTCCCATTCACCGACACCGACATGTTGAGCCTGATAGTTGTCGTTCCATTCGAATGAACTGGATGTAAATATGACATCGGCTAAGCCGTTGCCTTCAGCCTCAATGAATTGGCTTATGGCTTCATGCACATTTTGAACATTGATACTACCGGCATCCGACCAGATGTCTGACTGGTTTGGTTTGACGCTCAAGGCTACTTCGCCAGACGGAGCATTCAAAAGCTCCACGCCTTCTGCCGCTACGTCTGGCAAATCGATGTTTCCAGTAGCTGTTCCAATGACAACATCATACTGATCTGCCCATGCAGCGGTGCCATCATCGCCCCAGCTGAAGGTTGCGCCATCCCCTGTCGTTTCAGTAACAATCGCCGTCACAATGATGTCGAAGGCTTCAACGGCATAAGCCTCTGTCACCGACACGTTTCCTGCTATGTCCGTTAGACGGAATCTGACGGAGCCGTTTTCAGCGACGGAAATCGTTCCATCCGAAGAATCAAGCCAGTCGCCGTCCTTCCAGGAATATTGCAGTTTCGACAATGTTTCGTTGGCGACAACGGAAAGTTTGACCAATCCAGATTCATCTGGATGTGAAATCTCCAGCTGCGCAACCGACGGCGCAACCGTGTCGATATTCTCGAACACGATCTGCGCGACTCCCGTATTGCCAGCGGCATCCGTCGCCTTGAAGTAATACGTGTCGTTCGCGGTAACATTCAATTCGCTGTCGTATTTCGTCCAATTGGCGTTGTCCGTTGACCAATAGATGTCCAAACCGGCCTCCGTGCTGGCCGTCAGTTTCGCGGATTGCAACGGCGTTGTCGAATTAGCAAGTAGCTCAATGGCAGGGGCCACCGTGTCGATGTTCGCGAATATGATGGAGTTCGTGCCTGTGTTGCCAGCCGCGTCCGTCGCCTTGAAGTAGTATGTTCCGTTCGCCGTAACGTCTAGTTCGCCTTCGTACTTCGTCCATGTCTTGTTGTCCATGGACCAGTAGATGTCCACACCCGCTTCCGTGCTGGCCGTCAGTTTCGTGGCTTGCAGCGAGCTCGTAGTGTCGCCTGTCAATTCAATGACCGGAGCAACCTTATCGATATTCATGATTTCAAATGGTGCGCTTACTGTTTCATTTCCTGCTGCGTCAATAGCCTTGAAGACAACGTTTCCGTTGTCTGTGAACTCAACGCCGCCGTCGTATGCGACAAACTCTCCACCATCCTTTGAATAGAACAATGTGACGTCATTCGCGGCATCGCTGGCGGATGCCGTAACCGTGACTTTCCCGTTCGTGAGGGCTGTCACATCCGCCTGAATGTTGGAAATGGTCGGCTTCACGATGTCAATGTTTGTGAACGCAATCTGTGCCACGCCTGTGTTACCCACCGTATCCGTTGCCTTGAAATACCATGTACCGTTCGCAGTGATGTCCAGTTCACTGTCGTATTGCGACCAATTGACATTATCCATGGACCAGTAGATGTCAACGCCAGCCTCCGTGCTGGCCGCCAATCTGCTCTTCTGCAATGGCGTTGTCGTGTCTGCAAGAAGTTCAATGACAGGAGCCACCTTGTCGATGTTTGTAATTTCGAATGCCTCGCTAAATGTTTCATTTCCAGCCGCATCCACAGCCTTGAAGACCACGTTTCCATTTGCCGTGAACTCAACGCCATCGTTATATGCAACGAATTCGCCACCATCTTTCGAATAATAGAGCGTAACATCGTTCACGTCATCACTGGCATTCGCCGTGACTATCACCTTGCCATTCGTAGGTGCTGTCACATCCGCCGCAATATTCAAAATCTCCGGAGCAACGGTGTCAATGTTCGTGAATGCAATCTGCGCCATGCCCGTATTACCAGCCGCGTCCATTGCCTTGAAGTACCATTCACCATTTGCAGTGATGTCCAGCTCGCCTTCATATTTTGCCCAATTGACATTATCCGTGGACCAGTAGATGTCAACACCAGCCTCCGTGCTGGCAGTCAACGTCGTAGATTTCTGTGGTGTGACGTTATCACCGTTAAGCGTGATAACAGGAGCAGTCGTGTCGATGTTCGTGAATTTGATGGCATTCACACCCTTGTTGCCTGCCGCATCCTTTGCTTTGAAGTAATACGTTCCGTTCGACGTGATCTCTAGCTCGCCTTCATATTTAGTCCAGTGGGCATTGTCTGGGGACCAGTAGATGTCAATGCCGGCTTCTGTGCTGGCAGTCAACGTTGCAGACTGCCGCGGCGTGGAGTTGTCGCCTGTCAGTCTGATGACAGGAGCCACCTTGTCAATGTTCGTTACTTCGAACGCCTCGCTAAACGTTTCATTTCCAGCAGCATCCACAGCCTTGAAGACCACTTTCCCGTTCGCTGTGAATTCCACGCCGCCGTCGTAGGCGACGTATGCACCGTCATCCTTTGAATAGAACAACGACACGTCATTCGCATCGTCGCTAGCGGACGCAGTGACCGTCACCTTTCCATTCGTAAGAGACGTCACATCGGCCCTGATATTAGAGATAGTCGGTGCAACACGGTCGATGTTCGCAAATGTAATCTGGGTTGTTCCTGTGTTGCCAGCGGCATCCGTTGCCTTGAAATACCATGTCCCGTTCGCGGTGACATTCAACGGAACACTGTACTTCTTCCAGACAACGTTGTCCGTTGACCAGAAGATGTCAACGCCCACCTCTGTGCTGGCCGCCAGTTGCGTCGATTTCTGAGGTGTCACGTTGTCGCCCGTCAGCGAAATGACTGGAGCAATCGTATCGATGTTCGCGAACGTGATATGAGCCATTCCTATGTTTCCCGCCGCGTCCGTCGCCTTGAAATAATACGTCTTGTTCTCAGTGACATCCAACGCGCCTTCGTACTTCTTCCACGTCGCGTTGTTTGTGGACCAGTAGATGTCAACTCCTTCCTCTGTGCTGGCCGTAAGCGTCGCAGACTGCCGCGGCGTGGTATTGTCGCCTGTCAGCGTGATGACAGGTGCAATCATGTCGATGTTCGTAATATCATAAGCCGTGACTTTCGACCAATTGCCAGCGGCATCCTGCCCACGGAACGCTACCGTCGTATTAGTGGAAATAGATATCGGAGAAGCGTAGGAAAGCCATTCGCCACCAGAAACACGATATTGACGAACCACACTGTCATCGCTATATGATGCGGTCAATATGACTGGTGTATTTGTCAAATTCTGTGTATTGGCTGTCACAGAAGGTGCCACAGGCGGCTTCGTATCGATATTGTCCACTTGATACTGTATTATATCAGAAATATTACCCGCTTCATCCAAGGCACGGAAGAAGACAAGCTTGTTGGAAGTAACAGCGACCGAATCATGATAATCACGCCAATTGGTTTCATTTGAAAAACGATACTGGATTTCGCAATTTCCAAAATCCTCTTCATATTCAACTGTTATTATGACATTTTGGTTAGTTGCGGTATTCGGCGTGGCATTTATGGACATCAAAACAGGAGCAAAGCTGTCTTCAAACACAACGCTTTGCTCGGCAGACCAATTAGAATGGTTACCGGCTTGGTCAAAAGCCCTTATCTGGATGGTATGCGAACCAAGCGTAACGTTATTAAGAACGTAATTAGACTGATTTACCGTGATGACATGTCCATCATATTTCAACTCATAACCAGTGACTCCAACATTGTCTGTTGCATCTTCCCATGAAAGCGTGGCAGTACGACCAGCTCCTTGTTCTGCCACAACCGAACCTTTCAGAACAGGAGCCTCACGATCACGGAAAACAATACCCGAAACAGTCAATGTCAATGTATGTGCGGATGATGTCTTTTCATTGGACAATATATATGTCACGCCTTTTACGGTTATTGTTTTGCCGATATTGAGACTTTGTGTCTGCCCATCAGAGGTGAATGTAACATTGGAAATGGAAGACAAATCATTTGCTTCCAACAAGCTGTAGGCTCCATCGGTCAGAATATTGTCCGCGTTCACGGAAAGAGCCAGATTATTATTCCATTTTGACATCACCCAGCGTGTTCCTTTCAGTGAGTTGTCATCCAAAACAAAATGTACTGTTGCATCGTTCGTTGTCACATCACCATAAATGGACGCACCTCCTGAAATGCTGATTTGGGATTCATCTCCTATTTTAAGTTTACCCATGAGCAAGGCTTCATCCGAAAGAGCAATATCAGCTTTGCCAATTACATAAACCGAATAATGCCTTTGGGAAAGATACACCAGTTCTTCTTTATTTTCATTGAAATAATTCAATTTTTCTACAAGTGTGACTACGTCATTGTCTTCAGTTTTCGCTCCGGCAAAGACAATGCCACTTATGGATGCATTTAATGAAGAGTTTCCATATAGAGCGTAAGCGGTCCGTGCAGCAGCCGTGACCACGATGACTCCGTTTATATCTTCATTAATTGAAAGATTCTCCCGAGAATACAGTCCATAGGAGTACCAGTTTTCACTAGTCACAGTAATGATGCCATTAAATTTATCTATTATGGTAGCACCACTATAGTTGTATAAGCCATATGCGTTTCTGCTAACGGATATTACATCCATCGAACCATTCATATTCCCAATGTCAATTGTTCCAGAAACACTGCCATTCCCGCCATTAAATAAATACATATTAATGCCATAGGCACTTGATTTTGCCAAAACTTGAATATTCCCATTCCAATCGTTAATGGATATTGTGCCTGTTATAGTTGCAGATCCACGATAATCGCTACCGACATATACTCCTTGTGCAGAACCTGATTCACTCGTCGTAACAATGGTTCCGTTTAGCTTGTTAATCGTGATTGATTCATTGGGACTATATCCCTGTGAGTCACGTAGATAAAAATAAAATCCATATGCATCTCTATCAATGGCTTTTACAATCAGCAAACCATCCATATCCCCAATGTCAATTGTTCCAGAAACACCTCCATTCTTGGTATTACCTAAAATATGACGAATACCATAGGCATTGCCTTTTGCCGAAACTTCAATACTCCCATTCCAATCGCATATGGAAATCCCCCCCGTCATAGATGCTGATTCTGCATTATAAATATTATCATATACTCCATAAGCATTATCTGTTTCACTTGACACAATAATAGTACCATTTAACTTGTTAATTGTGATTGATCCATTTAAACCATATCCTTGTGTGTCATTTAGAATTGAATAAATGCCATATGCTTCTTCATTACTGGATTTTATAATCAGATTTGAAGTTTCCTCAAAAACACCAATATAAACATCTCTTGGGCCGCCTATCCCGTATGCATGCTTTTCAACATCAACTGAGACAATGCCAGAAAAAACATTCACCCGCAAAAAGGCATCGTTAGCGCGTATTCCAGAACCGTGAATTCCTTTTTCTGAGGAAATACTCACCATTGATGAAAACTCCGAAAGTCGCAAGTTGGAAGCATAAAGACCGTATACATATTTTATATTACCATTTTCTGGAATCTCATAATCGCTGGACAATGAGATATTCCCCACAATTGATCCATCAATGATGTTCTTGCCATATATCCCGTATGCCCCCCCGCGTCCGTCAATCAACGTTAAATCGCCGTCGATGTACAGTTCCGTTTCATAGCCAGTAGCCCTTACCAAATAAGTATATCTTGAATCATCAAGATTACTGCCATCGATCTCGCATGAACCAGTTTCGGTGATATGAAGCTTGCGCGTCGTTTCAATGGTTTGATTCTGTTTGTCAGAAATCAAAAGGGAATTAGCGCTGGGCATGAATTCGTCTATCTGACTGTACTTCCCGACATTGCCTTCCAGATCAACCGCCGCGACTCTCCAATAATACATCGCATTGTTTTTCAGCCCGGATAGCTTGTATTTCGTGGACTGTGTGGAAATGATGGTTTTGTCCGAGAAGTCATTGTGTTCGGAATACTCCAGAAGATAATGCGAGATTCCACTACCGGAATCCTGCGCCGCGTTCCAGCTTAAAGTCACCCGAATATCGTCAACGTCTGCATTCAGGCCATTGACGACCGTGGGGGCGGTGACATCCGTGCCCGTGTATACCCGTTGAACCTCGCTGTAAATTCCTTTATTTCCGTTGGAATCAATTCCGCAGACCCGCCAGTAATAATTTTTCCCCGCCGATACATTCGCAAGTCGATACGACAGAGCAAAAACCGTTGCCGAAGACGCATTGGCCATATCGGCGGACAAAGAGTATTCCAGACGATAGTTCATGATCGTCCCGTCTTCCTTGTCACGGACTGACTCCCATGAGAAATCTATGGAAGATGAACGACCTATGGCATTCGCGTTTGCCACAGCGTCAGGAACGTATGTTATCGTTCCGCGTGCAGAATAACCATTGAAATCACTTGAGGCATCAACGGTCGCTGTATAATAGTAGGAATCCAATCCATAGGTCCCAATGAAATTCTGGAATTTAAGATTTTCGAAGGTATTGTTCGAACTATAATTGTAAATCAGATAAGAACTTTTCGCATTGCCGTCTATGGTCATGCCAGAAAGCCTGCTCCCTGCCGAACCTGAGTCGAGATAGAAAACATACCCATCATAGTTTCGATTAATGGTCACCCCGGAATCAGCCAATCCGACAATGGTCACTTGATCGGTTATTTCAAGACGTGAATTGAGGGAGATGGTCTGTCCGGCAAGAGACGGATCGATGACGATGGTATTTGCGCCCTTAATCGAATTGGCAAGTTCAATGGCGCGTCTCAATGTCCCCACGCCATAATCGTCAGTGCGGGTCACGGTAATCACGCTGCCGTCATATTCAGGTATGATGTCGATCATGATGCCTTCCACACAATTGCCATTTATGTCATGAAGATCATACCAGCCATCAGGGCCATCTCCCCATCCATAGTTGATATAGAATTTGTTGGTGATCTTGTCATAATCTTCAATAAACACAAAATGTTTAGGGATGAGTAAAAGAACAGGAGAGCCTTGCTGGACATTCTGCGCAATGACGTCCAGATACTCCTGCTTGAACGTCCCATCGGCATTTTTGAAGGCGGATGTCTCAGAAGAACTGGTCGATATCCAGTGCGCGGAATCAAATCCGCAATCTTCTGTAAAGAAAGACGCCGGAATCCAAGACGATGTCGCAGACGCTGTATAGGATGCTTGCAGTTTCACGCCTACTGCAAAGGACAGCATGGCCATTTCTTCGTTCGAACCATCATATTTTATGTTTGCGAGCGCGGAATTCAATTCTGCGAATGACGGGAAATCCAAATTCCCACTATTTGAATCAATGGATATGCCAGCTTTCGTATAGGCATCACTGCTATCAAATGACAATGACACGGGGGATTTCAGGGCATAAAGTATCTGCGCCGCTGCGATCGGTCCGCATCCAGCTATGGTTCTTTTGGTTGTGTCGTATGGATAAAGCGGGCAATAGTCGTTCCAAGGAGTATTCTGACCCCAAGTTCGAGAAGTCAGCAACTGTCCATAATTGGAGGAGTCAACCATGAAGGCGTTGAAATCCAGCCATGTGACATTGTCGTAATCATAGTAATAGTCGGCATTTGCATCGGCACCGCAATCAGCGACGAAGCCGATGAAGTAATCACCATCCATGAACCTGTTCGGAACCAGGATCTGCTGATTGTCGGCAATAGTCTCGCCTGCGGCAAGCGCTCCAGTATAAACCAAAGCCAACTCCGTGTCATACTGATCAAAGATTTCGTCCGTAGAGATGATGATTTTTGAATATCCCGCACTCGAAGCCGTTGTGGAAATGTTGGTCATGTTCCAATTCAAACGATATACCCCTTCCTGGTCGTAGCAATTCTGGGACAATGACAAATTACTTGCAACCAAATCCTTTATGAGAGGATTAACAGTAAACTCCTTGACCTCGCTCCAGTCAGAGAAGTTGCCGTTATTGTCGATGGCACAGACCTGATAGTAATATCTTTCGGTATTTAGATTTTCAATCACAGAAAAAGAGGCATCTGAAACTACATATTCAGCATCTGTAAGATCTTCATCTTGACCATAGCAAATGAGATACGAAGTTATGCCATTTTCATCAACGGAATCCGACCAATCCAATGTGACAGTCAAATTTTCAATAGTAGCCGACAAATTGCCAGGAACCGTTGGTGCGGTAACATCAACATCTGGCGTGTATGACACGGAAAAGACGAGATCGTCATTGTTCTCGTAATTCAGTGAATAGATTACATTCCCCACTTGAAGCGTATTGCCAATGTTCAATTCACCTAAATACCCATCAACAAAATCTGGATTGTTATAAACAACTGTAGAACCTGAAGTGCCCCTAACGCCTACAAGTGTCTCTCCGTAAATGGAAAAGGACTGTTCCATTCCAATTGAATCGGATGCCAGAAGATAATCGCCGACTCCTTGGAAACGATCAAGTATTATGGAATAATTGGTGCCCTGCAAGTGGTTGAGACCAGATGACAAAGATTCTGTAGTCGGAGTAATTTCTGAAATATGGAAAATGACTTCGGCATCCGTTGCCATAACATCCCCTTCCACAGATAAGCTACCACCATATATATCCACACTTCCACCAACAGTCGAATTCGTCTCCAGATTCACTGTTCCTGATTCATCAATAATTATATTGGATATTGATGACTCCGAATGGGCGGTTAATTGCCCTCCACTCTGAACTGTCACAGTGCTTACCTGCGCATTTCCTTCTACTGTTAGATTACCGGCACCAGAAACTACATAATTATTCGAGACGGTGCCAAAAGATATCGCTGAAATAATCCCATTTATAAATTTAATCTTCTTTTCATGTTCGTCAATATATTTACGAACTTTGGCAATATCTAATTTCAAGCCCGTTTGAGATTGAGGTAAAAGTACATAAGTCGATTCACCATTATAAATATACCATCTATTTCCATTGCCATATCCCAATAATAGGTATCCATAATCTTTATTTAAAATCTTTCCAATATATTTAAATTTATAGTTATGGATACTCGTTCTACCATTGTTACTCAAATCATCTGAGTCAGTGAAATAAATGCCTACTGGCTTATCGTTATCGAATTCTATGTCATAGGCTGTGACAACATGGCTTCCATATCTTCCTTCACTATTTTTGGTTACAGATAATACAAATAAATTTACAGGTCCAAAAGCCATTTCTTCTTTTACCTGAAGTGGATTGAAATCTGTATGTATACGATATGAATTTTCTCCCAAAAGTTCATCGAAAATATCTTTAGCATATCCACCCGTACTTTTATGCCATTTTTTGTAATAATAATATTTTGAAAGTAAATCAAACAGTTCTTGTTCAGCTCCTTTAGTATAGTATCCCTGCTGAACTAGCATGTTTGCAGCTGTTGCAATCCAACAATGATTATAGTTTTCATTAGTCCAAGTTCCAGTATTAGCAGAATATTTATTTGCGTCGCTAATAGAATCTACCGTAAAACTAAATGAGTCAGAACAAGTTATTTCTGTTTGGGGCTTTCCATTAACATCATACATTGTTCCATCTTTGCA
>JAFZAB010000118.1 GCA_017548425.1 Victivallales bacterium
TCTGAAGAATTTGTGGAAAGAAGGAGAATCTTGAGGGAGGAAGAATTAGAGGCCTCCGTCTGCTCGGCGGTTCGTCACGCTTCGCGCAAGTGGAAACAACGTCATGCGGAAGCTTGAAGTCTATAGTCCGTTAGCTCCGGCGACTAGGCAGTTTCCGTATGGCTTCGCAGGGGAGGGGAGATTAACTGTCTATAGCTCAACATTATAGGTTATAAGCCATAAGCCATGAGCCATAGTCCATAAGCACCGTCCGTAGGGCGGTTTATGTGTCGCGTTCGCATAGTCCGCAGTGGGAGCAGCCGTTGCAGAAGCCGCGGCTGGCGCATTGTTCGCAGTTTGGATGGTCGCAGACCGGTTCGTAGAGTTCTTCGTCTGGAATCTCCATGCCCAACGCGTCATGCAGACGGAATTGGATTGGCTTGACCATGAAGGACATCTGCGATTTCCATGCCATGCGGATCTGTAGTTCTTTGCCTGGCATGCGGTAGGTCTTGCCGTCTTTGACAAAATTGGTGCCTGTTTCAAACCAAAGGAAGTTCACGTGATGGCGCATGCAGTCTGCACGGAGCAACTGTACCCATTCGAAACGGCATGGGCGGGCACCATCGTAGTTTTCGCCGCCTGCGCTCACTTCTTCTATCTGGCCTGACGCAAGATAACGATCCAATCTCACTTCGCCGATGAATGGCGCGATGACGACGCCTTTATGTTTGAACGGCAGATCCAACAGAATCGGAACACGTTCATCTGCACGGCGTTGGTTCTCCGTCGTCACGCTGAACATGACATTGTCCCATCCGTTACCCCAATTTTTCGGGAGATGGTCGGCAACGCGTTGTGGTCGTTTGGTCAAGAGATAGAATGCAACATCAGGACGTTCGGCGATGATTCGCCATGCGTCGTCTCGCCATAGATCCGCTTCTTCCAGAAAGAAATCGCTGGTGAGGCAGACGCGGATATGTTCGCCGCTTTTGATCTTGTAACCGCCGTTGCGGGTTCGCTGCAACGGATAGTCAAAGTTGTTGGTTTTGTAGATCTTGGAGCCGTCCTGATCCCGCTGTTTATCCAGAAAATACATATAGCAATGCTGACAGCCTTCGCTGATCTTTTTACAGCCATGCCATGGATTCCAGATATCGTGCATTGTGGGAGGAAGAAAGGGACTAAAACGACGAAAGCGACGAAAACGACGAGAGATAAGTGTTCTTGCGCGAGTGTTTATGAAGAGGCGGCATGCGTGATATCGTCGGCCAGTGAATCAAGGCGTTTCTTGATTTCGCATTCCCAAACGACAATGACATGCCAGCCGGCCTCCTTCAACGCGGCTTGTTCTTTTTTGTCACGTTCGACGTTGCGTTGGAATTTCTTAGACCAGAATTCCACGTTCGATTTCGGCATTGTGGCAACTTTGCAGCCTTCATGACGATGCCAGAAGCAACCGTTGATGAAAATCACCGTATGCCATTTGGGCAGAACGATATCGGGATGTCCGGGCAGTTTCGGTGAATGGAGACGGTAGCGAAAGCCTAACGAATGCAGATGGTGGCGCACGACCAATTCCGGCTTCGTGTTCTTCGACCGGATTTTGCTCATGGTTTCGCTGCGCTTTTCTGGAGAGACGGTATCCATATTGGAATAAATGAGACTTCTGGGATGATTTACAACTAAACAATATAACACGGCATTATTTGTTAACCACGAATGGACACGAATGCACACGAATTTTTTGCAGTCCACTGAATACACGGAAGAAACGGAATGCTTCGCAGACGTCGGCCATGTTTCTGAAGAGTTTGTTGACAATATGTGATTTTGATCAAGGAGGAATCGGGAGGGCCTCCGTCTGCTCGGCGGTTCGTCACGTTTCGCGCAAGTGGAAACAACGTCATGCGGAAGCTTGAAGTCCATGGTCTGTCAGTTTCGGCTTGTCTCTGTCTGTTCGGAGGTTTCTATGCGCTTTACACAAATGAAGCTAATGCTCTGGAACTAAAAAAAACATAAGCCATGAGCCATAGGCCATAAGCACTGCCCGCTGGGCAGTTTTACATGCAGGCAAGATAGGCGCCAAGCATGCAACCGAGAATGCCGGGGAAGTGCGCATGATGGCCGAGAGCGTGGCAGTTGGTGACAGGCAGACGGCCTGAAAGTCGCGACACACCAATGGTTTGACGTGTTCCATAGGCGGAACCAATCGGCGGAGAGAAGCGTTGGCTGGTCAGAGGCGACGCTGAATCCATGACATGCAGATGACCGCGCAGGGCAGGGAAGGCGAGGGTGATGTCGTCCAAAATACTTTCCGTCACTTTCTCCTTGAATTCCAAGTACTTCTGTTCGTGACGATAGGAGTCGTCGAATGGACCGCATTGGGCGAGGCAGTCTTCCAAAAACATTGTGCGGAAGGCCGTGAACGTCGTGCAACCATTTTGCGGATCGTTGGAGGTGACGATGCCTGTGCTGTAGCTGGTGGCGTTTGGAAGAAGCATTTGGTTGATGTCGCTGTCGCGCAGGAAGAATGTAAGCGTGTTTTCCATGTGCAGATCGCCGTCCAGACAGCCGCAAACGGTGAAGAAACTGCATGTCGGTTTGAGATTGCGGACGCGTCGTTTGATGCGGGCGGGCAGGTAGTTGTCTGGAAGTAAGGGGAGGAACGACTGCGGATTGATGGCGAAGAAAATGTCATCGACCTCTAAACGCGTTTCGTCAGAAAGGATTGCGGCTGTGCAGGTTGGAGAAGAAGACGCAAATTCGAGCGATTGGATTGTTGTGGCTGTTCGAATATCAACGCCGTATTTGGCGAATTCGCGTTTGAAGGCGGTCAGGAAGGCGTCGCCACCATGCTGGACGGCGGTCAAATGGCTGTCGAGATTATATGAGCAACGGCAGTGGTAGGGGAAATCGGATTCGACGGGAGGCGTGCCGTGGCAGAGTGCCATGATCGGCAGGATCGCCTTCAGTTCAGGAGACTTAAGCGAAAGGGAATCAAGATATTCTTGAACGGTGAGAGCGTCGTATTCAGTCAGCATGGACATGAGGTCGGCTTGGTCAAAATGTTTGAAATCAAACATTGGCGTAGCATCGACGATTTCTTGCTCCGCGGCGTAGTATTTTCGGATAGCGGCAGCATCCTGCGGAAAATGCGCGGCGATGGATTCCGCGAGATCGGACAGACCTGTGGGCGGCAGGAAGATCCGTTTGTCTTGATTGGCGATGAATACTTCTGTCTTCAGTGGCGCAGGCTTTACATCATCTTGAAAATCAAGGAGTTCAAGAAAATCAGAGAGAATTCCGCCGAAGCCGCCTGTAAAATGAAAACCTGTATCGAAGCGCAAGCCGCCGCGGTTGAAGCGGTTGAGAAAACCACCGATATGGGGCAGTTTTTCAACGATCGTGACCTGCCGTCCACGCTTGGCGAGAAGCAGAGCGGCAGTCAAGCCTGATATTCCAGAGCCAACGACTATAGTGTGCTTTGACATGGTGTTTTTACAAGTTATTGGCGATGAGTCAGATAACAAGGCCGCCATTGACGGCGAGGACTTGCCCATGGATGTAGGTGGAATCTGGACCGGCAAGGAAACTGACGGCGGCGGCGACTTCTTCGCATTTGCCGTAACGATGGAGCGGAATCAGCGGGAGGATTTTGTCTTGCGGCAGGTCTTTCGTCATATCGGTCTCAATAACGCCTGGAGCGACGGCATTTACGCGGATACCTTTCTTGCCGATCTCGCGTGCGAGCGCTTTGACGGCGCCAATGAGAGCGGCTTTGGAGGCGGAGTAGTTGACCTGTCCCGCCTGACCGATTTGGCCAGAGGCTGAGGTGATGACGATGATACGGCCGCTACGGCGTGCGAGAAGTCCGAAGATGAACGGCTGGATGGTGTTATAGAAGCCGTTGAGGTTTGTGTCCATGACATCTGCCCATTCGTTTTGCTTCATGAACGCGAACAGATTATCGCGTGCGATGCCTGCGTTATACACGATGACGTCTGGAAGCTTTTCGCCTTCGAGATAAGGCCACAAGGCGGCTTTGGCGGCTTCCGCTTCCGTGACATCGAGCGGAAGAACGGTGAATGTTCGCTGATGATTCTGAACGAGTTGCGCTGTTTCATCCGAATCTAGACCAGGCTTGCGGCAGGTGGCGATGATGTCGAATCCGTCTTGGGCAAGACGTTTGGAAATGGCGCGGCCGATGCCTTTGCAGCCGCCGATGATGAGTGCGGATTTCATAATGAATGAGTAATGAGTAATGAGTAATGAGTAATGATTAATGAGTAATGATTAATTTATTGTATGTAATGCGCAGCGGACGCTACGGTTGAAGAGTTCGACGGTCATGATTTGACGGAGGGAGGAATCGGTTGCAAACATGTCGGAAATCGCTTCTTCTAAAAGAGTTGCGGATTCTGCGGCGATGTAACGGACGGGGCCTTGGATGTGGAGGGCGATGGCGGCTTCGCAGACGGGAATGGACGGCAGCGTGGGAACGAAGAGGGAGGCGCGGCCGTTGTCGTGACCATGAGAGATGAAATCGTCCCAAAAGAGACGATTGTTAAGAGCGCAACCATCGCCATTTATGCCGATGAGCGCAGTGCCTTTTGGCGACCATTTATCACCGAGATTGGTGGCGCAGAGGATCGTGGCGAGCTGGGCGAGACGGACGTTGTCCGCCGCACGGCGGAAATCCGCGAGATCGCCTTGGACGAAATCGGAACTCTCCGTCATCAACTGTTTGAGTTGCTGAAGGGATTCGAACGCAATGGGTTGCGGACGGCTGGACAGCGTCGCGGTCGATGAATCCAAATCAATGGTGGCGGTGCATGCGATCATGGTGTTATTTTGATTGGAGGAGGATGGTGCTGTTGAGACCGCCGAAACCGACGTTCAGGGAGAGGACGAGATTGGATTGAAGTGGCTGCGGCTTCGTCGAAACGAAGCCTTCTGCGCCTTCGGCTGGTGTTGTGAGACCGGCCTGCGGCGGCAGTTGACCATATTTCATAAATTGCAGCGCATAAACGATTTGCAGAACGCCTGTGGCACCGAGAGTGTGGCCTGTGTTGCCTTTGATGGAAATCAGAGGACGCGGCGTGGCGAAGACGCGGTTGAGGGCGGCGATTTCGGAAGCGTCGTTGAAAACCGTGCCTGTGCCGTGGCCGATGATGCAACCGATGTCGTTTGGCGTGAGTTGCGCGTCATCAAGCGTACGGTTGATAAGCGCGGCGAGCGTTTCGCCAGTCAAATCCGGGGCGGTAATGTGAGAGGCATCGCAGGATTCGAAGGCGGAAATCAATTCGCCAAGTGATTGACTGTCATCGTCTTGAGAAAGCAGAAGAGCTCCCGCACCTTCGCCAAGCAGAAGGCCGTCTCGATTGGCGTCATACGGATGGGCGATGGTTTTCGAATAGGCACGGAGAGATGCGAAACCACCTGTGACGAATTCGGACGTGATGTCAATACCGATGACAAGCGCGTATTTGCAATGTTTTAGGGATAAAGCACGCATGGCCATGGAGGTGGCGGTCTGGCCGGAGGCGCAAGCGGCGGCTACGAGAATAGCGTCTTGGCAATGCGTCAGCCGTTTGGCTTCCTGTAATAGAAGGCCTGTGCAGTCTGGTTTCTCATCGGCGGCGGCTTGTTCGAGAATGTCGATGGCACCGACGGTCGTGGCGAGATAGAGGCGCGTGTTTGGTGGAAGCGCAGGCAGGCGAGAACAGAGTTGCTGAATCAACGCAAAGGCGCGAGACTGCCCTTGCTCAGGCGTAAGACCGTTGATGACGCCAAGCTTCAAGTCTTTGTAATTGAAGTGACTAGGAACGCGGAATGGTTGTACCGCATCGTAGAACGTCTTGGCTGCATCATGCGGCGTATTGCCTGCGGCGGAGATGCCGTCTGCGTGGAGAATGTGTATCGTGTTCATGACAAAGCGATAGTATAGGGAAGTGGCTTTTGTGCGAGAGCGTTGGCCTGTTCGACGGAAAGACCGAAAACACCGTCTTGCGAATCATTCGATTGCAGATTGACGGCGGCTGGTTCTGATGATGATTCAAGAAGGAAGACGGCGGCGGCTTCCTTCGGTTCAGATGGAAAACGCTCTGGGTAGAGCGTTGGAAGGGATTGTGTCAGCAACGCATGTTCTTCAATCGCAAGAAGAAGGAGTTGTGGACAGAGCTTGGCGGCAAGCAATGTGTCGGCCAGTTTCAACGCTTCGACGAGCGGTGATTCGAAGTTGGAAATGGCGAATGCGGGGCCTTTGAGACCGAGAATCGTGCCTAGATAAGAGGCGACGGCGTTGTGGACGGAATGCGAGAATTTGGTCGGCAGCATCTGGTCTTCCGGATAATCTAGAATGTCGTCCAACATGGCGAAAACGGTTCGATGCGGGCCGAAAGAGGAGGTGACGATCAGCCCTGTATCCGCAGGAAGAAAAGACGGAAACTGTTCGGGAAACGTGAGTTTGATGGCCGTTGCGCCTAACACTGTGAAATGGTCCGCACGGCGCAGGCCGCATTGGGATTTGACGGCCTTGATATCCGCTTCCGCAAAGGTTTCGATGAATTTCTGCTGTTTGACGAGAAGCATAATGTCACGGTTGGTATTGAAGGACGAGAGCGGTATTGGAACCGCCGAAAGCGAGGGAGGTGGAGAGAGCGACATGCGCGTCATGGAGCGGACGGTTTTCACGGAGCGGGGCGACTGGGAAGTCGTCAGGCTTCGTTTCGAAACGCGTGCTTTTGACGGCGAGCTGCCGTTCGAGCATGAGAAGCGTGAAAATTGCCTCGATGGCACCAGCGGCTCCAAGTGTATGGCCTGTAAGGGCTTTCGTGGACATGAACGGGACGGAATCGCCGAAGACGCGTGCAAAAACATGCGATTCGACGGCGTCGTTGGCTTCCGTTCCCGTGCCGTGGGCATTGATGAACGCGATGTCATTCGGTGAAAGATTGGCTTCTGCAAGTGCTTGGTTAATAGCGTGTTCCAAATCCTTCCCCTCTGGTTTCGGCTGAGTGATGTGGAAAGCGTCCGCCCGTTTGCCAAAGCCTATGACGGAAAACGGCGAACGGGTTTCGGGGAGATTTGTCATGATGACGACGCTTGCGGCTTCGCCGAGATTAAGGCCTTTGCGATTGGCGTCAAACGGTTTACATGGTTCGGGGGAACAGACTCCGAGGGCATTGAAACCGTCATACGGAATTTTGTTCAATTCGTCTGAACCGCCTGCGATGACGATGTCGCAGATGTTCTGTTTGAGCCACAAATGGCCGATGCCAATGGCATCCGCTCCAGAAGAGCATGCGTTAGAGATGGTTATGGCGGGGCCATGCAAGCCGAGACGGTGGCGGATGTATTCGGCTGGATTGCCGTCGACGTAACTTTTTAATGGTTGGGCATCAGGCTTTTCACCTTTGCGGAGCGTTGCATAGAATGGGATGCTGTTCAGTTGGCAGGCGACTGTTGTGCCGATGGCGACGCCGACGCGAAGCTCTCGTAAATCATCCATTGAGAGATTCGATTGCGCAATCGCTTCATCCAACGCGATGTTGAGAATCTGTCCGGTATAACCGCCTGGATAATCTGGAAGTGACGGTAAATCAGGGATTTCAAAAACTGGCAAATTGAGCGATGTTTCGATTTTGGTAGGCGGATGAGGCAATACGGGCGTGTCGGCAAAAAGATTCTCCTTGGTCTGAAGGAGGTTTTTGCCGAGCGCGGAGATGATGCCGATGCCGATGATGGAAGAAGGCATGTAAGTTCCGTTATTTCTGCTTATTAGCCTGAACGAAATCAGCCAGCGTAGCGAATGTGCGGAAGATTTCACGTTTGTTTTCGAATTCGCTCTGCGGGATGCCGAATTCGCGTTTCATGGCGATGACGATTTCGACGGCGTCGAGCGAATCGAGGCCGAGGCCTTGACCGTCGCCGAAGAGCGGTTCGTCATCGATGATGTCTTCTGGTTTCATGTCTTCTAGTTGAAGCCATTCGATAAGCTTGGTTTTCAGGAGGTTGCGGAATTGGGTGGTGTCTTCCATGGGAGGTCCGTTTGGTTTATGGTCAATGGATTTGATAGTGGAAAATCTGGTAGGGATATTGGTCGATCAGACGATTCACAGCATCTTCGTAAGGTTTTATAAATGGTTGGAGTTGCTCAGGTTTTGGTTTTCGTGGCAGGTCGTAATCGAGTTGAATCTTCGGTTCGAAGATATAATCGATTCCGCCTGCGAGGCCCGTCATCATCGTGAAGACAGGAAAGATTGGTTTGTGGCAGCGCGCCGCCAGAAGCCATGGAGCCGCGGGAATGGAAACCGTCCGTCCATGCAGGGTGAGATGGAGGGCGTTTTCCGCGTCTGGCGGCATACGATCTCCCATTATACAGACTATTTCATTATTTTCAAGTGCGTTCATGCAATCTAACAAGCCGCCAAAGGCGGCTTCGTTGCTGATGACGCTGATTTGCCTGCCTTTGAAGAGCTTGACGATGGCTTCGTTGACGTTGGTCTGGATGAGCAGATGAACTGGCTTTTCAAGATTTTCCAGACGTGTGATGGTTGCCTGCCAACAGCCGACGTGGCTGAGCAAGAGGATGAAACCGTTAGGGGCCTGCTGGATTAAATCGTTGGCGTTTTGACTGTTGATATCCAACACGTTAACGTGATGGCCAGAGCGAATCCAATGGGCGAGAATCATGACTTGGCCTTGCGAGACGCATTGCTTGCAGAAATGCCAGCGGAGCTTCAGTGGGGAAGCGTTTGGAAAACGGCTTCGCAGATAAGGCGCGGCCGCTTTGAAGGCTTGTTTGTCAAAAAGCGCATAGAACGGGGCGACGAACCAAACGAAAACGCAGCAGAATTTGGGGCCGAAAAGTCGCAGACAGAGCAGGAAGAAACCGATACCGAGTCGGTTTCCGCGTGTATCACTAAGATTTTTCGCTTTTTCCTGCATGATGTTTTACGACTTTTGAAGCCGTTTGGCTGTGACGTAAGTGATTAATCCAGAAAGAATAGCCGCGATGGGCGCGATGACGAGACTGCCGAGAAGCCATTCCCAAAAGCGCAAGTGGAGTTCATGGACGATGGTTTGCATTGACGCTTCGCGTAAAAATGCTCCATGGCGCATGAAGTAGCCGAGCTCGATGCAGAGGAACGGCGTGAACGGCGGCATATAGAGATTTTGGATGGCTAACGCCATGACTTTGTTTAGGTTAAGACGGATGCACACATAGAGGATGACGAGCATGTGGCACGAAATGAGCGGCAAAACGGCCAAAAACGAACTGACGGCCGCCGAAATGGCAAGTAGTTCAGGCGTCGCATTTTCCTTTAGCAGAAACAGGAAGAATTCCTTCGGATGTTTCCAAAGCGACGGCAGTTGCAGTTTCGGCTTGGGGACGATTCGTTTGTGTGGAAACAGCAGCAACCGACGTGTTACCAACATTGTATGAAGCAACGACAGACGAACGTTGTCTTTCCATGGATGAAAGTGCGAGACGCGCTGTTCAGGCGGTTCGTAGGTGACATGGATGGGCAGTTCGCGGAGTTGGAGGCCGCCCCATAGTCCGCGCGTAAGAACTTCGATTTCAAAGTTATAGCGTGTGCAATGGAATTTCAGTTTCGAAAGTGGTTCGACAGGATAGGCGCGGAAGCCGCTTTGCGTGTCCGCGCAGGTGACGCCTGTTTCGAGTTTGATCCAGAAATTGGAGAATTTGCGTCCGAACTTGCTGGAATCAGGCACGTTAGGAGCATTGAAATCACGGACTCCGATGACGAGCAAATCACGATTTTTGCCTTCTTTTTCAAGCAGATTGATGAAGGCCGGAATGTCATCTGGAGAATGCTGACCGTCTGCATCCAGCGTGATCATGTAATCAACGTGGCGTTCATGCAAGTCTTTCAAAGCCGTCTGCAAGGCGACTCCTTTTCCGTAGTTCTGAGGATGACGGATGAGACGGATGTCATTGGTTTTCAAGGTATTGTCGAAGTCGTCTGGCAGGCGTGTACTACCGTCATCGACGACAAGCACATGCGGATGCAGGCGTCGCGCTGCCAGCGCGACCTGCAGGACCGTGCGCTCATTGTCATAGACTGGGATGACGACTTCACAATGCATAATGAATTAGGAACTGGATTTACTGGATATTCTGGATTTACTGGATTGGATGGGGGATAAAGTTCCAGAATATCCAGCTTATCCAGAACTTCCAGTACTTTACACTGTCTCGAATTCACCCTTCTTCCAGCGTTGCCAGACGGATTCGACGAGTGGCGGCGTGGTGACAAAGGGTGTGTGGTTGTAGGCGTCAAAAAGCATTTGGACTGTGTAGCCTGTTCCGGCTAGTTGGCCATTCTCTTTGATGATTTCGTAGTTGACGTTGATGCGGGCACCGTCGCTCCAGACGAGTTCCGCGCGAATGGTGAAAAGTTCGTCGAGAATCAATGGCGCGAAGTAGTCGGCATGGAGTTGGACGATAGGGGCGCCAATGCTATTTTCACGATATAAGTCATACGTAAGACCAATCTTACGCATGAGCTCCGTGTGAGCCATTTCGAAGAATTCCGGATAGTGTCCATGCCAGCCGATGGCGAGGGCATCGACTTCGCTGAAGGCGAGGCGATGCCGCACTTCGTGGACGATTGGCTGCGGATCGCCCGGCAGGGAGGTGAAATATTTTTTCTGACGACGCTTAGGCATATTTGAGAGGAAACAAAAGGGACAAAAGGGCTATTGGAAAATGAGTTTGAATTTGGAGGCGTTTTTTTGTTTGGCGGTAGATATGTCTGCTTTGACGGTTATCGTGTTTTCTTCTTTTAGGATATGGAAAATAAATGTCGCTGTATCGTTTGGCAATAACGGAGCTCGGCATTTCATGAGAGAAATAGTGGCGAGCTTCAAATCTTTATGTCCTAGTGCCATATGCGCAAGAACTTCCACGGCGGATAGTTGGCAAACGGCGGGAACGACGGGATTGCCTGGAAAATGGCCGTCAAAACCTGTGAACGCGGGATCAAACGTGATGGCGGCGGAATAGGAGCCGTCATCATGACGTTGGAAATCATGAATGCGTTTCAGCAGTTCGGATTGGATGATGGAATACGACATAAAGAGTCAATTAGCAAGGGTAAATGTGAATCGGTAGTGCGATTGGAAGTTCTTATATACGATGGAGTTGAAGGTTCTTTTTTCTGGAAGCCATCCGTAATAGGCCGTTTGCCAGCGACGTCGTGGAAACGTGCCGTTTTTTAGCAAAACAAGCCGCAGTGGCGAACCTGAGTAGGACATTTCGTTCGGTTTTTCTCCAAGCGGCGGCGGACAGGATGCCAGTCTATTTGGCGAAAACGGAAGGAAAACGTGGCAGAGATCATCGAACAACGTGTTGAAAAGACGTCGTTTGGCGATATCGGGAAAAACATCGGAGATGTATTTCTTCTCTTCTTTGAAATTCTTGCCGGAGACAGAAAAAAGTGTGACGCCGTTGGTGGCGGTGGCGACGGCACGGAGGGAGCCCGTCGCGGCATCTGTCTTGACGGCGAGAAGCATGGGGATCTCATACCATAAGACATGGATGGTCATTTTATACAGATTTTTCTTGGGCTCATTCTGAAGTTTCTGGAAATCATTGATTTCCAGAGTGCGTTCGGTTTCGCTCAAATTACGCGGCGGGAACTTTTCCGGATGGAGCGACATGCAACCGGAAGAGAATAGCAGGATGAGCGGAAGAATGAGACAGAAGGACTTATGTCTCAGGAAGGGAAGGATTTGCACAAGAGATGGAATGACAAAGAGAGCGGTGGAGGCTGTCAGTAAGATGCCAAATGACAGGACAAGGCCCGTGCTGAACATGACAGGATGCTTGGAAGCGAGCAGGGCGCCTGTCGTAAGAATCGTGGTGAGAGCGGATAGCAGCATGGCGGTCGGGATGGATGATGATGGTTGCCGCGTATGATGCAGGGCGAAAATACCATAGTCGATGACAAGTCCTGTCAGCATGACGATACTGAAGAGATTGACGAGATTGAGCTTGAAGCCACAAGCGGCGGCCAATCCAAGCCCCCAGAGGATGGCGGTGAGGCCAGGCGTGAAGACGAGAAGAAGCCGCAACGGCGAACGTATGATAGGGATGAGGCAAAGCAAAAGAATGGGAACGATGATGACGACGATTCTGCGTATTTTCGGACGGATGTCCTGCGCGACAGCGAGTTGGAATGCATCAGCGGATAGCAGAGCGGCATTGGGAAATTCTGGAAGGAGATATTGGACAATTTTGAAAGTGTCTGCATCCGTGCATTTTCTGAAGAAGAGGAGGGCAGTGGAAGAATGGGTGTAGTCGCGGATGAGATGTTTGTGGATCATTTGGACAAGCGGTGGTGGTGGTGTCTTGATGCCTGTGGCGATGGTCTGGTTGATGGATTTGAAGAAGCCATCGAAAAATGCAGGTGGAAGTTTGGCTTTCTGACATTCATTACGTATCTCAAGTTGAAGATTCTGAAGGCGTTGCGTTGTTTGTGGCGTCGTCCATGTGTCAAGATGGCGTTGGCGTGACGCCGTGGATGGCCACAGGAAGGAGGGCGAGAAATCGCCTTCATTGCCTGACGGGAAGAAAGACATGATTTGATCACAAGCATCCAGTACGGCATCATGGCTGTCTGCGGTGACAACCATCATGGTTCCAGCATCTTGTGAACGCCAACGGTTTTGGAGTTCCTCCTCTTGGCGGAACGTTTCAGCGGAACTGCCGTCCATGGACTGAAGAGAGAGGTTGAACTGAAGTTGGGGAATGGCGATGACGGCGGCGATGGTGATGACAAGCCAAATAAGGCTGATGATGGCGGCCAACGGTTTGGATGGACGGAAGTCCGCGATATGGATCGTGACTGGACGGCGTGGCTTCAGAATTGTCGGTAGTAACGTAAAGGAAAGGAATAGGTTAAGGATAAGCGTTAAGGCGGCGAAAAGGCCCATCTGGCGGTAGGCGATAATGCCAGTTGCAAGCAATACGAGAAATGACGCGGCGGATGTGATGACGCTAAGGGCGAGCGGGAGTTGGATGCCTGCCAGACGACGGATGCGCATGCGTCCCGCGTAGGCCGTGTAAATATGGATGCCTTGATCGACGGCCAGTCCCGCGATACCTCCGCAAATTCCTAATACAAAGAGACATAGGCTGTGGAAGCAGAGGGCGAGGATGCCCGTGACGATGATGGAGGCGATGACGGGCATGAGGGGAATGACGATAATGCCCAGCAAATCAAAGGATTGCGATGACTGATGTTCTGTGAAGAAGAACCAAATCGTGACGAGAGCGATCAAAGCGATGATGGAGAGCAA
>JAFZAB010000119.1 GCA_017548425.1 Victivallales bacterium
AGCAGGCCGGACTGGCCGCCGTATTTCTCCGCCATCGCGTTGCATTCCTTGCATGTGCAGAAGTTATAGACGTCGTTCTGGCTGACGCTGTACATCGTCGCCGTCGGATCCTTGCGGATGCGGTCCAGCAGCCGTTCCGTCGTGATTTTCAACACATCCGGATTCGTCAGACAACGTTGCACATAGCCGTTGCGGCGTGTGCCGCCGATTTCCGCAAAGTATTCGGGATGAGTATCATAGAATTCTTTGACCGGAATGAATTGATCCATCGTGTGGACGAACAAGCCGCCGCCGAAACGCACCTTGCCGCCTTCTTTTTCAGAAAGCCGCATCTGATTGCCGTTGCATTTGTTGCGATAGGCCTGCTCCGTGTTGAACATGTCATACCAGAACGGTTCACGCATGAGAAACGCGGGAATCTGCTTTTCGTCCAAATCAGACGCCACTTTGAATTCGTCCAACGTCGGAACGACTTCGCACCAAGATGAATACCAACGGCAGCCGCCGAAGCGTTCCAGAATTTCATACACGCCGTACATGCCGCCACGCTTTCCGCCGTAGATGACCAGCCGTTCACCGACCGTCTTCAGGCAGAACGAATCATCCGGCAGCGCCATTTCGGGGAACTGGCAGCCGGGCAGTTCCGCCAGATAACGCGGCTTGCCGACAAGAATCGCCTTCTTCGGCAACGCGCCGCCATCGTCCTGTATCGGCAGTTTCACGCCGGTCTGGCGTTCGATATACATCTGCATCTCATTGCAAGCCAACTTGATGGATTCAGGGGCGTCCGCCGCGTGGACAATCACCGTGTCCGCCGCCGCACCACGACGGGCCAATACAAGATCAGCCTGAACGGAAGTCGCTGTCAGGCATAGCAATAGCAAACCAGTCAAATGTTTCATACGAAACCTCCTTTTTCATGGATTGAATAACATTCTCGCAATAACATCGCCTTTCTGCAAATTTATATAGGGAAAAGCAGATGTCAACCTCTTCCTTTTGCCAAAATCCATTGAATCCACTATATTGTTTGCTGACAAAGGAGGAACCATGCCCATCAACAAACAAAGACAGACGCGCCTCAACTGCCTGCTGCGGCTCATGCGCGAAAATCGCTATCCGAACCATCCCATCCTTCAGGCGGCCATGAGCCTCATGGATGAGGCCGGAGCCTACGCCATTTCACAGAAATCCATCCAGCGGGACGTCGCATACCTAAAAAAGGAATACAACGCGCCCATCGAATATGACGCCGAACAGAGGGGCTACTATCTCTCCGATCCCAATTGGGAATGGGACGAAGGCCCCTATGCGGACAAAATCGAAATGGACGCCGCCATTCTCGGTGCCCATCTTGCGGAAACCATTCTGCCGCAATCGGAAATAACGCAAGATATCCGCCGTAGCACAGACCGATTGTGGAACCGAAATCGCGGTTCTTCGGACGAATTCATGGCGTTGAACGCATTGGTTGCGCAGGCCAGCCGCGGCAACGTCAGACCAGACGTTTTCCAAACGGTTTTCGAAGCATGGCGAAAACAGCACTGTCTGGACATCGACTACCATCGTCTGAAGGATGGTACCATTCAGACGTTGCGCATTGAGCCGCACGTTCTTACGTTATACGACAACGTCTGGTATCTGAAGGCGCGGTTGCTCCAAGAAGGCGGTCTCGACAAGGCGAATCCGCCCTTCACGGTCATCGCCCTCCATCGCATCCGCAAGATTGATTATCTGCCAAATCGTTTCAAGCTTGACCAGAAAGTCATCGCCGAAGTGAATGCGGGTCGTCTTTTCTCCTTCCCGCTGTTGCCGACCGTCAAATTGAAAGTATCAGGCTTCGCCATCCAATATGGCCGCGAATACCTGCCCGTCGGCACGGCGGAAGAACAGCCCGACGGCTCCGTCATCCTCACGTTGCATGATATTCAGGAATACAGACTTATGAATTTCATTCTCACAAGCGAAGGAAACGCCGTCATCATCGCTCCGGAAGATTTGCGTCAACGTGCCATCGAAAAAGCAGAAGGCTTTCTGAAAGCACAAAAACTAACTCATTGATTATAAATAAGAAACATTGGAGAAACATTCATGAAAAATGGTAAATTCGGTTGTGCGGTCTGGGGTTGCGGCTGGGTGGCCAGTGGCCATATCAACGCCTATCTGAAACATCCTGCCTGCGAAGTCGTTACGCTTGGCAGCCGTCGGCTTGAAAGCGTCCAAGCCAAACAAGCGGAATTCGGTCTGGACTGCCGCGCCACGACGGATTTCAACGACATCCTTAACGACGACCGTATCGACATCGTTTCCATCTGCACGCCGAACTGCCAGCATGCGGAGGAGGCCATTCTCGCCATGAAGGCAGGCAAGCATGTCTTCTTGGAGAAACCAATCGCCATCTGTGAAGAGGACATTCCGCGCCTTGTCGAAACATCGGAAGCCTCTCATGTCCATACGCTTGTGGCCTTCATTCTGCGGTTCAATCCGCTCGTCCAACTGCAACGACGGCTTGTCGCGGAAGGCGAACTCGGCAAAGTTTTCATGGCCAATACCGACTACTGGTTCGGACGCGAACGTAAAGGTTGGATGAAGCATGCCGAACAGACTGGCGGCGCGTTCATTCTGGCTGGCTGCCATTCCGTCGATATGGTCCGCCATATCATCGGGGCGGACATCACCCGCGTCTCCGCGCAGGCGGCAATGGTTGGGAACTACTATGAATATCCGCCCGTCGAAACAGCGCAAGTTCAGTTCTCCAACGGCGCCATCGGCGTCTTCTCCTGCTCGCTTGTCGGAACGACTCCTTACATGGCGAATACGAGCATCTTAGGCGAAAAAGGCACCATCGTCAACGACCGCTTCTATCTGAAGCGTTTCGACGGGCAAAAGGACTTTTTCACGTTGGACACGGGCGTCAAGAAATCGGGCGATGTCTATGACCATCCCTTCCCCGCGATGGTCTCGCATTTTGTGGAATGCATCCAAGACGACAAAGAATCGCCGAACAACATCCGCTCCGCCGTCAACGCCCACCTGACCTGCATCGCCATCCGCAAAAGCGCGGAACTCGGCCGCCCAGTCCGCATCGAAGGCCTCAAGCTGATTGTTGAATGACAATCTCTTACCTCACGTCTCTCGTATCACGTCAATCGATATGATATGAAAGACATGAGGCATGAACATAAAGCATTGATCCATAGGCCATAAGCTATAAGCCATAAGCACCGCCTCAGGCGGTTGGCGTCCACACATCATCCGCCGTCATATCCAGCCATTCAATGGCTTCCAGCCAACGCGACAAATCCTTCGGCGTCGGATCAAAATTGTTCGTGCCGAAGGAGAATTTCGCGCCCATCGCTTTCGCCATTTTCAGGAACTTCGGCCGCGGGAATGGCGATCCCGCCTGTATTTCCAACGCGACGCCTTTCTCGACGGCTCGACTGATGACCGCCTTCATCCGTTCATCCGTCCATAATTCATCGTAGCCATCCGCCACTTCCTTCGGCAGATACGTCGGATTCGCGAGAATTGAAATCGGCTCATTGAGAATTTGCAGCGTATGCGCCGTATAGGCAGTCATCCAAGCACTTACATCGTCAATTTTTTGATCGAGCCACAGGCGGTTGTCGCGACCAGACGGCAACTTGCCCATGATCATCGTGTCCGCCAGAATGTAATCGAAACAAGCCCTTGTCTCCGAATCGATTTGACGGAACCAATCACGGTCGTTCACTTGGATGCCCGTCGGCAGTTGATGGCCGTTGACAGACACGGCCTTCGCCCTGCTGGCAAACGCCTTAAGTTTTTCATTATCATAGATTTCCCATTCGCGACCATGGTTCTCCATGGCAGTGGAAAGAATGCCGCAAGCCGCCTCTCGTTCCGCCGCCAATTCAGGCGTCATGCCGCCGCGAATGTGGATATGCCAGTCCGTCAACGTGATGCCGCGCTTTCGACATGCCGCCATTAGCATTCCGAAAACAGGCGTTTTCGGATAAATTGGTGAAATGGCCTGTCGTTCACCGACGGTATAAACCAGTAGCCTGACGGATTTTGCGCCCGCAAAACCATACGCCAGTTCAATCCGCGCAGGCGTCTGCACATGGCTGGCGACTTCCACGACAGCGCGGCCTGTCACCGCTCCGTCGCCTTTCCGATGCTCCAACGTCAGCTCGCATTCACTTCGATTGAAATCCGCATTCCATTCATTGCCAGTCTCTTCCAGCATGAAACGGATCTTGCCGCCTTTCGTGACTTGTGCCGTCAGTTCATTCGGCATGTCCGCCAACGTGAAAAAATCACCGTTTTTCAAAACAACCGTATCCGCCATATCGCCTCCAATCATATATATTTTCAATTTTTTAGGAACCAATCATGAAAACAGCCATCCAATAGCTTGCCGGACTTTTCCAAAGCCGACCATTCGAAAAAGCTCTTTCCATTTATTAAAATATGCCTAAAAATTTACTCTTGCGAATTGCCTTTTGCAATTTCTGGATATAGTTTTTGCAAAACAACCTAAATTAAGCCGATGATTTCAAAAGGAACCGTTATGACCAAACAATTGACGCTGATACTCGCCATCGTCTGCACGTTGCCGCTTTTCGCACTTGAATTCGCCATTGAGACCGACCATACGGACGCCATCTACAAGATCGGAGAAATGGCCACATTCACCATCAAAGTGAAAGAAAAGGATGGTTCCGTGCCCCAAGAAGGCGTCATAGACGCCGCATTGGACAATTTCGGCCCAATCGTCATCACGCAGAAAAAATGGAATCTTGCGGACGGCGACACGTTTACCATGAAAGGAACATTGCCCAAGCCTGGTTTCCTGCGTCTCCGCCTCGCCGCGAAAAACACGCCGACTCGTTCGTGGAGCGTTGGTTTTGAGCCTGAAAAAATCGAAAAAGGCAGCCCGTCGCCGAAAGATTTCGACGCTTTCTGGGCCAACGCCATCAAAAAACTGGACGAAAACATTCCGGAAGACATGCAGCAGACATTGCTGCCGGAACGTTCGCAAGGCGCTTTCAATTTCTGGCGGATCAGTTTCGCGACCTGCAATAACCGCCGCGTCTATGGCTTCCTCTCCGTTCCGAAAGACGCGTCGGCGGATAAAAAGTATCCTGTCCGTTTCAGCGTTCCCGCGGCTGGCAACGGCGGCTGGACCAACAACATGAGCGGCGACGACAAAGCCGTCAAGATGTTCATCTGCGTCTATGACTACGAACCGATTTTCAACGTCGAAGAGCACAAGAAAGCCTATGACGAAATGAACAAACGCCTCCGTGAAAAATATCGCACAAACTATTCCACGGCAGGTATCGCCATCTCCCGTGAAACCTATTTCTTCTACGCGCCGTTGCTCGGTATCAACCGTGCCGTCAATTGGCTCGCCAAGCAGCCCTACGTCGATTTGCGCGATTTCACCTATTCCGGAACCAGCCAAGGCGGCGGCTTTGGTTTCTATCTCACAGGCCTGAATCACCATTTCACCCGCGCCGTCTTCTACGTTCCCGCCATCACGGATACCATGGGCTATCTGAAACAACGTCAGAGCGGCTGGCCGCGCATCATAGAAAGCCAGCCGTCCGCCGACGCGAAAGCCGCCGCTGAGCAGAACGCCCCCTATTTCGACGGCGCCAATTTCGCGGCCCGCATCCAATGCCCCGTCCGCGTCGCCGTTGGTTTTTCGGACACAACCTGCGCACCTTGCGCCGTTTACGCCGCCTACAACAACATTCCTGTGCAGGACAAGAAGATCGTTCATGGCATCGGCATGACGCATTCTTGCTTTGGCAAGTTCTACCAAGAACTCGGCGCATGGGAACGCGAAGGCGTCCGATAATCGCCGCAAACGGCGATTATTATGCTTATGGCTCATGGCTTATGGCTCATGGTCAAAGGCTAAAAAGCATAGGCGGCAACATCAAGTAAAAAAACACATCATCTTGTCGTCTAACGTCTTTTGCACGTCTCATGTCTCGCGTCTCACGTCATTTCCAGTGGCAACAGGCGTGGATGGATTTCCTTACAAATGTGTTTTGACAAATATGGATATATTTCCATGCGTTTTTATACAATGAGAGGGTGAAATGAAATAAATATGGAAAATATCATGAAAATAGTACAAACGACATTCATGGCGGCGATATGCTGCGGACTGCTGGTGTCCTGCTCCCTCTTCCACCGTACCTCCCTTCTGGAAGACGAAATGACGCTCCGTAACCTCACGGAAATGGAACGCCTCCAGAAAGAGGCGAACAAACGCCAGTTGCGCGAGGAAATACTGAAAGCGTTCGACAATATTCGCACACTTGTCGGCGAACACAAGTTCGTCGAGGCGGAGAACTATCTTGACCAGTTGCGCCAATTCACGGAATACAAGACCGATCTGGATGATTTGCAGGAACTTATCAATTTGGCCCGCAAGCTCACCCTCAGTAAGACGGATCTCGCTATCGACCAGAAGACCATCCTCAACGAGTCGCTCACTGGAATGCAGCTTCCCAAAAGCTACAACAAGACACGTGAAATCAATAATGACGAGCAAAAAGACGAACTGAATTCCCTTGAAAAACTGCTGGACAAAACCATCTCCATGAAGGTGACTGGCCTGTCGCTCGCCGAATTCACGATGCAGTTGCGCGATCTGGAAGGCCTCAACATGGCCGATCCCGTCAACGTCATCTTCAATGACGAAGCCTTGAAAGGCGCGACGTTCTCCGCCAATTTCAAGGATGTCCCGCTCCGCGAAATCTTCGACTACCTCTCCCACACACTCGCCGTCGATTTCAACATCCGCGAAAACATCATCTGGATCACCAAGCTCGCGAAACCCGCTGAAGGCCCGCAGCTTATGACGAAAATCATCCCGTTGCGGCAAGGCGTCATTCCCACCATTCCTGAAGGTATCGGTGTCGCCGCCGCCGCAAAAGCCGCCTTCGAAACCGCAAAGGAAGCCGATGCGGATCTCGACACCGCCCTCAAGGCTTTCTATGAAAAAACCACCACTGGCGGATCGTACAACCTCTTCCCGCAGCGCAACGTCCTGCTTGTGCGGGACACGCTGTCCAATATTCGCGAAGTGGAGAAAATCGTCGCGACATTCAGCAAACCGCCCAAGCAAGTGCTGATCGAAGCGAAATTCCTCACCGTCAGCGAATCGGATCTGCATGACGTCGGCGTCGAATTGACGCACTACAACGGCGGCAAGAAAGGTGCAGATATCGCCGCCCACCATCAGGAGAACGGCAACATCAGCGACTTCTTCACAAAGCTCGGGGCCCTGACGGCGAGCAATGCCGAAGGTCTTGGTTCCCTGACGGTTAGCGGTATCATCGGCAACCGCAGTTTTGACGTGCTCATCAGCGCTTTGGAAAAGAAATCCTCCACCGTCACGTTGAGCGCCCCCCGCATCACAGCCCTCAACAACCGCACCGCCCGTATCCGTAAGGGCGACAAGATGATCTATTTCGAAGAATACGGCCTCCAGACCGTTGACAACGGCGACAAAGGAAAAGAGCAGATTCTCGTCCCCTCCGGCAAGCCGACCGCCCTGCCCCTCGGTATCACGTTCGACGTCATCCCCAGCGTCGGCGCGGACAATCGCACGATTCTGCTCGGTCTCAAGCCGGAAATCGTCAATTTCATCCAGTGGGAGGACTACGCTTCAACCAAGACCGTCACGGAAAATAAAGTGACGTCCACGGTCGATACGAACATTCTCCTGCCCCGTACGCATGAGCAGACGATCGCGACCGCCGTCTCCATCAACAGCGGCGAAACCGTCATTCTCGGCGGAATGGTCGAAAACCGCGAAACCAACGAAGTCCACAAGATTCCGTATTTGGGCGACATCCCGTTCCTCGGTCGCCTCTTCACCCACACAGCCAAAACCAACGAGCCGACGAACCTGCTCATATTCGTGACCGCCACCATCATTGATGAAAACGGGGAGTACATCATTGCCAAACCTTAAGTCCATCAACAGAGGCGCGGCGAAGGGCATCGGCATCGACTTCACGCCGGATTCCGCACAGACCATCAGCCTGGAACGAAAAGGCGGATGGCTGCGCATCACGGATGTTTCGTCTTTCCCCTATGAAAATGACGCGAACGGGGCGGCGACGATTTTTCCGTCCGCGTTGAAACGCCACGTCAAGGCCACGGGTGTCCGCCATGCGGGCGTCTCCCTCACGTCGCTTGGCTCCAATGAGACGATTCACGACATTCCGAACACGTTGCCGGACACGGCGTTGGAGAATTTCGTACAAGTTCAGGTCCGCTCTATCGGCAGCCTTTCGGAAGATAATCTCATCTACGATTATCAAGTCATGCGCGGCTTGAATCCGGAGACGCAAAACATTCTCCTGAGCATCGCTCGCGAAGAGATCGTAACGCCTTGCTGCGACTTTCTTAGCGACATCAAGCCGCTGAAAAAGCAACGCGTCACCTCCCATGTGCTCGCGGTCGCCTCCGCCTTCTGCGCCCTCCATCCGGACGCCGCCTATCTCACGACGCCGCAGGTCATTCTGAATCTGGAAGAGGATTCGACGGTCATGGCCGTCGTTTGCAACGGTAGCGTCATCTGCACGAGCCTGCTGCTGTTCGGCATCCATAACATTCCTCATACGACTGGCTTGCAACTACTCCGCGAAGAATATGAAAACGCCGTCTCCCGCTGGCGGGAGACGCTTCCCGCAGACGTCGCCTCCACGCCGTTGCAGAACATCTGGGTCACAGGCGAAAGCGAAAACGTCCCGCAGTTCATCGACATGCTTGGCACCATCCAGCCGGAAGCCGCCATCCAGATGTTCGGCGTTCCAGGAGACATGATGCCGCAGCCTGACACGGTGCTCCACACGAATCTTACTGTGCTTTTCGGCCTCGCGTTGCTTGCGTTGGACGAATCGCCTGTCAAGCTCTCCCTCCTGCCCGAACGTCAGAAATGGCTCGAACACAAGAAAAACGAATATCCGTATCTCGCCTTGGCCTTCGCCTTGTTGGTCATCGGTCTACTGGCTTGGTTCGCGGGTGCGTTCTTCCATTTGAACAGGGCATTGAAAGTAGCTGAAGCGGAGAATCTTACGCTTCAGCAATGTTCCGCTCTCATTCCGCAGATGGAAAAGATTCACGAACGCATGGCCTATCAGCAGAAACGCATGTTGCCCGTCGCGGAAGCAGGCTACCGCACGATGCGTTTCATGGAAGCTTTGCAACGCTGGCAGACCGCGCAGGCCGTGGGCGATGAAGCAGAACGCTGTTGGGGCATCTATCTTGCGGATGAAGTCTCCTTCGAACGTGCCAACAAGGAGCGTCAGGAGGAAGCACCCGCCAGGCCGCAACCAATTAGAACACCAAGCACTTACATGGATCTCTTCGCGGAGGAAAACAAAACGCAGGAACAGCCTGTCGTGGCCTACACGCCGAAGACCATCAACGTGAGTGCGATGAAGATTCTCGGCAGCATCTACATCGGCGGCATCGCGCCGCTCGGAAAGACACGCTATAAAGTCGTAAAAGACATGCAGACGCAGCTGATGGAATCCGGCGCCTATGTCAACGTTGACGACCATACGGATTTCATCACCCAAAACTTCAACGACAAATTCTTCACGCCATGGCGCAACTTCCTGCAAGCCAACACGGAAGCTCTTGGCGGCGAATTCACGACCTTTTTCATGCAACTTCCTTTCAAGGAAGAGCATATCCACGCAAATCTGTTAACCGCCCCATCCACCTCGAAACGATACTGACTCATGTTCAAGCCATCCTACAAGGACTGGCCGAAAGGCTACCACAGACTGCTGCACTACACCATCATCCTGATGGCTGTGGCGCTGGCCGCGTTGTGGCTCGGTGTCTTCCCAAGATGGCGCAATCTAGAATCGCTCCGCGAGCAAAATGAACAAAAACGCGCCAAACTCGAAAAAAGCGGCGTCCTTCTCGATCCCGCCATGCTGAAAACGCATATTGAAGAATGCAACGACATCCTGAACGGCAAGCAAGATACGGAAGGTCTTGTCAAAGCCGCGGACGACACGCTCGCACGCGCCGCCATGACGTTCCGCAACGAAATCCACAACGTCTATCCAAGCGACGAACCGCGTGGGCTCAGCCCCGAAGACCAATTCGTATATAATTCCACACGAATCGATTACAAAGATCTTTCAGACCGTATCAAATCAGAGTTCAAGGAAAAGAACATCATCTTCACGGAAAAGAGCTTTGAAACCGATACGGCCGAACCAGTCTTCCATCTCATGCTGAAACTCTGGACCATCCGCATCCTCCTCCACAACGCGCTCGCCAATTCGTTGACACTCGAAACAGAGGAAAACGGCGAAGCCAAACTGTCCGCCACCCACACGCTGGCCTATGCGATCGGCAACGACAACGCCAAGCCGTATCTATTGGAATTTCCCGTCACCCTCCATCTCGTCGGCACGATGGAAAACTTCTTGAAATTCGTCAAATCATTGCAGGAAAACGATTTGTATCTCCCCATCAAAAACATCCGCGTCTATTCGCAACCACCGCAGGAATTGCCCGTCGGCGCCAAGCTTGATCTATCGCAATTGCATTTCCGCGTGATTTTCTCCGCTTTCTTCCCCGCACCGTCTTCAAACACGCTGCTCAACGTCGAAGGAGGGACGAAAGAAAACTGATGCTCACGATACTGAACACATTTTTCATTCGCTGCTGGGAAAAGGCATTCTTCCTTCTCGCGCTTCTGGCTTGCCTGTTGCTCTGCTCCTTGGCGACGCATTATTTCACCGCTTCGCCGCAGGAAAAGGACGCCGTCGGCCATCGACCGATCGCCGTCAACATCCTGTCATGGAAAGAACGCCCGTTCTTCAGTCTTGCTGTTCCTGAAGCGACGGCCGCCAATCCGTTTGCGCATACGTTAATCAACCAATTGCAACCGCCTGCGCCACCGCAACCGCCTGCGGCTGAACCACCAAAAGAAGAAAAGACTGCCGAACCGCCGCCAGCGGCGGAAACCGCCAAGACGGAACCAGCCGAACCTGCCGCCGCTCAACCGGCCGAGCCGGAAAAGCCCGCCGAAAACAAAGAGCCTGAACAACCGGCGGAACCACCGCCGCCACCGCCCAAACCGGACATCGTCTTCACCATCTGCTACCGTGGTTTCTATATCGACGTCCGCGGCGAATCGCTCGCATTGCTTCTTGTCACGGATCCGGACAAGAAGGAAAACCGTATCGTCTGCAAAAAAGGAACAGTCATTTGCGACAAAGTCACGTTCCAAAGCGCAGATGACAAACAGGCGACGTTCACGGATGCGGAAGGAAACGTCACAGCCATCGACTGGAACGCCACCCATACCTTTACCTTCAAACAAGAATAATCGTCTGCTAATAATCTAGAAGACTAGACGTCTAGATTTCTAGAACTTCCACTCTCCAGCCCCACAAAACGCCATGAATCACTCTTCCTCATATCGTATCGGCGCCGTTCTTTCCACAATGCTGCTCGTCGGCGCGTTTCCGTCCGCCATTCTCGCGCAGCAGGCGAAAGAGAACACCGTTGAGTCTCAAGTCCTTGCCAATGCGCGTCTTGGAGATGTCATTCTTCAAGAGGATTTCTCCAAAATCGAAAACGGCGGCATGCCGGAAGGCTGGATCAAAAACCATCCGTTCAATTTTCTGTGGGCGGCCGATAAAGCCACAGGCTTGAACGGCGACGTCGTTTCCGTTCAGAACCATAAGTTCGCCATCCGTTCGGACAAAGGCGCCCATATCATCGCCCTGCCGCCGCTTGGCACGGAAAACTACGTCTTTTCGGCAACATTCCAATTTGTCGGCAGAGGCGGCTCCTTCGGACTGGAAACGGACATCGCCGACGACTATGTAAACTGTAGTTATGCCACAAACAGCATGATGTATCCTTATGAAGTCAAAGAAGGCGAGTTCGCGCAATTCGTTCGCAAGCAAGGCAATGGCGATATCGGCAGACAGAACATCGACTGCTCAACAGGTTATTTTTCTGGCCCCCTGCCGGACTTGAACACGGATGTCAACTTCACGGTCTATCATCTGGAAAGTGTCACCTATTTCTATTGCAACGGCAAGTTCGTCTCGCAGTTGGCGGACAGAAAACGCGAATCAGCCGCCCCGCGCACGCGCATCGGCATGTACAGCTGCGGCGGCAGTTTTCTCGTCTCCGCCGTCACCGTCCAGAAGCTGATTCCCAAAACGTTGCTGGAGAGAGGCTTGACGACTGCCTTGACAATGGGCAAGCCCTCGCTTTATTGCGGAGATGGAGTAAGTTCTCTTGTGCTTCCCATCATATTGGACACGAATGATGAAGACATCAAGAGACTTATCGCTGACAAAGCCATTACCAAAATTTTAATCTGCGGACTGATGTTGCCAACTTACAAAACTTACAAACTGTCTGAAAACGAACTCATTAAATGGAACACACCAGAAGTCATAGATGAAACTTGCTTGAATATCAAATCTCCAGTTGAACTTGAAGAATGGTCTTCCAGGAATGGCGCGACCATAACGGCACGATGTATTTTTCCCGGCATCACCCCCAACGGGCTGTCATTCAATTTTGTTGTCCGCCCATGCCTCATGTACAAGCGGAATGGCGAGACAAAATATCTTTATTCAAAAGGCCAGTCCCTTTTCAATCCCGTCATCATCGCCAACAAATCCTATAGGACATTAAATGAGATTAAGAAAAGACACATGGACGACGTGTTCAAAAACGTCAAAGGCTACCAAGGCGCAAATATTAAACAATTGACGTTCGCCGTCTTCTCCGATTTCCACTACAAGAAAGGCCTGTACGCCTCCTCCATCGACGGCATGCAGGCCATCGTCGATCGCGCCGCGCAGGCCAACGCCGCATTCATGATCCACGGCGGCGATTTCTGCAACGACTACAAAGGTTCCCCCGAGCTGATGAACGCCTATCTGAAAAACAACCGCAATCTCCCCGCCTACGGCGTTTACGGCAACCATGAATTGGAATCACGCGGCAACGTCATGCCACTTGTGACACCGCTTCTGACCAATCAAGCGGACAGTATCGTCTGGGCCACGCCCGACGGCAAGATCGGCGATGGTTTCACCGCCCACTACTATTTCGAATCCAACGGTTTCCGCATCATCTGCCTGGACACGAACTATTCGTGGAATCCAACGACGAAGGAATGGATGCACAACACGGAAGCCAGCTATGGCCCGCCCAAAGGCAATTCATCTGGCAACTCGCTCGGTCCCAAGCAGTTGGAATGGCTTGAAAACGTCCTTATGGACGCCGCGGACAAAGGAATCCCCTGCCTCGTTTTCAGCCACGTCGGCTATTCCGCCGAATGGAGCTCCGCTCCGGACACGAAAAAAGTCCGCGAGATTTTCCAAAAGGCCAATGCGGCTCGCCAAGGCACCGTTCTCATGGCCATCAATGGACACCTTCACACAAATCATGTCAAAATCATCGACAACATCCTTTTCTTCGACGTCAACACCGTCTATAACGGCGACTGGCAGGGCGGACAGAAGGAACAGCATTACGCTGACGGCATGACGTATGATTTCGTCGATTACGACCAAGACGGCAAGCCGATCGGCTCCCGCAAACGCAATCTGACCGAATTAGGGCAGGCAAAAAACACATGGTTCTTCACGGATCCGCTCAGCGCCATCATCACGATCGATTCGCTCGGCCACATCGTCATCGACGGCTCCAAAACGACATGGCGCTACAATGTCATCCCCTCCAACGACGGCCACAACGGCTGCGAACCATTCATCACCAGCGGTACCTACGACGTTCTGGAATAACATTTTAACGACAAACGCGGCAAACAAGACAAAAGGGACAGAGGCATACAGCATCTGTCCCTTTTGTCTCTTCCACTAGCCAATCGGTCATCTGCTACAAATTCAAACGGTGTGTGCTTGGGGTCCATTAGCCTAGACATTTGAGCAGTTTTGCAATAATCTCTATAAAAAATTGATTATATTCATTTGACAGAGTAAGAAAGGCTGATAAAGTATTTATATATTAATTGAATCAAGTTGCTATCATCTTTAATAATCAAATAGTTTTTCATGGAAGGTCTGTGAAATCATAACACAGGGGAGTATAACATGACATTGCAGCAATATCAGATGACCTCTCTTGTCAGCCATCAGCCTTTGATGCAAATGGCAGAAACGTTGGCGACTTTGCCTGAAGTGGACATTCCGTTTCCAAAGAGAAAACATCACGTGATTGCAAAGACACGTCGGATGCAAGCCTATGAGCGGTTAGAGGCGTTGCGAGATAAACTGGCTTCATTGAAAATAACTCTCGGCGATTTCAACACCGAACGAGATGAAGCCTTGCGGGAAAAATACGGAGAATAAGCGAGAGGGAATATGAATCGGGTCCTTCTTGATGCGAATGTCATTGTCACGTATTTGACAAAAAGAGAAGATCCATATCTGCATGATTGTGAAGATATCATACGTTTATGTGCTGAAGGGAGAATTGAAGGATTCATCTCCTTGCATTCTTTGTCCATCGTCTGGTATTTATTGCGTAAATACCCGGAAATAAGCAGATTGGACTGTATTACCCAACTATGCGAGATTCTGGAAATGGCCACTCCTGACATGGAGATGATTCGAAATGCCCTTCGCACAGGTCGTTTTGCTGATTTTGAGGATTTGCTTCAAGACTGCTCTGCGCAATCTGTTCATGCTGACTATCTTGTCACCGCCAATCTGAAAGACTTTAAAAACAGCGTTATACCGGCCATAACACCTTCACAACTGGTGCAAGTTGCCAATTCCGTGTTTTATCCGTCTTTGTTTGATTGCAAAGCCTCCCCCAAACAACATCTCAACAAGCATTTACACATAACTAACATGCATGGGCATATCTTCTTTAAGGGACTTTCCCAAAGTCATTTCCATGCATGTCTAGTTATGGATGATTGTTGCCAGTTGAGTGTCCTCTAAGATTAAACAACTAGCCACTAATCACTACCCACTAACAACTAACAATTATTTAAATTCCTCCACTAGCGCTTCGTATTGCTCATGCGTCAGTTTAGGGCCGAATTCCGCCATGGCGGCCTTCGCCTCCGCTGCGTCGTCCATCAGCAACGCATACAGCATGATGGCCGCATGCTTGGCGGCCTGCACGAACGCCACATAACCGTCCGGCGTTGTGAAATCAATGCCATGCGCCGTACCTTTGCCACCTGGAACGCCACCGTGAATGGCGGGCATGATGTTCGTGATGTCGCCCATGTCCGTGCAACCGGCCGAACGGTTGAACCAGTTGAAATCACTATCCGCCATCGTGGGAACAAGCAGTTTGGCAACCGACCGATGCACGTTGCCGAGCGTCTCATTCTTTCTGACAGGCAGCGAGCCCTGGATATTGAAAACATCGGCGGAACCGCCCAACGCCATCGCTGAATAGCGCACCGCATCGTCGAACATTTTCGCGGCTTTCGACATCTCCTGCACGCTTGCACCACGGACGTAGTAGTTCATGGCGGCCGTGTCCGGAATGACATTGGCAGCCTGACCGCCTTCCGTGATGATGCCGTGGATACGCATGGTCGATGACATCCGCTCCCGCAACAGGCCGATGGCGCATTGCGCAAGCGTCAGCTGATTCATCGCATTGTTGCCGCTGGACGGGACGGATGCATGACAGCTCTTTCCATGGAACACGACGCGTTTCTTGACGTTGCCGCCGTTCTGCGAGCAGCCATACTTGCCGCCGCAATGGCTCATGAACGCTACATCCACATCATCCAGAACGCCTTCGCGATACAGCGAAACCTTCCCGCTGATGGCTTTGATCTTGCCTTCCGCCATCAGTTGACGGGCCAATTCGAACTCGAAGCCCTCTTCCGCCGGCGTTCCAATGAAGGCGATTTTACCGCACAATCCGTCCAGAATATTCGGACAATGCGTGAACAGCCATGCAGCGCCAACCAACGAATTGATATGCGTATGATGACCGCATGCATGGACGCAGCCATCTATCGCTTCGGGATGCGTTGGAATGTGCAATGCGTCCAATTCGCCCATGAGCGCAACCGTCGGTCCAGGCCGTCCCGTATCCAAATCCGCCCGGAAGCCTGTGATGGACAGGCCGCGTTTCACTTTCAGGCCGTAGCTTTCCAGACAATCCGCCGCATACGTGCTCGTCTTCACTTCCCGGTAGCCAAGTTCGGGCATGCCCCAGAATTTCTTTCCGTTTTCGATGAACACGTCTTGATTGGCTTCAGCTAAATCAATCAGCTGACGAATGGCTGGTGCGTTGAGATTCATGGTTCTCCTTAAAATGATGTTTACCTTAATAAATAAAGCACTTTTTATTAATTTCCCTTGAATCTGTCATTTTTCAAATTATCGTATGTTACATTGGCATTTTGTCGTTGCATAAATCGTCCCAGTTGTCTCAGATATCCCAGTAGTCCCATTTACCTTAATCATATACTCCCATGGAAAAGAACTGGCAAGCCATTCTTGAAACCGAACGCGTCGCCTCACGAACCATCTATGTGCAGGGCTGCGGCCGCAATGTGAATCTTGGAGCCTACTGGCGGGGTAAGTATTACCTTAGCTTCCGCGCGGATCCAAGCGAAGCCGTCTTCCGCGCCAAAGCGTTCGCCTATACGCTTGAACATCTGCCACTTACGTTTGATGCCCGACAGCGTTTCGCATGCGGCATGGAGACGTATCAAGTCATGGAAGTTCCCGAAGAAATCAAAAATGACTATGCTGTCTGCATCGGCGCCAATGCGGGCCGCGGCTGCCGCAATTTCACCGTCGGCAACGATCATACAGTGCCCGATTATCGCACTGTTCTCTCCATCGGCCTCGACGGCATTCTTGCACGAATCGCCGAATCACGCCGTTATCATACGGACGCCAAATCACTTGCGAATCTGCAAGCCATGGAAATCGGCGTCAACGCCATCAAAGCGTTCTCCCTGCGTTTTGCGGAATCTCTAAAAGAAACGGATCCTGAGCTTTCCGCCTGTCTAACGCGCATCGCAGGCCCTGCTCCGAAATCGTTCTTTGACGCATTGCAACTCGTCTGGCTTCTCTTCATCGCTCTCCAAAGCCAAGGCCGCAACCATGATGCTCTCGGCCGCATCGACCAGTATCTCATTGATTTCTACCGCCATGACATCGCCAACGGCACGCTGACGCGCGATGACGCGTTGGATATGCTCTGCCACATCTGGACGAAAGTCGAAGGCGTTCATGACACGACGAATATCGCCATCGCGGGTATCACGCCGGACGGCGAAGACGCCACGAACGAACTGAGTTATCTCGCATTGGAGGCCACGGGTCTCGTCAAATCCCCCTCCACGAATCTCTCCGCGCGTTTCCACGACCGCACGCCGGACGAATTTTACCAAGCCTGTGCGAAACTCATCTCCACAGGCATCGGCTTCCCTGCCGTTTTCAATGACGAAGTGACCATTCCCATGTTGGAACAAGTCGGCGTAAAGACCGAACACGCAAGAGATTACTGCATGGTCGGCTGCGTCGAGACGCTCGTCGCCGGCCGACAGCAGGCTTGGAGCGACGGACGGTTTGACACGCAGCTCTGCTTCGAAACCGTCCTCAAACGGCTGGACACATACGAAACGTATGAAGACCTTTACAACGATCTTCTGGCCGAAATCGCGAAACGTATTCAGGCCTACGTCGATAACTACAACGCCAATCTTGCCTGCTATTCGCCCGACCGTCTGCCCGATCCCGTGCTCTCCGCGTTCACGCAGGACTGCATCGCCCGCGCCCTCGATCTCAACGACGGCGGTTCCATCTACCGCCGCTTCCACGGCGTCGGCATGATGGGCATCGGCACGATTACCGACAGCCTGTCCGTCCTCAAGAAGCTTGTCTTCGAAGAAAAACGTGTCGAGAAGAAAGAGGTCATGGCCGCGTTGGAGGCTAATTTCGAAGGCCATGAAGCGTTGCGGCAGATGTTCATCAACGCCACGCCAAAATACGGCAACGACGATGATTACGCCGATTCCATCGCGGTCGATCTCGTCCGCCGTTTCGGTGAGATGTGGCGTCCGCACAAGACGTTGGACGGTGGCCAATTCTTCAGCTGCATGGCCACGAACATCAGCAACATTCCAGCCGGCCGCATGGTCGGCGCCACGCCAGACGGACGTCTCGCCCATACAGCCCTGTCGGATGCCGCCTCCCCCAACGCAGGCTATGACCGCAAAGGCCCGACCGCTTTCATCAAATCCATCTGCAAGCCCGACTACACGCAGCAGAACTGCACGGTCGTCAACCTCCGCTTCTCGCCGGATTACTTCCAAGGCGAAAACGGCATCGATCATTTCTGCGCATTATTGAAGGAATTCGTCCGCGGCCGCGGTCACGAAATGCAATTCAACGTGACGGATAACGCCGATTTGCAGGATGCCCGCGAACATCCTGAAAAATACGGCTCGCTAGTTGTCCGCGTCAGCGGCTTCTCCGCCTATTTCACGCGGCTCGATCCGTCCATCCAAGACGACATCATCCGCCGCCGCGCACATGTGAAATAAGGGAGGGACACGCTCCTGCGTGTCCGAAAGTTCCATCGGCATCCCCGCCGTCGGAGTGGAAAGAAAAATATGAATCAGCAACGAAACATGCAAGGTCTCATGTCGGACAACGGTTTTCCCAAGCCGACGGAAGAAGAACTGCGTAACATCTTCGCAGCCTCATGCGTTGAATCAGCTGCTCGCGAAGTTGGTTGTACATCTGCAGAGATGTATAAGCGTTTGAAGGCGGCTAATCTATTCGCGGATTTGATTTTTCCATGTTATGACACAATGCATACGCAAAGCCGCCGTATTGTGACCGAAGATGTACTCACTGCATTGCAAGCCAGACGAAAAGAGGCTTCCTCATGAAAGTGTACCATGGTGGAACATCTGTCATCCAACGACCTCTTGCTGGATATGGCCGAAAAGGTCTTGATTTCGGCCAAGGCTTTTATGTCACAGCCATTTCCAAGCAGGCGGAAGCTTGGGCCGATCGTATGGCACGTATCAGAAACACACATGGTGTCGTAAACGTGTATGACTTGGATATGGAGAAGGTCAAACGCGAATTTTCATACAAGTTTTTTCCTGAATATGATGTTCAATGGCTTGAATTCATTGTCCAAAACCGTCTTGGGACATATCATGGAGAGGAATATGATTTAGTGGAAGGCGGCGTGGCAAATGACCGAGTGATTGACACAGTTGAGGCATACATGGCCAACATGATGCCTTTGGAAACAGCATTGCGTAATCTTGCAATGCATAATCCAAACAATCAATTGTGCATTCGCAACCAACGTATCATTGACGAATGCATGGTTTTTAAAAATTTGTATAATATATAAGATATATGCTTAACGATTTATTGTTATGGAATAAAATTGGGCGTATCGTGACGCTACTCTCCAAAAGACTGAATGTCTCAGGTGAGCGTGCCTTGGACATTTTCTATACGTCCAAGACCAATGAGCGGTTGCATGATCCAGCGACCGCCCTTTATCTCTTTAGCGATATCTACATTGTCGAAGAAGTGCTTAGGGAACTCCGAGAAAATGAAAATAGCACTTCTGTTTCCACAAAAAGTCATGCCTATGCGAAATAAGAGTAAAGCATTAAGCATTAAGCATTAAGCATTAAGCATTGTATTAGACCATGATATCGTCTGAATAGCCGTAAGTCATGAACATCTGGTTGTCCGCCAGGGTTGAATTGTTGAGGAGGCCTTTCCAATGGTCGCGGATGAACAGCACGGTGGCATCCAGCGAATCCGTCGCGCCAACAAGACGCTCCACGACCGATTGGCTCTTCTTGAAAATGTTCGTCAATCCCCAGCCGATGTTGTTTTCGTCATGGATGACTGGCTTGATTTTCAAATCCACTGGCTTATCCAAATCAATCTTCTTGCCATCGATAATCAGACCGTGTGAAACCGCTTTCACCGCCATCCAATGCAAGGCAATGTCCGCCAATTCGTGATTTTCATAACCGCCGCCGACATCCGTGTGAGAGCCCGCAAACCATCGCTCCGTAATCGTATCCGTCGGGTTGAAACGGAAGACATCGAAAATGCTGCGGCGTTCGTCAATCGCCATGGCATGATACGCATGTTTCACGTATGACGGCAGATCCGCAATGCCGAAATCGTTGCCAGGCGTCGCTTTCACCGTATCCCACACGCCAATCATCTCAATATCGCGTTGCAGAAATGTCGCCAAAACGCGTGCGGCAAACGCTCCGCGCGAGAAGCCGAACAAATATATTCGCGGCTCACAACCGTCTTCGCGGGCCATCTCGCATTCGTCGTCGAGCCACATTTTGGCCTCCGTGATTCGTTCGTCCAGACCAAAGCCCAACGCGGCTCCCGTAATCGTCTCATGCGACCGTGTGCCGACGCCTTTCCGATAGTAGCACCGTTGCTGGACATCGCCCTCCCCTATGTTCGGCGATGCATAGTAAAGTCTTACGACGTTCGAATCCGTCGCGCATTCCGCCTTGGAGCGATCTTGATTCGTGCCGTCGATAAAAACGCACAGATTTCTAATCATTGTTCTCCTCCCATTCGATGTCCATAGGCGCCCAGAGGCCGAACGTCAAAACGGTCGCCAACGCATACCAATAATTGGTTCGGCAGCGCACCGCCGCCACCGTATGGCGTTTATCCTCCACTGTGATGACATTGCTTTTCTCCCAAAGATCTTGCTTCCAGAAACTTCCGTCATACCGCATCGGCGGGTATTCATATGGGCGGACGGCATGGCCGGATACGCGGACCGATGACTGGCAACCGCAAGTCGCTATCAGGCAGAATGATATACACAGCAACATGCATACAGTGCGTTTTAATATTTGAATGATTCGTTCTCTCATACTACTATCCTTCATTTTCTTGTTTTTAATGTGAAGATTTTTCCTGTCCATCCCAACGTCTGACGTCTTATTATCTTTTGTCTTCTCACGTCTCACGTCTCACGTCTCACGCCCTCCCGCAAAAAGCAATCCTGATTGCCTTTCATTTGCCCAGGTGGCGTCATGGCGTTGCCATCACGTGGTTTGACGCGAGACGTGAGACGCGAGACGTGAGCAAAAGACACAAGACAACTGGACATGGGACGCGGGAGATTGCGTGATTTATCATTTGGTTGCGGCCAAAGGCCGCGCCAAGTGCATTCGTGGTTGATAATCAATATCATTCTGCAGATAGCTTCCTCCGCAATGCCATTATTTCCTCCTGCGTCAGACCGACGTTAAGCAGATAGGTTTCAGCGGCCTTACTCAAATCGGCTTTTTCCAATGACTTAAGATTTAATGCAGTGCGCAGATTCTCCTGTATGTCGCCACGAACGAACGCAGCCTGCCGTGAATCCGCCTTCACGTGGTAGAAGTTCTGGAACGTTCGCAGGTAATCGTCCGCTATTTCCTGCAATGACGCCCCTACCAATAGTTCCAACACGGCGCAGAGAAAGCCCGTGCGATCCTGCCCTTCTTTGCAATGAAGCAGATACGGGGGTTCATGGGAGAGCATGAAACGGATGCCGTCCCGCACACCGTCGCCAAACGACGGTTGCGTCGCATCGACGCCCATGTGCAAAAACACCGTTGGCAACGTCGCGCAATAGGATTTATCCCAACCATCCATTTTCCTTGCGGCCGCTTCCATATCCGCCATATTCACAACCGTCTTGATACCAGCGGTTTTCGCCGCCTTATCTACGAATGTATTTCTACCGATAGCGGGATTGATCGGACTGGAACTGCGATATAGCACGCTGTCCGCCATGCCATGTGTGCGGATGACACGGAAATTGGCGAAATCTTCGTCTGAAAGCTCCGCATAATCGTCGCGATTGTTCGTTCGTTTCAAATCATAAATCAGCAATTGGTCGGCATATCCGCCCTTCTCTTTCATGCTGATGACGACAGGCAACGGCATCGTGATACCGTCGTGCGGCGTCCATTTCACGCTTTTGTCCGACGCGGTATTTTTGACGGCGATCCCCCAACGGCTGGCCGCATCGCCATAATATATAGTAGTTGTCAGCGGCTTTTTTGCATCTTCCGACAGTACCAATGCCGCCTTGCCCGATTTTACATAACGGAAATTCGGCACGATAGGCATTTCATGCGACTGCCCCGCCACGTTCAATCTGATGACGTCTCCGCAGTCATAACCACGTTTATTGAACTCGCCAGATGTCATTTCCATCCAGAGGCCACCGTATTTATCGATGTACTTCGTGCTTGGAACTGTCGTCTGGACACTCGGCGGCAATGACTTACAGCTGAACAGCAGTCCCGCCAGCAACGGCAGGAAGAATATGGTAAGATTTTTTCTCATAGTATTCTCTTGTGGTATTCTATAAAAAATAGCATTTTATTCTAGATTTTCTAGAGATTCTAGAACATCTAGAGCATCTAGAACCTCTACGAATATCTAGTGCCTCTAGAAAATCTAGTTTCTTACGCCAGAATCCGTTCCGTAGCGTCGTCTTCCGCCTGCTTCGTGTAAAGCCGCCAGTAGGTGCCTTTCTGCGCCATAAGCGCTTCATGCCGACCGCTTTCAATAATCTGACCGTCTTTCACGACAAGAATCATGTCCGCGTTGCGGACGGTTGACAGGCGGTGTGCAATCACGACAGATGTCCGCCCATGGATGATTTTCGCGATGGCGGCCTGGATTTTCGCCTCCGTCAACGAATCGACGGAGGCCGTCGCCTCGTCGAGAATCAGAATGCGCGGATTGGCCAAGATGGCTCGTGCGAAGGAGATAAGCTGCTTTTCTCCCATAGAGAGAAGGTCGCCGCTTTCACCCGCTTCGCTGTCGAGACCACGCTCTAGATGCTCCAGCATGGTGTCCGCCGAAACATCGTGGAGGGCGGCGATGATTTCATCGTCCGTCGCATCTGGCTTGCCGACGCGCAAGTTGTCGCGGATGGAACCAGAGAACAGATGCGGTGTCTGCAAGACGTATCCCAAAGCGGAATGCAGCCAATATTGGCTCCGTTCACGAACATCCTTTCCATCGATAAGTACTTGTCCCGCAGTCGGTTCATAGAATCGGCAAATCAGATTCGCCAACGTGGACTTGCCCGCGCCCGTCTCGCCGACAATGGCGATGCTGCTGCCGAAGGGAATCGTCAGATTAAAATCTCGCAGGACATATTCGTCGCCGTCCGGATATTTGAAATCAACATGACGGAATTCGATGTCGCCGCGGATTGGCTCCCAGTTCTCCGTCTTCGGGTGGAAGCAATCACCATATTTTTCGACAACTGCTTGCGAATCTGCAACATCCGGTTGCGTCTCCATCAGTCCGAACAGCCGTTCGATGTTGACCTCCGTCGTGATCAAATCCGAAATACTGTCGATAAGCCAGCGAATTGGCTCCATCATGCCCTGCGCATAGGCCATGAACATGGAGAACGTGCCAACCTCTTCCGCCGCAATGTAGCCGCCCTTCCAGAGGACGATGGCCAAAGCCAGCGATGAAGCGAAGCCCATCGTCGCGGCGAACAGGCCGCGCAGACGGGCATGGCGGCTGGATTTACGCCACATTTCGTCCGTGTTCTTGCGGAAATCGTGTTCCATCTTGTCTTCAATGACGAGCGATTTCACCGTTCGCGCTCCCGTGATGCCTTCATTGAAGTCACTGGTAATCCGTGAGTTGATTTCGCGGATTTCGCGATTGACCGCCACCAGTTTCTTTTGGAACAGCGAGAACAACAACGCCACCAGCGGCACGATGCTGACGACCATTGCCGCCAATTTCGCATTGATGCTGAACATGACGACAATGGCCCCGATCAAATACGCGATATGCCACACGCTTTCCATAATGGTCCACGAGGCCAGTGAACCAATGCGCGACGCATCGCTCATAAGCCGCGAATGAATATAGCCCACGCTGTTCTGGCTGTAGTATGAAAACGACAGCGTCTGCAAATGGCGGAACGCCGCGTTCCGCAGGTCACGATTGACACTGACTTCCACCGTCATCGCACGTGTGCAGCAGGCATAACTAAAGATGCCTGTCACCACGACACCAACGATATAGGCGGTGATGAACAACCACAGCGTATCCGTTGTATTTTCCGCGATAAAATGGTTCAATGCATAGCGTTCCATCAATGTGACGGCGATGTCCCACAACGTACCCAACACGCCGCAGACAACCATGAAGATTATCATCGCACGATATGGCTTCAGGAACGGCAGCAGTTTGCCTATCCCAAAGAACGGCAGTTTCTTATGCTTTTCCTCCGTCTTTTTCATACAGCCGCCCTCACCTCCAGACCTGCCTGGGCTTCATAGACCTGCCGATAGATGCCAGGCTGTTCCCTAAGTTCCTCAGGCGTACCGTATTGCGAAACACGTCCTTTGTCTAGAACAAGAATGTGATCCGCACGGGAAAGCGTTGTGATGCGATGGGAGATGAGAATCACCGTCGCTGTGCCAAAACGCCGCTCCAGTTCCGCGCGAATCCGTGCATCCGTCTCCGTATCAACGGCGGACAGCGAATCATCGAAAATCAATATCGGTGGTGAACCGACCAGACAGCGCGCGATTGCCGTCCGCTGCCGTTGGCCACCCGACAGCGTGACACCGCGTTCACCAACCATCGTGTCGTAACCATCCGTGAAATTGGTAATCGTTTCAGACAAGCAAGCGGCCGCCGCGGCTTTTTCTATCTCCTTCATATCCAGTTCATTCATGCCGATTCCGATGTTCTCCGCAATCGTCCGCGAAAAAAGAAACGCTTCCTGCAAAACAATACCGATGTTTTTTCGCAACGATGGCGTTTTGATGGTTCGAATATCGCGACCGCCAACGGAAATCGTCCCGTTGCCATCTGGAAGCGAATACATTTTGTCCAAAAGGAGCATCAACGTGCTTTTGCCACTGCCTGTACCGCCGAGAATACCAAGCGTTGTATGCGCAGGAATCGTGAACGACACATCTTTCAACACCTCTGAACTTTCATGATAGCCGAAACTTACGTGATCGAATACGATATTGCCCTGCATGTCGCTTTCCACGGCATCCGCCGCATCGCGTTCTTCCGGTTCCATAATGATCTGTCGGACACGTTCAATGGAAACGCCCGTCTTACCCATCTCCGAAATCGTACGGCCCAATTCGCGAATCGGCCATACGAGCATGCCGTTGTAGGCGATGAACGCGATGTATTCGCCCGCCGTCAACTTGCCCGCATGGCAGTACAGGATGCCGACGACCATCAGCAACAGCAGTTGCAGGCCCGACAACACATCTGAAACGCTCCAAAAGAGCGCCAGCGAATGTGACAATTTCACCCAAAGTGACGTATAGAACTTGTTGTGCGACACGAATTTATCCAATTCGTGCGACTCCCGACCAAACGCACGGACGACACGCACGCCTGTCAGATTCTCCTGCGCGATGGCGGACAACTTTCCTTCGTTTTCATCACATGCCATGAATCGTTCTTCGACAATTTTATGGTAATAAATGGAATATACGACGACAACGATCAACGGCAGCATGGCGATGAGCGTCAGCATGCCGTTCATGCCGATCATGAAGAACAACGCGAAGCAAAGCATGACTCCTACGCGGAGCAAGGAGGCCAGCTGCCCTGAAACGAATCCTTTGATGGTCTCCACATCGGATGTGCACCGCTGGATGATGTCACCTGTTTGATTTCGCGTATGCCATTCGTATGGAAGACGTTGGATATGGGAGTACAATTCATCCCGCATGGCCTTCACCATCGTTTCCGTCGCCTTCGTATTAATGACGCGGAATGCATATTGGAAGACCATCTGCACGACGGCGCACGCGACAATCGCCAACGCCATAATCCACAAATGGCTTCCCAAATAGCTGAAACCGCCGACCGATTCCACCAATTTCATGACGAACGGCGGATAGTTAGGCTCCCCCTTGCCGATAGCGCAGTCAATCGCCGCGCGAATGATCTGCGGATGAAGCATGCCCGTCAGCGTGGCGATTTCCACCGACACAATGGCGGCAACGAAGCTCCACGCCGCTGGGCGGATATACCGCCACAAAAAGACGTATTTGTTCTGCTTCATATGATAATCTCTTCAATTACAGAATATTAATAACAGATGCAGGCAAATGTTCCGCATCAATAAAAACAATGCGAACCACCGTCTGTATAAACGCAACCATGCCGAAACACGGCCTCCGTAATAAAGGCCGTGAAAAGCCGTAGTGATATTCGACTATCGGTTTTTATGGTCCGCGAAGTGGCATGGCTTCTGTTTATTTTTATCGTGTAGCATCCCAAAATCAAGCAATCAATGGCTACAGGAATGTCGCACTCCCATGTTTCATATTAATATAATTCGAAAATACGAAAATCCTAACCAATGATAACTTTGCAAAGAGCTCTCTTATCCGTCATGATCATCTCGCCTACGGACGGTACGCGAATCGTTCCCGCATACGGATTCTTGATGCTGACGACATCCGTCGTAATCGTCGCCTCGACTTCCGATTTCTCAAAGCTCAGATCGGCCTTCAGCATCTGGCAGTTGATAAGCTTCAAGCCTTTGCAGTAGCAAAGCGGTTGCGTGCCCGAAATGATGCAGTTCTCAAACGTTACGTTTTCGCAGTACCATGCGAGATATTCACCGTTGATGACGCTGTTGCGGACGACGACGTTCTTCGCATGCCAGAACGAATCCTTCGTGTCAAAGCAGCAATTGTCAAATTGCGAATTTTCAATATACTGGAAGGAATATTTCCCCTTCAGCGTCACATGGTCGAACGTCAACCGCGAAGACCGCATCATGAAGTATTCGCTTTCCGCCGTGCAGTCTTTCATGTTCACGCCATGAACCGACCAGCCGAACTCCGGCGAGATAATATCGCAGTTTTCAATCGTGACGTTTTCGCATTCTCGTAACGCCTTGATTCCGTGCATTTTCGTGTCTTTGATATGGATATTTTTCGAATACCATAGCGCGGCACGGCACTTTTCCGTCATCTCGCAATTCGTAATCAATAGCCTGTCGTCATGCCAAAATGGATAACGCAGGTTGAAGAAGCAATTTTCGACTTCGATGTCCTGACTTTCCTTGAAGGCGCTTTCGCCATCCGCCGGCCCATCGAAACGGCAATTGACCGCTTTCACGCCGTGGCTTTCATACAAGGCCCGCTCTTCATCGTAGGTCTGGTTTTGGATAGTTTTCACAGGTGGTTCCTATTTATGTTTTTGAATATATTCTCTCACATTCATTACTATAATGCCGATGAACCAAACTGC
>JAFZAB010000120.1 GCA_017548425.1 Victivallales bacterium
CCTCAACGGCGAACCGATGAAACTTCGCGGCTACTGCCGCCACGAGTCCCATCCGGAATTCGGCCCCGCCCTGCCGTTGCAGATCGTTCTCGAAGACCTCCAATTACTCAAAAAGACAGGCTGCAATTTCGTCCGCGGCTCCCATTATCCTCAGGACCAACGTTTTCTGAATCTCTGCGACGAAAACGGAATTCTGGTCTGGGAGGAAACAGTCGGCTGGGGCGACCGCGAAAACCATCTGCTGAATCCCGCCTTCCGAGAAGCGCAGCTCCGCCAGCTGCCGTGGATGGTCAAAAACAGTTTCAACCATCCGTGCGTCATCCTCTGGGGCTTCCTCAACGAAGGCGATTCCAGTTTGCAAGGCGATGGACGGAAACTCTATGAAGACATGATCGGCACGCTTCGCAAGCTTGATGACACACGTCTTATCACATACGCGTCCAACGCTTATACGAAGGACATCAACTTCGATCTCGTTGACGTTGTCAGCCTCAACGCCTATCCGGGCTGGTATGCCGCCAATCAGGAGACGCTGCGCCCCATTGGCGAAATCCGCCCCAAATTCAATCAATTCATCAAATTCCTCCACGAGGCTGGATTCGATGACAAACCGTTCATTATCAGCGAAGTAGGAGCTGGCGCCATCTACGGATGGCGCGACCGCCTCCGCGCCCATTGGTCGGAAGAATATCAGGCGGACTTTTTGGAAGAAGTCCTGACGTATTTCGATGAAACGCCGCGCATCGCGGGCATAGCCCTCTGGCAGTTCATCGACTGCCGCACCTATTCTTCCTCCCGCGCCCTCATGCGGCCGCGCGCCTTCAACAACAAAGGCCTCTTTGACGAATACAGACGCCCCAAACTCGCCTTCGACGTAGTCTCCAAACATTTCAACAAACCTTAAGATGTGCCGGCGGCGAAAGCGCTAAGGTGTAACGGCGGCGTCCCCGCCGTCGGATGTGGCGCGGTGCGTCCCGCCTGCGCCGAAAGGTGTGCCGGCGGCGTCCACGCCGTCGGTTGGAAGCATCGTTTCCGTTTCCTCTTGTCCAGTGCTGATGGCGGAAGCCATCAGGTATTATATATAATCTCTTACCATTATTTATTTAAAATGAAGCACGTTACATCCACCATCTGCCTTCTTTCTTTATGTTTCGCCATGATGACATTCGCCGAAAATCTCGTCAAGAATCCATCCTTTGAAGAAGGCATGACATCATGGCGCTTTGACGGCGGCACCGCCAAAGCCAAGGGCGTCCTTTTTACTGAAGACGCCCATTCAGGCAAGAGATGCTTCAAAATCTCCAATCCATCCCCCTACGGGGCGCATATTTTCGGCGCCCTTCTGCAGGATATCGAAGGCATGAAGCCCGATACGGACTACACATTCTCCTTCTATATCAAATCCGCCAATCCAGGCGTCATCTGGTATGGCGGCGGCCATAAATGGCAGCTCCGCGCCACAGTCAAACTGGATAACGCCGAATGGACGCGTGTCTCCGCCACGTTCAGAATCGAACAGGACGATATTCCCTTCACTTTCCGAATCAACACCGACGACGTGACGGAGCAATGCCTCATCGACGACGTCCAAATCGAAGAAGGTACCGCTGCCACGCCGTTCGTATGGACGCCGCCGCTCGAACCAGGCGAAGGCCGCGTCTCTTTCAAGCCTTTTGCCAAGGTAGAAAATCTCCTTACAAATTCTTCCTTTGAAACACTTTCCGCCGTCCGTCCGCAAGACTGGATATGGGACAAGCGCAACACGGACTCCACGTTTGAAATCATTGAAGGTGATGCTCCACACGGCAAAAACGCCGTCCGTTTCTCTAACAAGACAGGCTTCGGGCCGCATGTCTATGGTTGGTTCGGCCATCTCGGCGACATTCCTGTCAAACCATCAACATGGTATTCCATCTCCATGAAAGTCCGCACCAACGATGACAGCGTCGCATGGTTCGGCGGCGGAAAAGACTGGCGCCACCGCAAGGCGATCCGCAGCACCAACAACAAATGGCGCCGTCAGACTTATTTGTTTGAAACAGCGTCGGATGAAACCTCCTTCCCGTTCATGGTCGTCATCGAAAATATCGCCAAGCAAATCGATATCGACGACATCGTATTCATCGAAGGCGAACAGCCGGACATCGAATGGAAACATGATACGCCCACCTACTTGGCGCATTTCAGTCCGATTCCGACCAAACGCGTCAAAGAAGGAAACCGTTCCGCCCTGCCGTATTGGGACATGGCCAAATATCCGCCTGCGGAATGGCTCTTTACTGACGGTTCGATGGATTTTGAAGGCTTCATCGGCTTGACGAAGCCTAAGGAAGACGCCGCTTTGACCATCACGGCGACAGACGGAAATGGCGCTGTTCTCGCAACTTGCAAACAGCCGTTGCCGCAGGACGGCAATTTTGCATGGATGACGAAACTAAGGCTCCGTATCGGCGATTCGAACATCACGGAACTGATTGTCAAAAGCGTCCTTTCCATTGCTGGAAAAGACGTTCATGAAGAAAGCAAGACCATCCATATCGTAACGCCGCAGCGCATCCAAGACCGTGTCGCCCAGTTAAATGCAAAACTGGATGCATACAACGCCAAAATCGCCACCATCGAAGGACTGCCGTCGCCGTCCAAACTGCGTCTCGCAGCCATTCTCGCGAAACGCTTCATCGGATACATCCCGTCGGATATCACGTCGAACAAGCTCAACCGCGCATGGTTCACGTTGGACAAAGTCGAAGAGATGCTGACGGACGCCGCCCGCGAAGCGGATGCCATCATCGCCAAAGTCCGCCCGTTGCCGCCAGCCATCCCGCAATACGTGACAAGTCCGATAACCATTGATAAATCGTCATTTATCGCCACTGTCAAACAGCCCGACGGTTCGCTGAAGCAGCAACCTGTCCTTTTCACAGGCTACGGCCATTTCAATCAAGTCCGCGACGATTTGGAAATCTTCCCGGACTACGGCGTCAATATCATCCAAATCGAACATGGCCCTTCCGGAACGTTAGTCGCTGAGGACAAAGTCGATATGGCCGCCCTCAACGGCCTCATGGGCGTCTGCGACCGCGCGGAGAAGAGCAACGTCTCCATCTGCCTGCTTCTCAGCCCGCATTACTTCCCATCATGGGCGAAGAAAAAATATCCAGACCTGTCAAAATGCACAGGTGGCTTCTTCGGATACTGCGTCCACGCCCCGGAAGCCCGCGCCATCATCGAAAAGTACCTCCGCATCGTCATTCCGCTCATCAAAGACCGCCGCGCCATCCATTCCGTCTGCCTCTCCAACGAACCGTTGAGCCTGGATGGCGAACACTGCCCCATCCTCAAGACGCTTTGGCCAGCATGGCTGAAGACCAAATATCATGACATCGCGACGCTAAATGCCACCTTCAAATCTGAATACAAGGATTTTGCGGATATCGCCCTACCTGCCACTCTCCATTATACGCAAGATGCGAAGCCGCTCATTTACGATTTCATCCGCTTCAACCAGGAGACGTTCGCGGACTTCCACAAATGGATGGCGGATGTCATCCATGAAATGGCCCCCAATCTCCCCGTCCATTCAAAAATCATGATGGGGCCATTTTTCCACTATAGTTCCGCTGGCCTCTGGTCCATTGATCCGCAGCTGTTCTCGGAACTCAGCGAGATCAACGGCAACGACCACTATTGCGGCCCGTCCGGCAGTTCCCTCTGGTATAGCCAATGGTCCAACTTCCTGATGGGACTTGACTTCCAACGCAGCATGAAGGATGTTCCCGTCTTCGATTCGGAGACGCATCTCATTCAGGACCGCAATTTCGACGACATCTGGCCGCAGCACACCTACATGTCCCACATCCAAGCGGCCGTCCATGGACAAGGCGCTTCGACGATGTGGGTCTGGGAGCGCACGAACAATCCCATGTCCGACTTCGCGGGCAGCGTCCTCCACCGCCCGCGCCACGCGTTGGCCGTCTCCGAAGCCGCCATGGATTTGATGCGCCTCACTCCCGAAGTCACGGCGTTGCAACGACGCAAGCCGCAGGTCGCCCTGCTCTATTCTCCTGCATCCGTGCTATTTGGAAAGAACCATTCCCGCGCCATGAGCCAAATTTGGGAATGTCTTGAATTTCTTGACCAGCCGTCCGCCTTCCTGACGGAACGCACGTTGGAGCGCATTGCGAATGGCGGCAGTCTGCCCGAACAGCTTTCCGCCGTGAAGGTCATCTTCCTCCCCAACGTCTCCAATCTGCCCGAACTCGCGCTCAAAGGATTGGAAAAACTCCGACGCGACGGTATCATTCTCATCTGGGTAGGCGGCTTGCCATCCGCCGATGAACATTGCTGGCCGCTGTCGGTCTCCATCTCCACCGACATCGTAACGCCTCTGCTTCCGGAAGACTCTCAGCAACGGTTTGATTTCATCCAGCAAACACTTGCGAATCAAAAGCTTGCATCGCCAGTTCTTGCATTGGACAACGAAGGCAAGCCTGCTTTCGGCGTCCAAGTCCGTTCTGTTGAATACAACGGCCAGACGATTGTGAATCTCTGCAATCAGACGCGCCGTCCCGTCATCGTCAATCTCACGCAGAACGGCGAACTCGTCTCATCGACGGATTTGCTCTCCCTCACGGAGCAACCTGCCATCATGGTGCTGCCACCCGTGCATCCGTTTATCTTGAAACTGAAATAGTTTTGCATTTTCTGGAGGTTCTGGAAGTTCTGGATATTTCATTTTCCAGAACTTCCAGTAAAACCAACCACTCCAATATATTTCTTCAGACTACAGCACATTCGTTCCAATTTTCTCGAGTAACGGAGAATGAGCTGTGTCTGTGAGACTAGAGTTCATTTTTTCACAATTTTTTATATTATTTTGATTTTTAACGTTTTATAGAATTTTTCAGTCATTATGATTTTCTATGACTGTTCACACGTGAATTAGCTGTAACATCCTTAATCTAGCTATAAAAAAGTCATAAGAAATCACAGAAAGTCATAATGTAACATATTGGACATAAAATAGTTAAGATTTGACATTTCTGTTTTGGCATCTACATTAAGGGAAAATTTCCATGTAGCGGATTTGTTATTCAGCAAAACCATATTATAATATAGGAGAAGACTTCCATGGGAAGACTCGACATCGCCATGAAACAACTCATGAGCGACCGCGACGTGTTCGCGGACGCCTTCAACTTCAGGCGGGCGGAGGGGCACAAGCTTGATCCGTCTAGCCTGCGGGAGATGGATCCATCCGCCGGCGTTGTGGACACATTGTCGGGACTTTCACTTTCGCAGTCTTCAGATCTTGCGCAGAGACTCGTCGTCCGAAGCGACGAATCGCGGACATGCGCCCTGTTGCTGCTGGAAAACCAGTCCCATTCGGACAGACTGATGCCGTTTCGGTATCTCTACGCGGCCGCCATGCATTGGCGGCGATCAATGGCTGAGACCGTCAGACGACACAGGAAGACAAAGGATCTGAAGGAATCGGATGATTTTCTGGCTGGTTTCGGGAAGGAAGATTTCCTGCCGCATCTCTATATGATGGCGCTGTACGCAGGGAAAAAGCCGTGGCAGGGGCCTCTGCGGCTCGCCGAACTCCTTGACAAGGAAGATGACGGTAGCGGGCTCTATGAACCGGACTGCCGTATCAATCTCATATCCCTCAGGGATTTGTCCGACACGGAGATCGCCCGCTTCGACACCAATGAGATGAAGGTCATGGCCACCGCCGTCCGCCTTCAGGACAATCTGAAGCAACTGGAGGAGGTTTCCCAGACAGATCCCGCCTTCCAAAGCGTGAATCGCGATTTGTATGATGTGGTCAAACTGTCAACTGGATACGAACTGCCTCAACCTAAATACACAAGAGGAAACGACATGAGAAAAGCATTCGCTGAATACAAAAAGAGTGTCAAAGAAGAAAACAGCAGAGAAATCGCAGTCAATATGCTGAAAGATCATTGTCCCGTAGCAACAATTGAAAAGTACACACAACTTCCTCTGGATCAAATCCTCCAAATCGCCAAGTCGAACAACATCCAGTTGTCGTAATCCAAAGCGTGAATCGCGATTTGTATGATGTGGTCAAGCTGTCAATAAGCCTTAGGCTTTAAGCTCTTATGGCTCCTTAAAGGAGCCATAAGACTACAGCACTTTCGCTAAAAAGTCCTTCAGGCGGGGATGCTTCGGCTGCGCGAAAAATTCATCCGGTGTGTTCTGTTCCATGATGACACCTTCGTCCATGAACAAAACACGTGTTCCGACTTCACGCGCGAAGCCCATCTCATGCGTCACGACGACCATCGTCATGCCCACTTGCGCCAATTCCTTCATTAGGCTCAAGACTTCACCGACCATTTCCGGATCCAATGCCGACGTCGGTTCGTCAAACAACATGACATCTGGATTCATCGCCAACGACCGCACAATCGCTACGCGTTGCTTCTGGCCGCCGGACAGCATGTTCGGATAGGCGTCCGCCTTCTCCCAAAGCCCGATACGTTTCAACAACGATGTCGCTTTCTCATACGCTTCGTCTTTGGACATCAATCCCTTCTGAATCGGTGCCAACGTGATGTTCTTCATGATGGTCATGTGCGGGAAGAGATTGAAATGCTGGAACACCATACCCATTCGCTGCCGCAAATTATCGACCTTGCAGCCAGGCGCCGTAATCTCCTCGCCATCAACCCATATCTGCCCTGCCGTCGGTTTCTCCAGCAGATTCAGACAACGCAAAAACGTACTTTTTCCCGAACCGGAAGGCCCGATGACGACGACTTTTTCACCTTTCTTGATCGTCTCGTCGATGCCTTTCAAAACTTCATGGTCGCCAAAGCTTTTCCGCAGTCCACTGACCTTGATCGCGATATCGTCTTTACCCATATCAGCCATTTCCGTATCCCCCTGTCACTTGCGGTCACTTGCTTGCAACGTTTTCTCCAGTCGTTTCTGGAAAAATGTCAGAATCGTGACCATCAGCAGATAGAAAGCCGAGACGAACATCAGCGGGATGAATGCATCGAATGTACGCGCACGCACCAATGCCGCCGCCTTCGTTATATCGACGACCGCGATATAACCGACGATGGACGTCTCCTTCAGCAACGCGATCAATTCATTGCTCAAGGCCGGCAACACATTTTTAAATGCTTGCGGCAGAACAATCAGACGCATCGTCGTCGCCGCGCTCAAGCCCAGCGAACGGCCTGCCTCCGTCTGTCCTTTGTCAACCGCCATGATGCCCGCACGCACGATTTCCGCCACATACGCGCCGGAATTCACGCCAAATCCGATAATGGCGACAATGATTCCATCCGTCGTCGCAAACACGACGAACGCCCAGATCATCAACTGCACGACCACTGGTGTCCCGCGGAAAAGCGTCAGATAGAGATTCAGAAATCCGTCCCAAAGCCGCAGCAAGATGCGGCCGAGAAATTCAATGCGCTTCTCCTTGAAGAATAATTTAAGAGACCCCATAATCGTATAAGGCCCCACCTGGTAGTAATAAACTTTGGAAATGGCCACCGCCACACCGATCGCGACACCGACAAGCAACGCCCCGACCGTAATCGTCAACGTGTTCTTGATACCATCGACAAAGATCTGATAACGATTATCGACGATAAACGTCCGGGAGATCGCATCCCGCCAAAAAACGATGAAATGTGAAAACCAATCCATAGCCACCAGGATCAAAAAATTCCGGACAACCGCTGAATCTGACGCGATCGTCCGATGTTAAATGACTCGTCCCCCTCTTTCAACGACCGCCATTTCGGCGGCTCTCATTCATTGCATTAACACCGCGTGCGCCTCCGTGGAGACGCACGCGGTCAGAAGCTCAACAGCTTGAATTACTTGTCACCTTCGGAGGAGGCGTTCTGATGATCGATGGCGGCCTTGTCGTAGGAGCCGTCCTGCTTCATTTCATGGATGACTTCGTTCACGATGGCGAGCAGATCTTCATTGCCCTTCGCGACGATCATGCCGAATTCTTCCGGAGCCGCAAGGCCCTGGCCGTCTTTCTTCAGCATTTCAAAGCTGTCCATGTCGTTCTTCGCAGCCAGCGCCATGGCGACCAGCTTGTCGATGACAACGGCGTCCAGCTGGCCGGCCTTCATGGCGACGACCGCGTCAGGAGCGTTGTTGTAGGACATGATTTTCGCGCCCGTGTCTTTCAGGACGCCTTTGTTGATGGCGTCTTCAACCATCATGAAGCCCGTCGTGCCGTTCTGGCCGCCGATCTTCTTGCCAGCCAGATCTTCAACAACCTTGACAACGGAGCCTTTCGGGACGATCAGATACTGGACGGATTTGTCAAACACGTCGCTGAAATCAACCAACTGCTTGCGTTCATCCGTGATGGTGAAGCCGGAAGCGCCCAAATCAGCCTTGCCGGTCTGGACCGTGCCGATGATGCTGTCGAATTCAGCGGAGACGACTTCAGCCTTCACGCCGATCTTCGCGGCGATGCGGTTCACGATATCGATTTCGCAACCGACAATGGCCTTGTCCTTGCCAAGATATTCATACGGCGGAAATTCAGGATTCGAATAAACGACCAGTTTGCCGGCCTTGCGAATTGCGTCCAACTTGCCAGTTGTCTCTTTTTTGCAACCGCAGACCAAGACCATCGCGACCAACGTCGCAACCATGATTGACATGTACTTTTTCATGTTTCTACCCTTCTTTTGTTTTGTTTTGGATTGAATACCTTGTCTCGAAAAGACAAAGCATGCAAACTAATAATTTATTACATATTGGAAATTATTCAATTCAGATTATCTTATAACATCGCCCCATGACGAAAAGTCCGCCCGTTACAATAAAACCATCCATGAACATTTATGCTATTATAATTTTTCTGTATATTGCCCTATCGGCAATACACATTCCAATTTTCAGCCCATTCTACGCCGAAGACTGCATGGCGCCGATTATCGCGGTGCTTCTGCTTATTCACCGTCCATCGTTGCGCCATCCCATCTTTCTCCCGTTGATTGTCATCACAGCCATCACAGCCATCCATTTTCTCCAAGGCGGTGAAAACGCCTATAATCTAGCCGTATTAATCTATTTGACAGGTATCTATCTATTTGCAAGACAAGCCGATCCGTCGAAAAAGGCCATGGCCATCTGCGGCGTCGTGCTCCTTTCCTTATTTATTATAGGATGGATTGGCGACGCCGTCGCCTTCCTCCTCTTCCAGATCCGCGACACAGGTCTCGTCTTTCTGGGCGACGACGTCGCCCAAACGGACAATCTCTCCTTCCTCGCCCGCCGCTACGCCTTCCTTTTCGGCAATCCGAACGTGCTCGGCTCCTTCTATGTTCTTCCCATGTTGTTGTTCCTACGTGGTTTGGAAGAAAAGGCGCATTCATTCGACTGGAAGAAATGGCTGTTGCTGCTCGCGTTTCTCGCCCTCTCCCTCCTGCCGCTCGTTTCCACATTCAGCAAACACGCCATCATGACGGGCGCCGTGATTCTCGCCTTCTTCGCCAACTGCCTGCAAGACAAATTCCCACGACTTGTCCGCAGCTTCTGGCTGCCCATCCTGCTGGTCGGTCTTGTCTGCGAAACGACCGTTCTCTTCGTCACATTCCCCGTGAAATCCACGCCGCCGTTCATCAACACGACGACCGGCATGTACGCCATCCATCAGACCATCTATGCGCGAATGCCGTTCACATCGCCGTCCGCGTGGATCGTCGGCTCAAGCCCCGCCAAAATCCGCCAGCTCTATCCAACGCTTGCGGACGTCCGCTCCATCCATCGCACATTGTTGCAATACAATGCGTTGAACAATCTGGAAATGTTCTCCACATTCATGGATCCGCACAACGAATATCTGAATCTGGCCGCCTTCTACGGCATTCCCGCCTTGGCCGTCATCATTGCGTTTTTCATTCGGATGGCCTTGCGAAGACAAGCCTTCCGTTATGCAACGTATTTTCTTCTGGCGTTCGCGTTCGCATGTCTTTGGGACGACCTGCTTTCCAAACGTTGGATCTGCCTGGCGTTCGCCTTCCTCCCCTGTTCTGAAAATCCCCCCCAAACACCCTCCACAAACGCATGTATCTCCCAATAAGCAACTGGTTTGACGACACCTACGAAATCTGCGACAACCTCTGCCCCGCCGGCAGCCCGGAACGTTGCGTCGAACGGCATGTGATCAAGCTCGACGGCGACCAACGGCAGTTCGTCATTGAAGCCTGTCCGCTTGGCAAGCTCCACCACCGGACTCATCAGGCGGAAATGCTTCACGAACTGTCGGCCAACCACTGCCCGAAACTCGCCCCATGGCTTCCGACACACGCCAACGAATGGGGCGCCGAATTCAGCGAACTTTTCTGGCAGATCCGCCCATGGATTGACGGAAATGACTTGCCACGAGATACATACGGCAACGATGAATGGCGCGGAACCGTCATGGCGGACTTTCTCATTGCGTTGAAGAAATCGTCCGCGGCCATCCACTGCCATGTCACGCCGTTCTCCATCTGCGAATACATCCGCGCCCTCCTTCCGCGCATCCGCGAAAAGAATCCAGCCCTGCTCGACGACCTCCTGCCTATCTGGCAGGAATTGGATGAATTCTCCCGCGCGGAAATGACGCTTCCCATTGAATTCTGTCACGGCGACTATCATCCGAACAACGTCCTGTGGGGCGACGGACAGCTCAACGGTGTCATCGACTGGGAGTTTTCCGGCCACAAAGTCGCCGGCTATGATGTCGCGACGCTTCTCGGCTGTCTTGGCATGGACAATCCCGAATTTCTCACCGCCCCCATGGCCTTCTCCCTTCTGAACACGTTGAAAGCCAACGACTTCTTTAACGACATCACATGGCATTGGCTGCCCGACTACATCGCCGCCACGCGCTTCGCATGGATGCGTGAATGGTGTTGGTCTAACAACAAGGAGCTCATCATCCAAGAGCTTGATTTCCTTTGGCTTATCCTTGACAACCGCGATTTTCTCCGCTCCCGCTGGAAACTGTAACGACGGCGTCTCGCTAACACTCCTAACTTAAGCCCCATAGGGGCGACTGGACCCCAGCCGTGGGTGAGCGAAGCGTAACCCACGGAAAGAACGATAATCATAACAGAACCGCGTAGCGGTGGCAGGATCCTAACCGTGGTTTTCAACCCACGGGCATAGCGGCGGCGGGAACTAAAGTTAGGAGTATTAGCGTCCCGCCGTCGCCGAAGGGTGTGCCAGCGGCGTCTCGCCGTTGTTGGCCGGGAGGGGCGTGCTCCTGCGCGACTGCCGCGCCAAAAGCGCGGCATAAATGATGTCCATAGGACTTGATATGAAGATGGTTACGCAAATTTAAACGTTTTTTTCAAATGTGATTTGTATTGTTCTTAAAGGGTATTATTATACTTAGTAAATGGATATAGTGTAAATAATAATTGAATTGCCAATCTCAATTTTGTTGTTTTCACAGTCAAGGAGGAACACATGCGACATTTTTTCATCATC
>JAFZAB010000121.1 GCA_017548425.1 Victivallales bacterium
ACCATGATGACTGCTGCTGAATTGAGAAGAATGTTCATTGACTTTTTCAAGAGCCACGGCCACGCCGAAATCAAAAGCGCGCCGTTGGTTCCGGAAAACGATCCCACCTGCCTGTTCACAACGGCGGGCATGCATCCGCTCGTCCCGTTCCTGCTGGGCGAGAAGCATCCTGCCGGAAAACGGCTGACGGACGTCCAGAAGTGCTTGCGTACAGGCGATATCGATGAAGTCGGTGATCCCTTCCACATGACGTTTTTTGAAATGCTCGGAAACTGGTCCCTCGGCGATTATTTCAAGAAAGAGGCCATTGGCATGAGCTACGAATTTCTGACGAAGAAACTTGGCTTCAAGCCTGAAAACATCAAAGTGACATGCTTCGCCGGCGATGAAAACGCACCGCGTGACACGGAAGCCGCCTCCATCTGGATGGAAAACGGCATTCCGGAAAAGAACATTTATTATTTAGGTAAAGAAGACAACTGGTGGGGGCCCGCCGGCCAGACCGGCCCCTGCGGCCCGGATACCGAAATGTTCGTTCCGTTGGACCGTCCGGACTGTGGTCCGAATTGCGGTCCCGCTTGCGGTTGCGGCAAATGGGTCGAAATCTGGAACGACGTCTTTATGCAATACAACAAGACGGCTGACGGCAAGTTCGTCCCGCTGGAGCATCCAAACGTCGATACGGGCATGGGCGTCGAACGCGTGACGGCTTTCATGCAAGGCGTCCGCAGCGCCTACGAGACGGAGCTGTTCGCTGGTATCTTCGCGAAAATCAAAGAGTTGAGCGGTAATCCGGAAGCGGATTTCAATAACCGTAGCGCACGTATCGTGGCGGAGCATCTCCGCGCCTCCACGTTCATTATCGGCGATGGCGTCACGCCGTCCAACGTTGATCAAGGCTATGTCCTCCGTCGTCTGATCCGCCGCGCTATCCGCGAAGCCCGCAAGCTTGGCATCACGGATGCGTTCGTTTCGAAAATCGCGAAAGTCGTCATTGACGAATACAGCCCCTTCTATCCCGAACTGAAAGAAAAGGAAGAGTTTATCTTTGCGGAACTGAACCGCGAAGAAGAGCAGTTCGGCAAGACGCTCGAAAACGGTATCAAGGAGTTCAACAAGCTGATTGAGAAGTTCCCGCCGAACATCGAGAACAAAATTATCAGCGGCCGCAAGGCGTTCAACCTCTATGAAACCTATGGCTTCCCGCTGGAATTGACGCAGGAAATGGCTGCGGAAAAGGGATTTAAGGTTGATGAACAGGGCTTCCAAGAAGCTTATGCGAAGCATCAGGAGCAGTCCCGCGCGGGCGCCGAGCAGAAGTTCAAAGGCGGTTTGGCCGACCATTCGGAAGCCACCGCGCAGCTCCATACGGCGACACATATGCTGCATGCCGCCCTGCGCCGCGTGCTCGGAAATCACGTCGAACAGGCAGGTTCCAACATCACGGCGGAACGCCTGCGCTTCGACTTCACACATCCCGACAAAGTGACGCCCGAACAGCTCGCTGAAGTCGAAAAGATTGTGAATGAACAGATTAAGCGCAACATGGATGTCGTCTGCGAAGAACTTCCGCTGGAGGAAGCCAAGAAGCGCGGCGCCATTGGTTTGTTCGAATCCAAATATGGCGACGTCGTCAAGCTCTACACGATTGGCGATTTCTCGATGGAAATCTGCGGTGGCCCGCATGCGACAAATACCTCCCAGCTTGGCACGTTCAAGATTCTGAAAGAGGAAAGCTCCAGCCGCGGCGTCCGCCGTATCAAGGCCGTTCTGATTCATTGAGTCCTGTAATCCAATCTATTCAAACAAAAGGAGAAACATCATGTCATTGCCTTTCAAGATTGATTTGAGCGGAAAAGTGGCCGTCGTGACCGGCGGCGGTGGAATCCTTTGCAGCGGCATGTCCAAAGCCATCGCGGAATGCGGCGCGAAAGTCGCCATTCTGGATTTGCGCAAAGAAGCGGCCGACAAGGTCGCCGATGAAATCAAAGCGGCTGGCGGTGTCGCCATGGGCGTTGCTTGCAACGTCTTGGACCGTGCAAGCCTTGAAGAAGCTTACGCCTTGATTAAGAAAGAGTTCGGACCGTGCGATATCCTGCTCAACGGTGCCGGCGGCAACAACCCGAAAGGCACGACGGACAATGAAGTCATGAGCAAGGCCGACTTAACCGCCACCGAAGGCAAGAATTTCTACAATCTGGATCCAACGGGTATTCAGTTCGTCTTCAATCTAAACTTCTTGGGCTCCCTGCTGCCCACGCAGGTCTTCACGAAGGATATGGCCGAAAAGAACCACGGCTGCATCATCAACATCTCCTCCATGAACGCTTTCAAGCCATTGACGAAGATTCCCGCCTACAGCGCCGCCAAAGCCGCCGTCAGCAACTTCACGCAGTGGCTGGCCGTCCATATGGCTCCTGTCGGCATCCGCGTCAATGCCATCGCCCCCGGTTTCTTCCTGACGGATCAGAACCGTAGTCTGTTGACGACGCCCGATGGCGGTCTCACCCCGCGTTCCCATAAGATCTTGAACCACACGCCGATGAACAAATTCGGCGAACCGAAAGATCTGATTGGTGCCCTGCTGTGGCTCCTCAGCGACGAAGCCGCCGGTTTCGTCACCGGCACGGTTATTCCGATCGACGGTGGCTTCTCCGCCTATTCCGGCGTCTAATGCCGTCCTGTCGTATTTGGCAAGTTAAGCCAAATACCTTCACAAATCCCCCGTTTCCAATGGATTCGGGGGATTTTTCATATCAGCCTCTTTTCATTTATTCGAAAGAAAGGTCATCCACAAAGCATTCGAAGGCATGGCCTTCTGGCGGACTCTCGAAGAATATTTCCAAAACGATTTCCAGCGGTGGACCATCTTGTTTACGGTTGAGATTGCCACCGCTGATTTCCACTGGCGGCACTTTGGTGATGTCCCATATGACGCGCTTCCAGCCATCCCAGTTCAGTTTCTGCATCGGGCCATAGAAGCATTCGCCATCCTTGTCCCGAACGCGCAAACGGAATGAATTGCCCTGTTTTGCGCCATAAAGCATGCATGAGACACGCTGCAGAGGGGCTTCGCAATCATGGAACTGCACGGTGAACAATTTGAGAAAGCAGGAATAAGCCGCGGGAGCAGGCGGGAATTGTATGCTGATTTTGGCGGATTGAGCTCCTGATGCGGCTTGTTCGCGAGACAGAACCGAATTTCCTTTGACCGTTGCATCCATCTTGGCGTTGTTCATGTAGAAGCGGGACCACGGATTGAACGTCTCGAAATCGAATTCATGTTTGGTAGTAATCGGTTCTGTGGCGAGAAGCTCTTCCGTTGGTTTTGGGATGAATGGAAGGTCAATGGGCGATGCGAAACCAGGCGCTTTGAGCTCTTTACGGAACAGGAGAATGGGACTTCGGACACGGAATTTCTCGTTGAAGCGCAACGGTTGAACGCTGTTGGTGGCATCCCCCAAGATGTTCCGAAAAGCATCGCCCTCCAGTTTTTGATCGCCCCACATCGTCGTCGCAGGCGAAAATGCACACGATGCCGCCGTGAGTGTTGCATCCTTTCCCACGATGTTCTGGCCGACATTGGCTATGGCGCACAACACCAGATGGATAGCACCCTTTTCTTCAGCATCGATTCCCGTCTCTGTATTGGCGAACGTGCATTGAAAAGCGGTAACATCGGCCTTGCCTTTCACTTGCAACGCCGCTCCACGACCGCCGCACACCAATACATCCTTAAGATAGGCTCTTGCATTTTCCAGAGGATTGTCCTTCTTCAAGCCCATGTAAGTGGCTCCGTTAGTGGCAAATCTCAATTGCATCTCGCCGTTGTTACGGAACATGGAATCTTCAATGGAGCGCATACCGCCATGGAAGTCTCCGCCGATGGAGCGGTTGTCTTCGCTGAGCACGCCGAAGAAAGATGAACGGGAGATCGAGATGTCCTGGATGCCGAAATCGTTGTGGTGCAGATGCGCACCATAGAGACAGGCCTGGACGTCCTCATGGATGGAAAAGCCGTCGTCGCCGTTCCAACGGGAGATCAAATTGCGGAAAATCAGCCCTCGGCAACTGCCGTGGGCATTCACACCGTCATTGGCGAAATTTTCTGTAACAATATTGTTGACAACGACATAGTTATGATTAAGGAGAACAACTCCAGATTCCTTGTAGGTGCCGAAAAATTCCTTTTCTGTTGGCTTTTCTCCTGCCGCCGCCCGATAGTAGATGCCGTTTTGATTCCAGACGGCTTCGCCTTCCTTCAGATCCTGTGGTTTCGTTTTGAAGTGGACCGAAATCATTTGGCCCTCTCCATTGAAGAGCCTGGGACGTAACGCCCCTGTCTGCAGATGGTTCGCATTGAACCACAGGCCGTTTTCAATCTGCTTCCAGTTGTCGGCAGGGACTTTTTCCCTGCCGGAAAGAATGGAACCATTGGCTTCGATTGTCACGGGTGCGGACGGCGTTCCGCTACGTTGGAACACCATGGCTTCGTGGAAGATACAACCCGGAGCCATGATCAGCGTGTCGCCCGCCGACAGTTTGGACATGGCTTGACGAATGGTCTTGAAAGGCTTGTCCGCCGACAAGCCGTCATGACTGTCCTCGCCAATGACATTGTTGACATAATAGACGGATGCCATGCCGTTTATTGCAAACATCATGATTCCAATCACATACAAAATCTTCATATGAACCTCTCATTGTCATTTTTACATATGAATGCATACCCCACAGTATATACGGCGAATTCCTTTTTTCAAACAAATTGCAACCTTCTGGTCTATTTTCGCATTTTTCTCTTCAAAGGCTTTTCCTTTCCACAATCTTTTTTGATGTGTTTTTTATATCTTGTTAAAAATCAATATAATGTAAATTTTACTACCGCAAATTATAGGGATATTTTGCGGTAGCAACCGCAAAATATTGGGATTTTTTGCGATTGACATATTCGAAAGGAGATGTATAATATGTATTGTCAGGAGGTCAAATATGTATATTGAACGAGATTTGGAATCCAAACTTACAGAAGCGTTTCATGGAAAAAAGGTCGTGATTCTCTATGGTTCACGGCAGACGGGGAAAACGACAATTGTCGAACATCTGCTAGATGCAGAGGACATTAGGCGTGAAGGCGTAGTCGTCATGTCGGGCGACATCCTTGAGGAGCGCAACCTGCTCAATTATTCCTCCATGACAACAGAAAAGGCAAAATCCATCATAGGCGAAGCTAAAACGCTTTTTGTTGACGAAGCACAGAAAATCCAAGATATTGGATTAACGCTGAAAATTATCCATGATAAATTCAAGAATCTTCGAATCATCGCCACGGGTTCATCTTCCTTTGAGCTTTCTGAAGAAGTCGGCGAACCATTGACCGGGCGTATGGAAGAATACATCCTGCCAACGCTTTCCTTTACTGAACTGGCCCGCCATGCAAATCCGGTAATGGAGCGGAACATGCTGGAGACAAGGTTACTTTATGGCTCATATCCTGACATTGTGACAGAATCGTCCGATGCAAGGCGCCAACGTTCGCTCAGGAGCCTTTGCTCAGCCTATTTATTTAAGGATGTCCTTAAATGGGAGAATCTTAAAAATTCTGACATGTTAGGGAAACTGACGAAGGCTTTGGCACTTCAGCTTGGCAGTGAAGTATCCTATCATGAAATCGGTGGATTGATCGGGATGGACAATGAATTGGTGCAAAGTTATGTGGAACGCCTTGAAAAAGCATTTGTCGTGTTCCGGCTGTCAGCTTTTTCACGAAATCTCCGCAATGAGCTCAAGAAATCAAAAAAAATATATTTTTATGATACAGGCATAAGAAACGCGCTTATCGGCAATTTCCTGCCGCTTGATTCACGAGATGATACGGGGCATCTGTTTGAAAACTATCTGATTACCGAACGCATGAAGTACAACAGATTGCATGACATGAACATACAGACTTATTTCTGGCGTACGGCAGGAAGCGACTCGAAGGAAATTGACTATCTTGAGGAATCTGCGGAAAAGGGACTTGTCGCATACGAATTCAAGTGGAATCCTGCGAAGGCGGCAAAAGCAAAATGCCCCAGAGGATTTGCCACTGCTTATCCCGCCGCTCAATGGAAATGTATCTCGCGGGAAAACTATGTCGAATTTGTTACGGGGCTTATTTGAAGAAAGGATTTGAACTAAACAATTTTTCATATATTACATTTTAATAGAATTGCAGAAAAGGCTGTTAAGTCATAACAAATCAAAGAGACGGTTGGAATATGCGAACACACAGTTTTTTGTCAGGATTATTGGTCATGGGGTTGGCTGTTGTTTCTGTCACGGAGGCGGAAGGCGCGACGCCCGCGCATTTTCGTGTCCATGCGGATTCTGAAAACGGATGCTATGATGTTGGTGGAAAGGCCGTTGTGGAAGTAGGTATCGAAGAGGAAGGCCGTCGTCCCGAAGGGCCTGTTGAAGCATGGGTTGATGACGGCTGGACAAATGTCGTCTGGCGGCGTACCGTCGATATGTCGGTGGAACCCACGTTCAAGATGGAACTGACGCGGGCCACGCCAGGCTCGCTACGTATTCATTTGAAAGCGAAAGGGATGGCTGAACGGCTGGATCGCGTGATTTTCGGCGTTGACGACATCAAACCGCTCACGCCATGTCCAGATGATTTTGAAACGTATTGGAAAGGCGAACGCGCACGGCTCGAACGGGACGTGCCGATCGCCTTGGAAAAGACGCCCGCACCGCATTTGAACACCGCTGATTACGATGCGTTCTACGTCAGTGTTGCCACGTTTGACGGCGGCCGCATCTACGCCATGTTGACCGTTCCAAAAGGCGGCGGTGTTTTTCCCGTCTGCGTCACCGTGCCCGGAGCGGGCCCTGGCTCGACCGCACCTTGGAATCTCATGGCCCGCAAAGGATGGATCTCCATCACGATGAACATCCACGGCTTCCCGATCGCCAAAACGGCCGATGAGCAGAAGGCACGATATAACACGTGGTTAGAAGCACTTAAAAAGAAAAGCGGCGAAAAGACCTATCAGCGGTTCGGCTTCGCCGCAGGACGTAACCTGCCCATCTACCACAATTCCATTCTCGGCATGGTCCGTATGCTCGACTGGCTCGCGAAAGAGCCCTATGCGGACGCCTCCCGCTTCGTCTATTTCGGTGGTAGCCAAGGCGGCGGCTACGGTCTCTATCTGACATCGATGTGGGGACGCTTCGCGAAATCCGTCATCTATTTCCCGAACATGTGCGACATGATGGCCTATCGTGAAGGCCGTCAGCCCGGCAGCGAACATATCATGGACCAGACAGACGAGCACAGGCCCGCCGCCGAACAGACTGGCCCGTACTACGACGCCTGCAATTTCGCGCGGCTCATCCATACGCCCATCCGCATCATGCACGGTTTGTCAGACGACAACTGCCACACGGTCGGCGGCATAGCCGCCTTCAATTCAATTCCTTCAAAAGACAAGAAGCTTCTGCTCATCCCCGGCCTTGGCCACCGCTGGATCAAGACGGAATTCGAGCAATGGCTGTTTGAATGAAAATGGATGATTCGCCGAGAATTGACAATAAAAACAAAAAAGATGTAACATTAAGTGGTTTTCCGGAGAATATTATGTGAAGGATGAAATGATTCGCCACTGATGGACGAAAATGGAATTCACGCAATAGGCTGAAAAAAACGACGAATACATCAACATAGTAAAGCACCGGAGACACAATCATGACAATTTATGTAAACGGTTATAATAAACAGTTCCAAAACTTTGTGGATTTCGCTTCCCAGAAGTTCGAAGCAGGAAAAGGACAGTCCATCGCCCGCTTGGACGGTGCGACGGGCAATCTTGGCGGACATGCCATTACGGCGGCCAAGAAAGACGGTGTCGGCGGCTTGTCCGCGTTTTTCCGTTCGAATGCCAAAAAGACACTCAACAACACGACGCGTGAAAGTTTCAAGAATGCGGTCATCGACTTGTTCGGCGGCGCAAGCAAGGTTCCCGATTCCGTGCTGGACGCGATGAAGCTGGAGGACTACGGGCAAGGCAAGCCTCTTACGGCACACCGTATCATGGTGGTAAAAAAAGCCATTGACAATGTCAAGACACGTTTCGATACAGCCTTCCAAACGGCGAAGGAGCATGCGCAAAGCGCCTATTCAAAGGCTGGCGAGAATAAGGCGCAGATTGACAAACTCATCCGCAATATCATTGCAAACAGCATCGACGATCCCGACTTGCTGGATATCATCGTCAACAACATGGACGGCATTCTCGTCGGCGGCGATGCGAAGCTACGTTCAACTGCGTCAGTTCAGAAGAAAATCGATGCTTTGAAAGCCAATTTCGCGGAGTTGCGTGAACTTGCGAAGACAAATCCTTCCGTGCTTGAACCAGGCAAGGCGTTGATTACCAGCATGAACGGCAAGAGCCTTCCGCAGGGGCTCATCGGAAAAATGTTAGAAGCGACGAAGTCAGTGCCTATCAAGGCATTGGCAGGATTGTCGGCTTCCTCTTCGGCTGAAGGCATCCACAAGGCCATCAACCAGTTCCGTGATGCCATCAATGACGTGATGAACCAGTCCAACGCAGAAAACCTTGTGGAAGGTTCGGATGAGAAAACACCGTGCCGTGATTTCGCCTTCACGCTTATTCTAGCACGTTGCGGCAAAGGCACCGCCCGGAAAATACAGGCCGCGCTTAACACGGAGACGGCAGCCAAATTGCTGACACTGTACAATACTCTTGAACAAGGAAATTTCGACAAGAAAGGTTTGTCGAAGGGGCTTGTAAACGCGACGAAAGATCAGAGTCTTTCACATGCCGTCTATCTCAACCAATTGAAGCAGGCCGCCGATATCGCCTGCGGAATAGCACGAGAGGATTTCATTCCGCTGGATGCGTTTGCAGAAAACGTTGATTTTGCCGATATTAATGGCGGCAACATCTTGACTCAGCTCATCCAGGCGGGTCGGAAGCAGCTTGCGGAAGCTCGAGAGAACTACCTTAATTTTACTATCAAAGGCACAGGGAATGGCGTGGCCAATTTACGGGCTGCTCTCGAAAACAAAATCGGTCCTGAAGCATACGATCCCCGTGAAATTGTCCGAAAAGACGCACGCAAGATTGTCAAAGACATGCTCAATTGGACTCTCGTTGCCGACTGCAAGCGATTCGCCGAAGGGAAAGGGACGGATACCATATTCTACAGAGATCTTACGCGCGGAATGGTCGTGAACCTGCCCGGCGGCAAAAAACTGTCCAATGACTTCGCCACGGCCTGTGATGAAATCGCGCAGTTCGTGACAGGGAAAGCGGATGCCACATACGCCGGTCTGGATGCGATAACGAAGGGCAAGGTGCATGTCGTCATGTCGCTTTTTTCCCAGGATTCCATGAAAGCCGCAACGGACGGCAACGCCCTCGCGCTTGATCCAAACAGGGCGCATACCGCTTTCAGCATGGTGACTGAACAAGATGAAAAAAAAACGTGTGTTTACGCTTGAATTAACGAAAACTGGCGTTCTGTTCGTGAATTTCGAGGCCAATGAGAATGTAAAGGGCTTTTTTACTGCAAAAGAGAACTTTATAGAGGTCGGCAAGGGAAGCATGTATTCCAGCCAGTTCTCTTTTCAGATCGGTGACAAGGAGTTTGACCGCCTCGCGAAATTGGATTACAAGCAGTTCGATCCCCAAGCGGTGCAGGACGTTTTCAATGCATCGGACAAAGACAAAATCGCCAACACGGTCAATTCCTTTGCCCCGCAATTCAAGTTCGATCCTGTGAATGCCAGCTGCGATACGACCTTCTCCGTCACAATCAACTGAAGCTGTTGCAAAGAACACAAGACGCAAGCGACTGATGTATCATGGCCAAATGTCACTTTCAGCCTTCCGCCCATTTGCGGAAGGCTGAAAGCGTCATGCCCTGCGTGTATTTTTCACGCACGACGGCCTGCGATTCGCGTCCCATCTTCAGCAACAGCTCCGGATTGGTCGCCAGACGGTCGATGGCGGCGATGAAGCCGTCCGCGTCATGCTCGGGAATCAAGAAGCCATTGACGTTGTTCCGGACATATTCATGGATTCCGCCGAGATCGAAGGCGACGATCGGCAGTCCATGGGCGGCGGCCTCGATGCCGACAAGCCCGAATGGCTCCTGCCAGCGGGACGGCATTAGGAGGACGTCGTGCTGTTGATAGACGGCATGTTTATCGGAAATCCAGCCAAGGAACGTGACATTTTTCTGCAATCCGTTTTTTTCGACAATGGACTGCAGCAACGGGAGATCCGAGCCTGCCCCCATCACGTCGAGATGGAAGTCCGCCTTGGCCTTCGGGAGGGCTTCCAGCAGGATGTCCAGGCCTTTTCCGCGGATAAGTTGGCCGGAGAACAGTAGTTGGAGCGGCCGTTTCGGCAAAGGCTCCGTTTTCCCGTCCGCAAGTTCCACACATGGCGGGATGATGGTGATTCTATCGCTATCGAATCCATTGAGAACCAGATTGCGGCGCATGAAATCGGAAAGCACGGCGATTTTCGGAAATTCCTTGAAGATTTCGAGGCGTTTTGGAAAATCACGGAAAAGGCTCTTGCCATACGCCTTCAACCCGCCTTCCCAATGCTTTGGATGGGACGCGAACGCACAGAGGCCGCAACGCGGTAGCGAAAACCGCCGATGGCAGTTCGTCCGCCCGAAAGGCGTGTAGTAATGGTGTCGCGGGCAGTAGATGTCGTGGTCGTGGACGAAAAGCGCCGTATGGCGAAAATGCTCCTGGACGGCGCGCAACTTGTCAAGATCGAAAAGCTTGTGGACGACGACGAGATCATAGGCGTCCGGACGACGCAGCGCGTCGTCCAATGTCATATTGGCGTCGAAGGCAGGAAGAAATTTTTCTGGATCCCGTCCGGTCTCCAGCCAGGCGAAATCGACCGTGAAGCCGTTGCCTCTCAGCAGGCGCGCCATGTCCCTCTGGTACCCTTCGATCCCCCCGTTGGATCCTGCAAATCGTGAAATGAAAAGAAGATGCGGCATATGTTCGAAGATTTTTGAATTCGTTGAAAACAGCATGAAGAGGCAATCTTTTCCACGATGGAAACCGTCCCATGGCATATACTGTAACATGCCTTTTTGATTTTGGTCATGAAAGAATGAAAATTAAAACAGGAAAAAAATTGAAAACTCGACAAAACGCCATACTTTATATAATATGCCTCAATAGAGGCTAGCAGAGTATTGACGACGGTTGCAGCAGAGCCGACGGCGCTGTGAATTTCGGTTCACATATAGAAGAGACGGCGGTGCCGTCTGGAAGCCAGATGCACATAAGTGTATCGTTTTTCATATATTGCCGCAGAAGCGGCGAGTCTTGGGCTTCAGACAGGCGACGACGGAGGAAGTCGGGGCTTGACGACGGATTCATGGGGCACGGGCGATTCTGCATTCGTCAATTGAAGGCGTGGAACTCCTATGGGATGGGAGCGGCCCGCCGGTTCGATGCGTGGTTCAGAACCGCGATGATGGAAAGGTCATATCTGCCGGGCAAGACGACAACGGCGGGATTATGATGGATAAAACGAGTCTTAGAAAAGAAGCGAAGACGCGTCTGCAAGCGATGGATTCAGACCGCAGGAAAAAGGATGAATCGATTTGCAGGCGGGTGACGGAGCTGTTGCGGAAAACGGAAGCCTCCGCGCTCGCGGCCTATGCGGCCATGAAGTCGGAACCCATGTTGGAATCATTGATGTCGGCATGGCTTCAATCAGGCAGAACGCTGTATTTGCCTCGTTTCAATCAATCATCGCGAGAATATGAAATGGTCGCCGTGCATGACTTGTCCACCGATCTGGTGGCAGGCCATTACGGAATTCTTGAGCCACGTGGCGAATTGGCCGGACTGCAACCTCCTTATGACGGCAATCGGCGGATGATGTGGCTGATACCAGGCTTGGGCTTTGACATGAATGGTCATCGACTGGGCCGCGGCGGCGGATATTACGACCGATTGCTAAGCGGTGCGACAGGAATGAAAACAGGCATTGGATACGATTGCCAGATATTCGACGCCATTCCTTGTGAACCTCATGACGTTGGGGTTGACTATGTTGTCACGGAGACACGCATTGTGGATGTGGCTGGCATTATGCCCAAGGAGGGCTAAGGAAGCGTTTTCATGATTGACATTGGTATGATGTACGCCATGGCGGCATTGCCGCTGGCGGTGGAAAGCGGATCTTCAACAGGTCTGATGATCGGCGTGGCCGTTGCGAGTTTTGCGGTGGGCGCCATTGTTTTCAGTTTGATTTTCCGCAGAAAAGTGGCCATTGACAGCAATTTGGCGGAAAATGCCCGCAAGGAGGCCGAAGCCATCAAGGCGGAAGCTGAAAAAGATGCGAACATGATTCGTGAAAAAGCGGATCTGGAAGCCGAGAAGACACGTAACCGCGCGGCCGAACAGCGTATCGCCGCAAAAGAGAAATTCGACAATGAAGTGTCCGAACGCCGTCGTGAATTGCAACGCGCCGAAGAGCGTTTGACGGCCAAAGAGGACAATGTTGACAAGAAGATGGAGCAGTTGGAAAGCCGCGTTTCGGATCTTGATCGCCGCGACAAGGAACTGCGCAACCGTCAGGAGAAATTGAATAACGACCAGGCCGCGTTGGCCGCCAAAGCTCAGCAGCAACTGAAAGAATTGGAACGCATTGCGGGCATGTCGCAGGAAGAGGCGCGGGATATTCTACTGGCGCGTCTGGAGGAATGTCTGGAACAGGATCGCGGCACGTTGATCCGTCGTTTCCAGGAAGAAAACAAGCAGAAGCTTCAGGCGGATGCGCAGGAAATCATGGTGAACGCCATGCAGCGCTACGCGGGAGACTGCGCGTATGAACGGACGACATCGACGATTCCGCTGCCCAACGAAGACATGAAAGGCCGCATCATCGGTCGTGAAGGCCGCAACATTCGCACCATTGAAGCCGCCACGGGCGTTAACGTTCTAATCGACGACACGCCAGAAGCCGTTGTTATTTCGTGCTTTGATCCTGTCCGCCGCGAAATCGCCCGCATTACGATGGAACGTCTTGTGGCGGATGGCCGTATCCATCCCGCGCGCGTCGAAGAGATGGTGAACAAAGTGAAGAAGGAAGTGGAGAACGAAATCCAGAAGGCGGGGCAGGAAACGGTTGCGCAATTGGGCATTACCCGTCTGCGTCCGAACATCATCAATCTGATTGGCCGCCTCAAATATCGTTACAGCTTCTCGCAGAACGTGTTGATGCATTCCATCGAAGTGGCGTCGATGATGGGGGCCATTGCGGCTTCCGTCGGTCTGGATGAACGGAAGGCGAAACGGGCCGGCCTGCTGCATGACATCGGCAAGGCGGTTGACCATGAAGTCGAAGGCACGCATGCGGCCATCGGCGCGGAACTGCTGAAACGCGCAGGCGAAGACGAAGACATCGTGAACGCCGTCGCGGCGCATCATGAGGAAGTGGAAAAGACAAGCCTGATGGCGATTCTCGTGCAGATTTGCGATACGTTGAGCGCGAGCCGCCCGGGTGCCCGTTCCGAGACGACGGAGCTGTATCTGAAACGACTGGAGCAACTTGAGGAAATCGGCAATTCCTTCGAAGGCGTCGAAAACTGCTATGCCATCCAGGCGGGCCGCGAACTGCGCGTCATCGTGCAGCCAGAAAAGATCAGCGAAGACCGTGCGGCCGTTTTGGCGCATGACATGGCGGAACGCATTGAGAAGGAAATGCGCTACCCCGGACAGGTCCGTGTCTCTGTCATCCGCGAAACACGCGCTGTCGATTTCGCCAAATAACGTTTTTTTAGATGTTTACGATATTACAGGTCAACAAGGAATTGCCTGTTTCGGAATTGTCCGGACATGAATATGTCGCGCTCTTCGGCGGACGCGATGTGCTCTTGGCTACAACGGACGGCGTGAACCGTCTGCCGCGTGCGGCAGAAGTCCATGACCTTCTGCCGAAAGATGCCACCATGTTGGTCGTCGGTTCCATTGACGGTGCCGTCTGTTGCGGCATGCCCGCAAATCTGGATGGCGTAGCTCTGCCACATGGCCTGTCCGTTGTATCGACGCGGCAGGCATTTGCGGAATCCGGCCCGGACATCATGAACGCCGTCAGCCGTGTCCGTGAAATGACGACGTGGCACCGTCAGCACCGCCTCTGCGGCGGTTGCGGAACGCCGTTGTCATTTTCCGATACGGATTTGGCGTTGGTCTGTCCAAAATGCGGCGAGCGGTACTATCCGCAAATCGCTCCGGCGGTCATCGTCGCCATCACCCGCAACAATCGAAAGGAGTTGTTGCTAGCTCATAACAAACGGTTTACGGACCGTACGTTCGGGCTGGTCGCGGGATTTGTGGAGACAGGTGAATCCGTGGAGCAGGCCGTTCGCCGTGAAATCATGGAGGAGACTGGCATCGCGGTGAAGAACATCCGCTATCTGTCCAGCCAGCCATGGCCGTTTCCAAATAGCCTGATGTTGGCCTTCGAAGCGGAATGGGAATCCGGCGAGGCGAAGCCAGATGGAACGGAACTTGTTGAACTTGGATGGTTTACAAAAGAAACACTGCCGACGATTCCCGCGCCGGGCAGTATCGCGCACAAAGTTATCACACAGTTTTTCAATCTATAAAACGACAACCGCAGGAGAGCACCATGGCGAAATCGAAAGTCTATTTTACGGACATGCGCACCAAGGCCTTCGGACAAGGGCTGATGGGAAAACTGGCGAAACTGCTGAAAGCGGCGGGCATGGACAAAATTGATTTCGACGGCAAATTCACCGCTATCAAAATCCATTTCGGCGAACCGGGCAACCTCTCCTTCCTCCGCCCGAATTTCGCACGCGTCGTCGCTGACGAAATCAAAAAGCTTGGCGGCAAGCCGTTTTTGACAGACTGCAACACGTTGTATGTCGGTCGCCGCAAAGATGCACTGGAGCACATTGAATCGGCCTATCTCAATGGTTTCACGCCTTATACGACTGGTTGCCATGTCATCATCGCCGATGGTCTGAAAGGCGGCGACGAAACGCTCGTCCCAGTTCCGCATGGCGAATATGTAAAAGAAGCGAAAATCGGTCGCGCCATCATGGATGCGGATGTGTTCATTTCGCTGTCGCATTTCAAAGGCCATGAAATGACGGGCTTCGGCGGCGCCATTAAGAACATCGGCATGGGTAGCGGCTCACGCGCGGGCAAGATGGAGCAACATTGTGACAGCAAGCCATTTGTGGATGCCAAACAGTGTGTCGGATGCCGTCTTTGCGCGAAAATCTGCGCGCATGACGCACAGGATTTCAGTTCGGGCAAAGCCGTTATCGCCCACAATAAGTGCGTCGGTTGCGGACAATGCGTTTCCATCTGTCCAAAAGACGCCATCAGCGCGAGTTACAACTCCGAACCAGGCTCATTGGACAAGAAGATGGCGGAATATGCCTGGGCCGTGCTGGAAGGCCGTCCGCATTTCCATATCTGCATCGTCATGGACGTCTCGCCTTTCTGCGACTGCCATCCGGAAAATGACGCGCCGATTGTTTCAGACGTCGGCATGTTCGCGTCGTTCGATCCCGTGGCGCTCGACCAGGCCTGCGCGGACGCCGTCAACAAGATGCCCGCATTGGTCGCGGGAAGCATTCTCGGCGAACGCGATCGTTGCCATCACGACCATTTCAAAGATGTTTCACCCACGACGAACTGGGAGATTCAATTGGAGCATTCCGAAAAGCTCGGCATCGGCACACGTCAATATGAATTGATTACCGTGAAGTGATTTTCGCGGATTTTTGTATCGAACGAGAGAACCAACAGGAAACAAAGGAGACCATCATGCGCAAACGTAAATTGGCGGTTCAGCTTTACACGTTGAGAAGAGAAGCGGAAAAATTTGGTATGCCGTATGTTCTGAAGGCTGTTGCCGACATCGGTTACATGGGCGTCGAACCCGCCGGCTGGGGCGGTATGACGCCGCAGGATTTCAAAAAGGCCTGCGATGATCTCGGCCTGGAAATCGTGTCCGCCCACGGCATCCCCTGCGCTCCCGAAAACATCGACGAAGGCATCGCATTGGCGAAAGAACTCGGCCTGAAGCACATCATCTGCGGCTACGGCGGCGCCGAATTCAAAGATTTGGACGCCATCAAACGGACGGCTGAAAGAACGAGCATCGTCGCGGACAAAGTCGAAGCGGCGGGTCTGATTCTTGCGCAGCACAACCATGCCCATGAATTCGAATATCTTGACGGCAAGCTGAAATACGACATCTACGCGGAACTTTGCCCGAAAGTCAAATTCCAGCTGGATATCTACTGGTCCACGAACTTCTTCAAGAACAACGAAGTCGAAGTCATCGAGCATTTCAACGACCGCATCGAACTGCTCCATCTGAAAGACGGCATCGGCACGGGAAAGATTCACATGCGTCCGCTTGGCGAAGGCAAACTGGACATCCCCGGCGCGATGGCGGCCTCTCCCGACCACATCCAGAGCGTCATCGTTGAACTGGATGACACGCCCTACAACCAAATCATCGCGCTGCAGCGCAGTTATGACTACATGACGGCCTACGGCCTCGGCATTGGCTACAGATAGTCATTTGTTTCTGATGTAAAAGTTCGAAAATGGGCAGGCTAAGGCTTGCCCATTTTTGTTTCAACCGTCACAAAATTCATTTTTTCATAAAAATAATTGGGATTTTGTCTTTTTACCCTTTATATTGTTATAAAAAGCCTTGTTTCATGGAAATATAGATAATTTTCGAAATCAAAACCAACCCACCAGCAAGGAGAAAAATGAGCACGTCAAATTTCACTGAAAAACACGTTGGCACGATTGCATTGATTGTGGCCATCATCGCCCTGTTCGGAACATTGGTCCCGCAAATCACGGATTTTGTCGCCAAAAGCAATCCTGGTGAAGCTGCCGTCGAGCCACAAGGTGGCCCTGCTCCTGGCGGTCCTGCTCCCGGCGGAATGCCCGGCCCTGGCGGCCCTGGCGGCGG
>JAFZAB010000122.1 GCA_017548425.1 Victivallales bacterium
AGTCCCTACTGGAGGAAATTCACGATTTTCTGATTGTCTTCAACAACGAGCAGTTTCATATTGTCAATCCCATTGATTTCAGATGGTTCTTCTTTTACATCTACTCACTTTATCACGTTTTTCTTAATTTTCATCCATTTTTTATGCCATTAATTATATTTTAATAATCATGACATGTAAATTGCGGAACTATATACTATAGTTATTGTCCATGACTTTGACAAGACAATCCCATCTCCTCCTTAAAGGCTCATCCATGACCTTTCAATCATCACGACTGCCCCGTGCAGCCATGTTTTTCATATTGCTCTGCCTGCTGGCCTTATGCATGACCGGCTGGTTCGCCCGCTTTGGGCCAGACGTCAAAACAGTCCATGGCTTCTTCTTTCTGACGAGTTCGGCCATTGCCTATTCGGCCCTCTACATGCTTCCCGCCTTGCTTTTGCTCCTGCCGTCGCTTTGGTGCAAATCAGCGAAAACGGCCATGGCATGGTCCTGCCTGAGCGCCATCGCCGGCGGAACGACATTGGTCATTTCCATGATTGACGCGGCCATCCTCTACCGTTATGGATACCACATCAACGGCCTTGTCATTAACCTCTTATGCACACGCGGCGGCTTCCGATCTATGGGGCTAGACAGCGCCACGCTCGCTCCCGCCTTCATTCTCATCGCCGTCATCTACATCGTCTGTCTTGCTATCGGCTACGCCTGCTTCCATTGGAAGAAAATGGAAGCCGTCTTCGGAAAAATCTGCCGTCCCGCCATTCTGACGACATTGGCGGCCATTTGGGCCGTCGCCTTCGGCTATTCGCTGCTCTGCACAGGCCATGCCGATTTCTTTGCGGACACGGAAATTCTCGCCCAGCAGGACGCCCTGCCCTATATTGTAACCGTCCGGATGCGCAAGTTCCTTCGCAGTCTTGGCTTCAAAGAGCCTGACCGCAAGAAGATTCCCGCCTTTGCGGACGCGAATAGCGAAAAAGCCTCCCTGAAATATCCACGGCAGGATATTGTCAGGAATCCCAACCGTAAGAAATACAACATCATATGGCTTGTCGCCGAATCGCTTCGCGCGGATTTTCTGAAAGAGGACATCATGCCGCGCACATGGAATTTCGCGCAGACGGCATCTCGTTTCGCCAACCATTACAGCGGCGGCCATGGCACACGCCCCGCCATGTTTTCCATGTTCTACGGCCTCTACGGTCTCAATTGGGATGTCTTCATGAACCAAAGGCGCGGCCCCGTCTTCATCGACTGGCTGTTGGAGGACGACTATCAGTTCCTCTGCCAGACATCCTCCGATTTCACCTATCCGGAATTCGACAAGACGATTTTCTCCGCCCTGCATCAAGATGTTCTTGTGGAAGTCGATGCAAAAACGCCATGGCAGAAGGATGAAAAACTCATCGACGGCCTGCTCGCATTCGTGAAAAACCGTGACAAGTCACGGTCGTTCTTCACGTTCGGTTTCTTCGAAGCCACCCACGCCCCCTATACCTTCCCTGAAGACGCCGTCATCCGGGAGGACTACATGCAGAAAATCAACTACGCGACCGTTTCCGCTAAAGACGCGCAACAGCTCTACAATCGCGACTGTAATGCGGCGCATTATCTGGACATGTTGTTTGCAAAAGTCATCGCCATGTTGGACGATGATCCAGAGCTTCGCGACAATACAATTGTCGTCTTCACAGGCGACCATGGCGAAGAGTTCTTCGAAAAAGGCCGTTTGGGCCACAATTCGACGTTCAGCGAAGAGCAGATTCATATTCCGCTTATCATAAAGTTGCCAGGCGCAACACCTTCCGTCTGCGAGAAAATGACGCATCATACAGACATCGTCCCGACGCTTGCGCCATATCTCGGTGTCGAGACGCCTGCGGAAGAATACTGTCTCGGACATGATCTCATGGCGAACTATGACAGACAGTATTTCTTGGTCTGCGGCTGGAACCTTGCTGTGCTCGTCAACCACGATTACAAGTTCATGCTTCCCATGAGCATGAAAAGCGCGTTCAAAAGCAATGACCTGAAGCATCGCGACGATTCGCCCTGTACGGAGGAGGAAGACGATACATTCATCTCGCGCTTCGCCTCCCAACTGGCGGGAATCCAAGAGGAACTCCACCGCTTTATTGATCGCTAATGCGCTCAATGATTAGTGGTTAGTGGTTGGTAGATTCTAGGATTCTATACTTCTAAACACTGCGAAGTAGCTAATCACTAACCACTAATCACTAGCCACTTAGCTCCGCGGAGCGGAGTATTTCATTGCGATGCCGCGCAGGAATGCCGCGTCCTCCGCTTTGATTCCGCGTGGAGCCCACTTCAAGTCGCTGATGTCCTGTTGGAACAAATAGGCATAAAACAGGCAGCCAACCAAATAACGGCCGCGCACATTCAGATGGCTCGCGTCGCAACCGAACTTCCATTCATCCGTCTTCTTGTCCTTATGCCAGCCATAGCCATTATGGAGTGAACCTTCCTGATTCGGCAGATTCGGATAAACAGGATTCTTGTAATCAAAATTCGGATCGGGCAGCACGAGCTTGACGGGTTCTTCCTGATAGGCGGCCCAGACGGCATCGCCAGCGGGAAGAATCGGAGCGTTGAGCTTCTTGGAAAGCTCCGCAAATGCCTGACCGATTTTTTCGTTCATTTTCTCAGCGGTGAATTCATCGCCTTTTTTGAACAGATGATGGTCCGGACGATACGCCCATGTGCGATACAAAACGATTTTCGCCTGCGGAGCCAATTCCTTCACAAGTCCAAGAATATTATCTAGATACGGTTGCCACGTCTCCGGTTGGCTGGCCTGAAGGCTCTGCGACTGAATCGTCACAACGTCCCATTTTTCCGCCGTTAGATAGTCGCGTAGACTCATCGGCTTGCCATCATATTTATATGGCTTGTGTTCGGGCTTCTCCTCCGATTTGAGATGCTCCTTCCAATGGCGTTCAAACGTGCAGCCGCCAATCTGCGCCATGCCGATGACCGCTTTGGCCTTCCCATGATTTTCTATGATTTTCCGCAACAGGCTATGCGCGTTGACCGTATAGGAATTGCCAATCGACAGAAGCTTCAGCTCCGTCAACGGCTCCGCCGATAGAGCGACTGACAGTGACATGAACAGAACCAGTTGGATTTTCATGATTTACCTTATTTATTTACTGATGACAGCGGTGATTTTGCCATCCTGAACGGTCAGTGATTTCAACTTATGCGTCCATTCCGGAGCGTAATGATTCCGCAATTCATCTGCCTTGCTTTCAATCTTCTTGTTGACGTGATTGACGATCCATTCCGGCAGCAAACGATCATCCACCTTGAAGGTCACAAGATGGAAGTTCCACGCCTTGTCGTCCATCTTCACATCCCAATAGAAATCACCGGACACATAACGGCCTTCGAACATCGGAATCCGATCCAATTTCACATCTGTCGTGACGACGATTTTGTCGCCTTCGACACGGAAACGGGCCATCTCCTTCACTTGGCGCCCTTCATTGGCAACCGCCAGAAACTTGTCCAGATCGTCGCTTTCCAAGACAACGGTCGTATCACTGGTCGCCTTGCCGGAAAACGCCTGTTTGACTTTGCGGTATGTAGGCTGAAGGCGTGCGGCATCTTCCTTGGTGACAACGACTTCAGGCAACGGCACACGTTCCTTCTTCGTCCATGCATTGCGTAGATCGCAGAACACCCACCACGCAATCAAGGCAATCGCAATGGCCAGCAGGATGATCGAACCGAAAATGATGCCCAGCCATTTCAGCCAGGCAGGCATCTTCTTCTTTTGAGGTTGTTTCGGCATGGTTATAGTAGTCGTTTCAAGTTTGTGTTTTCAATGGTGTTTTGGCAAAAAAAGGAGCAGAACAACGCCGTCCTGCTCCTTTTTCATAAACAACCAAGCGGAGAAGACTTACTTCTTCATCGCTTCTTCGACGGCGACGGCGACGGAAACGGTCGCACCGACCATCGGGTTGTTACCCATGCCGATCAGGCCCATCATTTCAACGTGGGCGGGAACGGAGGAGGAACCGGCGAACTGGGCGTCGCTGTGCATACGGCCCATCGTATCGGTCATACCATAGGACGCAGGACCAGCGGCCATGTTGTCCGGATGGAGCGTACGGCCCGTGCCACCGCCGGAAGCGACGGAGAAGTACTTCTTGCCGCGCTCGTTGCATTCCTTCTTATACGTGCCAGCGACTGGATGCTGGAAACGCGTCGGATTCGTGGAGTTGCCCGTGATGGACACGTCAACGCTCTCCTGCCACATGATGGCGACGCCTTCGCGAACGTCGTCCGCGCCATAGCAACGGACAGCGGCCTTCGGGCCGTTGGAGAACGGAACTTCGCGCACGATCTGCAGCTTGCCGGTGAAGTAGTCGAATTTCGTCTCGACGTAGGTGAAGCCGTTGATGCGGCTGATGATGTAGGCGGCGTTCTTGCCCAAGCCGTTCAAGCAGACCTTCAACGGTTCTTTGCGGACGACGTTGGCCTTCTTCGCGATGCCGATTGCGCCTTCGGCGGCGGCAAACGACTCATGGCCGGCGAGGAAGCAGAAGCACTTCGTCTCGTCACGAAGCAGCATCGCGCCCAGATTGCCGTGGCCAAGACCGACCTTGCGGTCGTCAGCGACGGAGCCGGGGATGCAGAAAGCCTGGAGGCCTTCGCCGATGGCTTCGGCCGCGTCGGCAGCCTTCTTGCAGCCTTTCTTCACGGCGATGGCGGCGCCAACCGTGTAGGCCCACTTCGCGTTTTCAAAACAGATCGGCTGGATGCCTTCCGTGATTTCGTAGGGGTTGAAGCCCTTGGCTTTGCAGATCTCAAGGCATTCTTCAATGCTGCCGATGCCATATTTCTTCAGAACAGCGAGAATCTGCGGTTCACGACGATCATATGATTCAAAAAGTGCCATGATGTTTGTCCTCCTTATGCCTTGCGCGGATCAATGCTCTTGACGGCACCATCTTCGGCGGTGGTACGGCCATACTTGCCCGTGGCCTTCGCCAATGCTTCGTTGGCGTCCATGCCTTTCTTGATGTTTTCCATCATGACGCCGAGCTTCACATATTCGTAGCCGATGATTTCGTCGTTCTTGTCAAGGAAAATCTGCTTGACATAGCCTTCCGCCATTTCCAGATAGCGGGGGCCTTTCTCCAGCGTGCCGTACATCGTGCCGACCTGCGAACGGAGGCCTTTGCCCAAGTCTTCCAGACCCGCGCCGATGGCCAGACCGTTTTCACTGAAAGCGCTCTGCGTGCGGCCATAGACAATCTGCAGGAACAGTTCGCGCATCGCCGTGTTGATGGCGTCGCAGACCAAGTCCGTGTTCAACGCTTCAAGAATCGTCTTGCCGGGCAGGATTTCAGCGGCCATGGCGGCCGAATGCGTCATGCCGGAGCAGCCGAGCGTCTCGACCAGAGCTTCCTTGATGACGCCTTTCTTGACGTTCAACGTCAGCTTGCAGCAGCCCTGCTGGGGGGCGCACCAGCCGATACCATGCGTGAAACCGGAGATATCCGCGATCTCCTTCGCCTGGTTCCACTGTCCTTCCTGCGGAATCGGGGCTGCGCCATGCTTGCATCCCTGGGCCACGCAGCACATCTGATCTACTTCGTGTGTGTTCATCTGATCCCTTTGTTTGTTCTCTTGGTCATATTCGCTCGCCGCCCGTTACGACGGCACGAAGAAATGAATTCTATTACTAAATTTAACCGTTAAGACGGCTTTTTCAATGTTTCTTGGAAGTTTCTTTGGCAACAACTGCTTCAAGACGTGTTTTCAATGTTGATTTTCACGTTTCGCCGTTTACGTTATTCACGCAGTTTTTTCTTTGATTCCACTAAAATAAAGGATTGGCACAACCATGCATCAACGCATCTACGACATCTACCGCGAGCGCATCCACCGCATGCTCGGCAACGAAAACCGCAACATCTATCCGCAATCCATCCCGCTGAAGGCCATCTTCGCGAAGACGAAGGATCCCGTTCCATTCAACGAACGGCTCAAATTGAAATATGCCGAAGCGACCGTCGGCATGCTGTGGGGCCATGAATGGGAAAGCGCATGGTTCCACGTCGGCGCCGTCGTTCCGAAAGAGTTCGCCGGCAAGACGTTGTGCCTCCGCATCCACACGGGCGGCGAATGCTGCGTATTCGATAAAAACGGCTGCCCCATCTATGGTCTGACAGGACACAGCCATTTCGACAACGCCTTCTACAAAGACCGTTTCGTTCTCGGCAAACTGAAGTCCGGAACGAAAATCGACTATTGGATCGAAGCCGCCGCCAACGGTCTTTTCGGCATCAACCAGCCCGCGCCGACAGATATCAATCCGCCGAAACCCATGGGCTCGTTCGACGCCTATATCCGCGAAATGTCGCTCAGTGTGTTCGATGAAGACGTCTATCACATGCTCGTCGATTTCCGCTGCCTCAACGAACTGTTGGACGCCTACGGCCTCAACGACTATCGCGGCAAGCAGCTTCTCGATCTCCTCAACAAGGCGATCGACCTGTACAACTACGATCCCGCCAACGCGAAGGCCGTCCGCAAGCTGTTTGCGGAGAAGATGTTCAACCGCCCCGCCATGGCCAGCGCCCTGACGGCCTGCTGCGTCGGCCATGCCCATATCGACGTCGGCTGGCTGTGGCCCGTCCGAGAAAGCATCCGCAAATGCGCCCGTACGTTCTCCAGCCAGATCGCCCTCATGGAGAAGTATCCGGACTACATCTTCGGCGAATCACAGGCACAGCTCTACCAGATGACGAAAGACAACTATCCCGAACTGTTTGAAAAAATCAAAAAACGCGTGAAGGAAGGACGTTGGGAGCTCCAAGGTGGCTGGTGGGTCGAGGCCGACTGCAATCTGATTTCCGGCGAATCAATGGTTCGTCAGTTCCTCCACGGCAAGAATTTCTTCATGGACAATTTCGGCGTGAACGTCCGCAATCTGTGGATTCCGGACGTCTTTGGTTATTCCGCCTCCCTGCCGCAGATCATCCGCAAGGCGGATTGCGACTACTTCCTGACGCAGAAGATATCCTGGAGCCAAGTCAACTCCTTCCCGCACAACACGTTCCGTTGGATCGGTGTCGATGGTTCGGAAGTCTTGACGCACTTCCCGCCGGAAGATACCTATAATGAAGAATGCCGTCCACGTGAGCGCATCAACGGACAGAACCGCTTCCGTGAAGCAGGCTATCTCGACCAATTCATGACGCTCATGGGCATCGGCGACGGCGGCGGCGGCCCGAGCGAAGATTTCGTCGAACGCAATAACCGCATCAAGAATCTGGAAGGCGTTCCAAAAGCCGTCTATAAAAAGGCTTGCGACTTCTTTGAAGAACTCGCGCCGCGCAAAGACGAACTGCCCGTCTGGAATGGCGAACTCTATCTGGAGCTCCATCGCGGCACGCTGACGACACAATCCCACACGAAACGCAACAATCGCAAATGCGAACAAGCATTGACGGCGTTGGAATTTATCGCGTCCTGCCTGCCGAAGGCGAAATATCCCGCTGCCAAGCTGGACAAAGCATGGAAGACCGTGCTGCTCAATCAATTCCACGACATCATCCCAGGCTCCTCCATCGGTCTCGTCTATCAAACGACTGAAAAGGAGCATGCCGCCGTTCTCGCGATGGCCTCCGAAGAAATGGACAAAGCCGCTAAGACGTTGTTCAAGAAGAAAGCCGCCTCCGCCGTCATCGTCAACACGCTGCCCGTCGCATGGCACGGAACCATCGAACTGCCAAAGGCTTGGAAAGGCTGCGCGATTTGCAGCGACGATGGACAGCTGTTGCCGACGCAGGTCGAAAACGACCATGTCGTCGCGTTCGTCGTCGTCCAGCCGTCCTCCTTCCTCAACATCCGCCAGACGGAAGGCAAGGCCGCCGTCGTCAAGCAGTCGCGCAAACCAGTGTTGGAGAACGACTTCGTGAAATACACGTTTGACAAAAACGGCCAATTGGTCAGCGCCATTGACAAACGCGACGGCCGTGAAATCCTTTCCGCTCCGGGCAACGTCCTGTCATTGTACTATGACCGCCCGAACAACTGGGAAGCGTGGGACGTCGATATGTTCTATCCACGTGATTTCAAGGAACATCCGGAATGCGTCGCAATGGATCTGCCCGTCAACGGCCCCGCTCGTTCGTTCATGAAATTCACGTTCAAGACGGAACGCTCCGTCATCGAACAGACAGTCGTCTTGCGTCCGAACAGCACGCGGCTCGATTTCGTCACGCATGTCGATTGGCATGAACAGCGCGTCATGATGCGCACCGCCTTCCCCGTCGATGTCCATTCCGATTTCGCGACGTTCGACATCCAATACGCCTTCGTGAAGCGCCCCACCCACGACAATACCAGTTGGGAGGAAGCGAAATTCGAAACATGCGGACAACGCTACGCCGATCTTTCGCAGGACGACTACGGCGTCGCTCTTCTGAACGACTGCAAATACGGTTATCGCGTAAAAGGCAACGTGTTGGATCTGAATCTCCTCCGCTCGCCGAAGAATCCCGACTACAACGCCGACCAAGGCGAACATACCTTTATATATAGCTTCTTCCCGCACGCCGGCAACCATCTGGAAGGATGCGTTCCGGACGAAGCGGCCGTCCTCAACCGCGATCCGTATCTAGCCGAAGGCTACACCAACGACAAGGCGGAACCGCCCTGCACGGTCGAATCCGACAGCGTCAATCTGGAAGTCGTCAAGAAGGCCGAAAAGGATGATTCGACGATTCTGCGTCTTGTTGAAACCGCCGGCAAGCATGCTACGGCTGTTCTGAAGCTGACGAATCCAAAGGCGAAAGTCTCCGTGACAAATCTCATCGAATGGGAGAAAGGCAAGACCCTTTCTGTTGAAAAAGGCTGTGTCACTCTCTCATTGAAGCCCTTCGAGATTCTGACGCTCCGTTTGGTGTAAGTAACGACGGCGTCCCGCCGTCCGCATGTAGTAACGACGGCCTCCCGCCGTTGGTGGTATGAACAGCGGCATCTCACAATGAGACGCCGCCGGCGGCGGTGTGGACACAAAACAAACATTAGTGTTTATTCGTGTCCATTCGTGGTTTTCGAATAAACTCCAACATCTCAGGCCTCTGGTTGAGAATCATGCTTTCATAGAATTCAATTTCATCCAGATTTGAATCAAGAAGCTTGCCCATGTCCTTCTTGAAAAAGTCCATGTCTCTGCCGTATTTCGCGCCTTCGCGGAAGATGCCGATCTTGATTGGCTTGCTGCCTGTGATCTCATCCGTGAAATAGGAGGAGAAATCCGTGCCATTTTGCCAGTTCTTGCCGATCATGACGACACCATCGATGGATCCGTCGGCAAAGTAGCGTTTGTAAAGCCACGGAAGCGGCCCGAAAGTCGTGTTGAAATTGTCGTCGCCTTTCATTTCGATTGGCAACGGAGCGGACATGTAGATGGGCCGACCGTTCGTCAAAGCTTTGCAGTTTTTGAAGAAATCCGCGATGCCTTCCGCGCGAATTTGGCAGACGCCTTCCTTGTCTGCTTCCGTCCCGTTATAGTCATGATCATAACGTGCTTTGAATTTCGCAAGCACTTCTGGATTAAAGCCATATCGCTCCGCATCGGCACGGACGCTATGGCAGCGAGTGTTGAACATGAAGCCGTCGAATGGATATTCCGCTAATTCACGGAAACGATCCACGCCATGTTTCATGCCTTTTTCGGTGGCGTATTCGACCACCCCCAGATAGTATTGTGTCTGTGGAATGACACCTACCAGGCATCCAACGCAACGGTCTTGATAATCCCATGCGGCGGGGCCAGATAATTGCGAAAAATTGATCCACGTCTTTTCCGGATTGCCGCTTCCCCAGTTCCATACAGACGGAACCATCTTCCCTTTCGTATTGTATAGTTCTCCCTGCCCTGTCTGCTGCGTGATGACCATGGAATAGTTGGAGCTGTTGTCTGTGCAATCCAACTTGATATACGGCTGCGTAATATTCAGTCCGGAAATAACTATCTGATTGCAACCATTCACTTTATGCGCCATGAAAGAGAACGGTTTGTCATATGGTGTATATTGCTTGTTGTCTGCGCTGACGTAAATTCGGAGATTTTCTTGCGTGATCTTGCCAAGCGGAAGTCCCTTCCATTTCGATGGATTGGTAAAGACAATTTTTTCAATTGGCAGCCGACGTGCCTCTTCGTTGATCTTTTGTACATCAATATCCGTTATCTTGAATCGCGGATCGATTTCCGCCAACGCGTCCGGATTGTCCATATAGAACGGATCCATCAGCGCCCATCCTTTAAGCTTGTCGTAGATGGACTTATAGCGTTCCGAAATATTGGCGTTGGAATAGCAGACGCCCGCGTCATCGTGAAGGCTTTCCCATGCCCAGACTTCCATACCGTATTTGTGTCCGATGCGGATGGTCTCCGTGCATGGATTGTAATGTTTGTAGGTTTCCACCAGCCGCAAGGCCTCCTTTTCATATGTCCAATGGAGAGCGTCGTTGTCGCCGTATTGCGCAGCGACTTTTGTTGGATAATGTGTCAATCCGCAGACATTGACGCGCAGGTAAATTTTTCGTATCCCTGCATCCGCCAACTGCTTAAGCTCTTTTTCGTATTCTTCCAATGGATAATAATCTTCCGGCCCCTTGTGCATGGAAAAAACATAGTCCAGGAAGTCGATGGTGGCGCTGACCTGTGGCGTCTTTTTCGCTGTCGGAGCATCCTGAGCGTGAACAAAAGCCCCTGCAACCGAAAGGGTTACCGTGGCAAGCAAGAAATTCTTCATGGCGGAATGCATGGCGTTTCCTATGGGAAAGCAATCTTGTGAACAGACAACATGGTGCAACCCATACTGTACCACGCCTTCAGGAGTTTTCTACTAATGGTATTTGTTTCCTTTGCAACAGAAGAAAGTTTATGTTTGCGGAGAACTTGAAGCAGTTCAACAGGAGCGCTAACGAAACAACTTACTTTTTTGATGCTCTGACTAATTTGAAACAACTTGTGATAGTCCAATTTCTGCAAATCCAGACTATCAGGCGAATCCTAGCTGTTGCCCAATACACACAAACACACATAATATATCATTTTATTGCAATAATCATAAAGAATCTCATAAAGTCATCCAAAGATTATGACTTTATAGGAATTCTTATGACTTCTATATAATTCAATTAATTGCTTGCATTATTTAAATGGTGGTGTATAGTATGGGAAAGACAAAAAAACGACTGATATTCTAAAAAAGATGGATATTATAGCGAAAGGTGCTATAATAATTAATTGGATGGCTAATCCAAAGGAGTGGACATGGGAGCGAAGGACAAGGCGCTCAGACGGTATTTGTCAGACTACAAGGTTATTGCGGATATCTTCAACATTGCTTTCGGCATGGACGGGCTGACCGTTGATCCGAAGGCGTTGAAGGATCTTGATTCCGTGCAGGTGATGGCGACACAGACAAAAGAGGACACGAAAGACGCGAAGAATCAGCCATCATATCGCGAACGGATTCACGATGGTGTGGCGACGCTGGAGACGGAATTCGGAGGAAGTCCAGCCAGCCTCGTCTTAGGCGTCGAAGGACAGACAAAGGTCTCGCAAGCCATGCCGCTGCGCATCATGCAGTACGAAGACCAGTCGCTGACATTCATTGCGGAGCGAATGGCAGAAGGCGTCAAGTCGAAAGACACTCCAGGCGACTGGTTCACAGGCTGGCCGGAGGGAGCCATTCTGCCATCGCCGTTGAGTGTCACCCTGTACACGGGAAAGGGCGACTGGACGGGGCCGCGAAGCCTGCGGGAGTTGCAAGGGAACATACCCGAGGCGTTATCCAGACGAATGACGGACGTCCCCCTGAACGTGCTGACGCTCAAAGATATATGCCAATACGATCCCGACAGTCTCCTCTCGGACATCGGGGTGGTGGCGGCGTATATAGTCTATGAGAAGGATTCAGATAAACTGAAAGAGCTCATCGAGACGAAGGAAAAATTCCGTCATCTTTCAAGAAAGGGTTTTGACGTGATCAACACCCATCGGAAATTGGCAATCACAATACCTGAAGACGAGGAGGAAATCGACATGCATTACGCGGAACAAGTTTGGGCAAACAAGGCGAAGGAGGAAGGAATCCTGATCGGCGAGGAGCGTGGGATCAGGCTTGGCGAGGAGCGTGGGATCAGGCTTGGCGAGGAGCGTGGGATCAGGCTTGGCGAGGAGCGTGGGAAAGCAGAAGAACGTCAGAAGAACATCAGAAATGTCATAGATATGTGCAACAGTCTCGGCGTACCACGGGAGGCGATCATCAACCAGTTGGTGAAATGTTTCAATCTTTCATGCGATGAAGCTGTGGTATTGGTAGATAAAAAGCTTTCTTGAAATTCCCTTTATTGGAGGTGAATGTCTACAAGTTCATTGGGAACTGGCAATCACAATACCTGAAGACGAGGATGAAATCGACATGCATTACGCGGAACAAGTTTGGAAGAAAGAAGCGGAAGAAAATGAACGCCGCAGAAACATCGGTATTTTCATCGATGGATGCCTTAGTTTTGGAATCAAGCAGGAGGCCATTGCCAGCAAGTTGGTGGAACTATACAAACTGTCACATACTGACGCCATGTCGCTGATTAAATCACGGCCAGATACTAACGTTTCCCATTCAGCTTTGTAATAGCTTCTACATCACAATACTTGAAAACGTTTCTTTTTCAATGTACAATTCATGTGCATCCCATACTGTACCACGCCTTCAGGAGTTTTCTACAAAAGGTATTTGCATTCCCCCCATGCATGTGCTAAACTATTTTCTGTTACGGATATGGTCTTCTCCATTTCATCCTGCATTGTCGAGCCAATGCGGTGTTTCCTCCATTTCCGTAATTTTCAAACTCCGATAGTTCCTTCGGCACTACCGAAGGAGTACCTATATATAAATAGTAAAGCATCATGCCCAAGATATCCATTCGATTCTTCAATGACCAGGAAGTGCGGGCCGTCTGGAATGATGAGACAGGCGGCTGGTTCTTCTCCGTATTGGATGTCGTTGGCGTCTTGAACGTCCAAAGCGACTACACCAAGACACGCAACTACTGGAAGTGGCTCAAGGCCAAGCTGAAGCGTGAAGGGAATCAGTTGGTTAGTGCCACTATCCAACTGAAACTGCTGGCCGCCGATGGCAAGCGATACGCCACGGATGTTCTTGATGCGCAAGGTATTACTGAACTTGTCAAGGCATTTCCAAACAACAAGGCCGCTGGTTTTCTCGATTGGTTCCTCTATTCGGACAACACAATCGATGGCAAAAGCAAGCAGAAGGCTTACGCGCTTTTCGAAAGCAGATTGATTGAAAGCATCGAAACAGGAACCGTGAAGGGACTGCAGCAAATCCACGCCTATCTCTTCGGCGGACTTTACGATTTTGCAGGGCAAATCCGCTCCGTGAACATCTCCAAAGGTGGCTTTTCATTCGCGCAGGCTCTTTACCTTCACGACGCCTTGAAACAAATCGAAGCAATGCCGGAAAACAATTTTGATGAAATCATCGACAAATATGCCGAGATGAATGTCGCCCATCCGTTCCGTGAAGGGAATGGACGCGCCACACGGATTTGGCTGGACATGATGCTGAAGAAGAATCTTCGCCTATGCATCGATTGGAGCCAAGTCGATAAACGCACCTATCTCGATGCCATGCAACATAGTGTGACGGATACCGAAATGCTCAAGTTTCTGCTTCGCTCCGCCCTTACGGACAAAATCGCCGATCGCGAAATTTTCATGAAAGGCATCGACTACTCCTATTATTATGAGGAGAATGATTGAAGTAGCGACGATGCGATTGTAGCGATGGCGTCCACGTTGTTAGGTAAGATGTGGCGGCGGCGTCTCGCCGTCGCATGTGGGCAACGCCCACGAATTATATGCAATGATAGACAGGATTTATTAAGCTTTTTCCGCCCTTTCCTTTTATGAACACCCAAAATACTTGTGCAGTTGGATTCCATAAGACGGACAGGAAGGAGGACTTTTTTACATGAGCAACGCAGCAATCTTGCGGTGCCAAAAACGTCACCGTTTTCTGATGGCCATGATCCGTCCACAGCAATCGGAGACATAGACATGGCCACCATCTGCACACATTCCGTTCAAAATCGGCATACCGATGACAAACTCCTCCACGACAACGCCATCCGCAACATTCAGTTTGTAGAGCCGTCCGTCATTCGCGCCAACCCACAATGCCTCGTCGTCAAGAAACGGCGTGGCGGTGACGGCGGGCGGATTTCCCGTGATATAATCGCCTGTCGGCGTAATGGATGCCTTCGGCATGAAACGCCATTCGTCCTTTCCCGTTGTAGGATTGAATGCACCCAGTCCATTGTCGCCCGAAGCGATGAGCAGCAGGCCGTTGGGCAGCTTCAGCGGGGCAGCCGTCGTATGGGCGCATGGATACGACTTGTACTCCGCTAAAAGTCCGCCATTCATCATGTTCAGCCGCAGGAGATTGCGCAAGCTTCCGATGAGCCACACGGCATCGCCGTCCGGCAAGGCTGTGGATTCAGCGAAAAGCGTCTTGTACCGCCAGATGATGTCGCCTGTCTTCAAATCATGACGATACAGACCGTTAAGCCGCGAAAGGACGAACACGCTACCATCCGAAAGAGCCAGCTTGTCCTCTGCTTCCGTGCGGTCCTCCACTTCCCAAGCAGTGTTGTTCCAGATAGTTATACCATTCTCCGCACGGATGCCGCGCAGATGCCGTCCATAGCCGCCCACCACGATTCCGTCTTGGCAAGCCAAGCCTGATGTGACGGGATCGCCGATGGACGGATCAGATTCGTTCAGCCACGTCCGCCGTCCAGTCGCTACATCAACGGCATGGATGTTGGCATGCGTGTCGATGGCGTAAATGCGTTTGCCATCCGTTGCGAAATTGTTGCGGATTCCATAGCCTGTGGAATAATGCCAGACAATCTCGCCAGTCTTGGTTAAAATGGCGTAAAGTCCGCCGTTCTCCGCGTTTGCATCGTCACAGACAGCAACGACAAGCAGTCCGTTCACCAATTTCAAATCGGCCATGGCGATGGTCGCGGGCAATTGTGTGGCCCATGCCAAACGGTTTGCTTTTCCATCTGCAACGGCAAAGTTGCGCATGATTTTTCCGCCAGATTTTGTTCTTGCGGCCAACGTGATCCTAGTCCCTCCAGAAAGCATCCATGCCGTCCTGCCCTGCCATCCTGCCTGGCTGATTCGTGACAATTCCACGGCTTCACCATCCTTTGTCGCCGTAACGGAAGCGATTTCATCGCCGCCACAATATGCGTCCGCCGTGATGATAAGATTGTCTCCTTCATGCAAAAACATACCATCGCGAGGCGTGACAAGTTCAAGATGCTCCACAGCATTCATAAAGAAAAGTTCGCTATTTGCCGCTAGCGTCTTTCTGTCGAGTGTCACGACGCGGAACGATGGCGCAAAGCAGCCTTCACCGCCCTTGTTCGGAGCCGACACGCAGAACGATTTGCGACCAGAGGGATATTTCCTTACAACATTGCAATGCTTGTGGCCATAAATGGCGCAGACGAAATGCTCGTCGTCAAAAACAACATCGCCGTCATGAGAAGCCATCTTGAATCCAACCCAATCAGGCAGATCATGGCAGACCAGTATTTTCTTCTTGTCAGGGAAACGCCGGCATATCGCTTTTAGCCAATCGCCACAATCCAGCATGTCATATTGAATGGGCGCCCCCCAGCTGTTGTATATCGGCACGACAACAAACAGAAATCCGCTCAATTCAAAAGACTCCCACCACGGTCCGAATATTGACATGTACGGGCAATTGCTTCCATACAGCCCGCGACCGCGAAAATCGACGTCATGGTTGCCGCAGGCATAGACGACGGGAATTCCGCCCATCGTGGCGGCGTTGACCATATCCCGCTGGACTTCCATGCCAAGCGGTGACCTCGCGCTAATATCCCCTGCGTTGATGAACAGATTGACTTCTGGATGATTGGCAAAATAGGCTCGTATCTGTTCCATGAATGACAATTCGTGGGTCTCGGAATCGCCGATAGCGACCATCGTGAGCGTATCTCCCGTGACAGGTCGTGCCTCATGCAGCAGAAAGTCATACGTGGTCCGTTCAGCTGAAAGTCGATGCCAGAAACGCGTGACATCCGCTGTATAACTCTCTGTTCTATGGACATAGACGGTCTTGGCCTTGCTGTTTATTTGCAGTGTGTAACGGCCGTTCGCATCGGTGACGGCAAAGCCATATCCATCGCTGACAAGCATCCCCGGGAGGCCGGGCTCGTCCGGCGAAGGCCAGCCATCGCCATTCTTGTCAAATCGCACAATTCCCGAAATGGACGCTCCGATGCAGGAAAGACATGACAACACAGCCATTACCATAATCAAAACCCTTTGTTATATTTATATAAAAGATAAAAGTTTATTTCCAATCCTCTTCCTTCACAAATCCAACATAATCCAGATTCGTGCCTTTGCCGTCGGTATTTTCCAGTTGGATGACGTGCTTTCCGGCCTTCAATGGAATGACGATTGGCTTGCCGTCGCGAATCGCCGTGAAGAGCGTCCATTCGTAGGGCGTATCACCGAAGCCGCCGCTGCCAGGGAAAGTGAAGACGCCCATGTCGTTGTCATCGATTTTTAAGCGACGCATCGCGCCGTTTGGATTGCAGTAACAAGCTGTGAAGAGGTAATTTCCATCGGTCGGAATGGTCACTTCCCACGACAGCGCATGGCCTGCTTTGTCCCAATGGGAGATCGCCTTACCATGGACTCCCGGCTTGTCGTCGCGGATATGGACATCACCGCCAGTCTGCGCCGTAAATGCTTCCGCTTCAGCAAAATAGCCTTTTGGCAAGCCATTGTTGGCAATCTGCGCCAAGACCTGTCCTTTCAATTGACGGCCATCCGGTCGCGTCAAAACGAATCGGACAGCCCCATGGAAGCGATTGTCCGACATGAATTTGATCTTCCGAACCGTCCGTTCGCCAGCCTTCAAATCAATGTCGAACGACGCCGTGTCACTTGTGACTCCCGTCGGCAGTTGAATCGTCACCGTTCCTTTTAACGCTTCATGTCGCGACGCGACGACGACCAGTTGTATCACATTGTCGGTCTTGCCTTTACCATCCATGAACGTCCCGTTCAGATTGGGCGATTCGCTCTCCAGATCATACGGCGGCAACGCCTCCGTCGCGTATCCCATCGCATTCGCCGCCATGCGCATGCGGTAGTGGTGCTCCTGCATGAAGCATGGGCGACGGTCCATCGCCGGAATATCCGTCGAATAGACTCGGAATTCGCCATTGATCGGCGATGCGATGATCTCTTCCCGCCAATCGCCGATGATATCCGCAATCAGCACCATGCCGCCGAAGGAATGGTCCGACACAGGACCACCGTTGTGGTCGGTGATTTTTCCGCCGAAAATCTCCTTTTGCAAATCCGCATCCCAATAGATCGTCCAACGGCCGAAACGGTATGTCGGCGTCTCCGTATTTTCGAGCGTCCTGCCGTCCGCCGTCATGAGCCAACCTTTCACGAGGCCACGTTTGTTCGTGCCAGGCTCAAGGATATGCATGTCCGCCCCAGCGATTTCCGCGCCCGGATACAGCGGATCGATATCCGCGATCTGGCCTTTGCCATCGACATGATGCGTTGGTTCGTCCAGTTCCCAATACAGCTTGCCCGTCTTCGCATCCGCCATGCAGAGGCCGCCCGTCTTCTGCGCCGATTCAATCGTCCATGCGACTTGCAGGCCGGGCTTGTCCGGCATCAATTTGCCGAAGAACACGCCGTCGGGATGGCCTTTTCCGATGCTCCATAACGGCGTTCCGTTGTCGTCGATAACCGCACTGCCGAGCACGATTTCATCCCGTCCATCGCCATCGACATCCAACGCGTAATTCGTATGGGCACCCTGCCCGTACCATTTGCGCGGCAGTTCCGCGTTGTCGTAACTCCATACACGCTGGAGCTTTCCGTTGACCAACTGCCATGTTTCAACGGCCATGTCGTCATACGTGCCGCGCAGGATGCAGACGCATGGCGTCTTGCCGTCCAGATACGCGATGCACATGAGATTTCGGGCGGAAAAATGATAGGCGGCTTGGCCTTCGCAACCGAAATGGTTGCGGCGAATCCACGGCGCACGGTCGATTTCCTTACCCGTCATGCCGTCGAGCACGACGAAATATTCGTCTCCCGAATAGACGTGGCCGTCCGCTTCACGATGGTCGCCGTCGCTGATTTTCGTGATGACCTCCGCCTTGCCGTCGCCGTCGAGATCCTGCACGCAGTACGGTGAATACCAGATGCCTCGTTCGATGTCCCAACCGAGATCGTACGTCCACAGCCGTGTACCGTCGCTCAAAAACGCCTCCAATTTATAGGTATCAGGCGATTTCGTCCAGACGACGCTCCACGGATCAATATTGCCGGCGGGAATCTTGACGACGAAATCATAGTCGCCATCGCCGTTCAAATCGCCGAAACCAACCTTCTGAATTCGCGCGTTCGGATCGCTTAGTTTATAGGATTTGTAGGCATGGCTGCCTTTTGCCTCACGCTTCCAGACAGCCGCCTCACCGCTCTTTCCGCCATTGATTTCACGGACAATGTATGTCGCGTTTTCAACGGGATTTGCATCCAGAAAATCGCATGTCTGGCGGATTGGCGACGCATTGAGTTTCGACTCTTTTCCATCGACTTTCCGATAGATGTCAAACGCCGCCTGCGCAATATCCTCCTTCAGCAACCGCCAGCTGACATACACGCCGCCATCCGTTTCCTGCGCCACAACGCCACGGTTGAATTTCTCCACAACTTTCGTCTTCGCATGGCCTTCCACCAACGGTTTCGGTTTCATCGCATCCGATTTGGCCTCTTCGATCGCGATGCAATCGACATACAAATCCGCCGCGCGGCTTCCGACAATCCGCAACATAACGCCATCAATGTCGTCCTCCACTTGGAAAAACGAACGGATTGGCTGCCATTTGTCTGGCGACTTGTAGAAGTTACGGCTTCTCGCCGCCGTCCACGTCACGCGTTCGTTGCCTTTATAACCAACCAATTCCAGCCGCGACGTGTTCACGACGCTTCCTTTCATCCAGCAGCGCAAGACGTATTCATGGCCGCTTTTCACGGGGAAGAGCATTGCATTCGCCACATTCCAGTCGCGACCGTCCGGCGAGACGATATGCAGCGATTGCTTTCCTTCCTTATGCTCGTCACTGACAGTTGCGCCGCCCACGCGGTCACGATGGAACCAACTCCAACCGACAGGTGTCTCGCCAATCTTGCCGACTTCGAAGTCTGGATTGCTCAAGCCGTTACGCACATCCTCCAGTTTCGTCACAAGAAAATAATCAATGTAGGCGGGGCCTAAGGATTGCGGCGGCGGCGTCTTGTAGCAGTCGTCGAACCAGCAGTCGAAAAAGCCATTGTCGATACGGATGGCGGATGCGATGACGCCGCTGTTGAACCGCCGCCACGTCTTCCCATTATCCAACGACAGGCCGATCGTACGGTACGATCCATGCATTTCAATGGAATAGAAGCCCGGCTCCGGAATCGGAAGGCGAATATGTAGGACGGGTGCCCCTTCGTCATGCGTCTTGTGGTCTTCTTTCGTGACAGGACTGCGCACGACGACACCGCCCGACCACGCCTTCTTGTTCACATCCGTTGACCAGATGGACCAGCTGTTTGGCCGCAATTCCTCCTGATTGGTCGCCTCACGGTTCACAATCACCGTCTCCGCCTCAATCTGCATTTGTGCATATACCTGCAATGCAAGAAGAAACGCCACTACAGCCAAACAATGCTTTTTCATCTTGGTCTTCCTTTTTCCTAGATAATCTAGAGCTTCTTGAATTTCTAGAGCTTCTAGTTTTTACTCTATGCTCAAGCCTTTCCACTTTGGCGTGATGCCGAAGCGTTTGTTGTGCACGCCGGCCGCCCAGCCGACATACTGCGAATACACATCGACGAAATCCGTGCCGCGCGTCACAACGGTCTGGTGGTCGATTCGCTCCCAGCCACGCTTCTCATAGGCGATGACGTTGTTCGGGCACATGAATTCAATCTTGTACTCGATCTTCGACGGTATCTTCTTGATTTTGAATTTCTTAAGGTTCTTCAACGCCTTCTCCGCCGTCGCCTCGATGTCTTTCTGCACATCAAGCGGATTACGGTTGATGGTCGTGTAGCGGGACATGGAATGCTTCGTGCAGACGGTCATGACATCCGGCAGGAATGCTTTGGCCTCGCGGCAAGCCGCCTGGTCGCCCGTAACAAGAATCATCGGCACGCCGAAATACGCGGCTTCGTAGGCGTTGATGCCGATTTCGCCAATCTTTTCGCCGTTGATCCACATGTTGCAGACGTGATGGCTGTCGTAGCTGTGGTTCATGTAGCCGTCGGAAACGCCTTCCATCGCATGGAAACCGATTTCAATCGCGGCATCAAAACTCGCATCCGTATAAACGCATGGCGCCAAATCGCCGCCGATGGTCCCCAACTGCGCGGGATACTGCAACTTCGTGATATCCATGGAGTTGCTACCGCCATGACCGTCCCAGACGACGATTTCGTCCGCGCCGCCTTTCAGCAAGCCGCGCACACAGGCGTTCACTTCGTCCATCAGCACCTGGCAGGCGATGGGTGTGTTGACGGTCTTGTTGCCGATTCCGTCCGAACGACCGTTGATTCCCGCAGGGCCTTCCAAATCCGTCATGATCATGATTTTCATAGATTGTTTCCTTTTTGTTTTCAAGAGTTTAAGGTTACTACTTTATCAATTGCTGTTTCACGTCCATTTTCCACAAGCAGCGTCCGTTTCGCGTCCGCCACGATGTCGAACTCATGGCCGAAAGCGCGTATGGAGCGCAATTCCATGCAGTTGCAACCGTCTGGCAACCATGGCTTCACCGTGAACGACCGCAGGCCTTGTGGCACGATGCCAAACAGGCCTTCCGTCACGATACGGCAGTACAGTGCGCTTTCCGCCGCCAGATGGCGGCGATTGCCTTCCGGCCATGCCTCGACGGGATACGGCACATGTTCGCCCAACAGACGGCTTGCCGAATAGGCTTGGAACTTGTCCATCACCGTCGCGCCATAGCCTGCCGCGAACGCGCCGCGGAAGCCGTACAGCAGACTGCGGTCCCATGTGATCTTGTCGCCCTCCTGACTCAGCATCCCTTCACCGTTCCACAGATACGGTGAAAACATCGCTGCCACCGTGCCTTCCGCCCGCGTCTCGATTCCCATGCACAGCGGAATGCCGATCCACGACCGCAGGACGTCGCAACCGTCAAAATACTGATACGTTTTGAAGCCGTGCAACGTCCGTCCGAAATGCTTTTCGATTGCCTTTTCGATTTCGCAGGCCTGTTTTTTATACGTTGCAACCAGTTGCGTCTCACCAAGTTCCGCCGCCAGTTTCGCACCAAGCGTCAAACCGCCATAATACAAAACAGATGTGTTCAGATTCGCGTCGCCATGCGGCAGACGACCTTCCAATTCGTCTGAATCCGACTCGACAACGCCCTTCTCGTTCACTTTCCGACGACAGTATTCCAATGTCCATTTGATTCCAGGCCAAAGCTTTATGGCGAAGTCTCGTCGGCCCGACGCCAACACGAAACGCGTCGCGCCATAGGCGTACATCGCCGCGTCACCACGGTCTCCCGCGCCTTCCCAGATGTCGAAACCTTCCGCGATGACCGATGACGGAATCCGATGGAAATCAGGCCCCATGAACGGCATATAATGGCTGTAGGCGTTCAGCGAGGCCTCCAACGCCAATTTGTCTCCCGTGAACGCAAACCACGGCCCCGCATATTCCACTTGGTCGTTGCACCACGTCGCCGCATAGTAGCTGTCGCCGCCAGGCCCGTGCATGGGGCCGCCATGCGTGTCGAAGATGCTTTCGCCTGTGCGCAGCTTGCACATTTTGTATTCGGCATCGATTTCCTCAATGCCTGTATGCAAATCCAACGGAGCCTGCAGTTCCGCCACACGGGCCTGCCGCCGCAACAGTTCCGTGGAAGCATCCAGCCGTTCGTACGGCTCGTTGGCGAGCCGTGCCGAAATCTGCAAGCCGTATTCAACCGTCTCGCCAGGCTGAATCACACGTTCGGCCGACGGTGTCATCAACGCACAGACAACATACACGCCGTTACAACCACGACCATAAACCTCTTTCCCGTTGTTGGTTACAGCGACGTTGCATGGCTTGCCGCCCGTATTCGTCACCGTCACGGTTTCGCACATCGACCGCGCATCAACGCATGGGAACAGCCGCCGCCGTATGCGCAACGCGCCTTGCGTGCAGCTTTCGAGATTCAGAACACCGTCGAAGCGAATCACTTCGGGAAACTCTTCCATTGGCGTTCCGTCGATTTCCATCGACGGCAACCATGCGTCATCCGCATTCAGCCTGAATGACGCATGCGTGTTGTTTGGAATCGTCCGCAACATCGGCCACACCAAACGCCGTTTGAGCAACAGTTTACCGCCCTCAGCAACGCCGTATAGCACAATCAACGAGACTTTCCGCCCGCTCATTTCCATATGGTCTTCATGCGGAAGATTTTTGTCTTCCCGCACGTTCCACACGATTCCGTTTCCTGCCAATTTCCAACGCATTTTCAATTCATAATTCATAATGCATAATTCATAATTTATTTTACGTGAAGAAATCTCCGCGCGAAGCGCGTATGAAACCGCCGAGCAGACGGAGCCGTTTGTTTCATTAGCAATCAACGTTTTGTTTCACCATGAAATCCTTATAAATCTAGTCGGCCCGTCTGCGAGGCATTTGTTTATTCAGTGTATTCTGTGGACTCATCAAAACATTCGTGTGCATTCGTGTCCATTAGTGGTTCTTTTTCACAAGCAGATAGCGCCCTGCGCCTTTCAGGCCAGCCTTGAAGACCAGCCAACCGCCATCGACGGTCATGGGAATCTCACCCATATCCTCCTGCGTCAACGCGGCCTTCGCCACAAGTTTCCAATTGGACGGTTCACCCAAATCAAACACCCTTCGCGTATCCAGCATCACCGTGAACTCCTTGTCACGCGGATACGGGAAGATGATGGCGCCATCCGCCGTCTTCTGAATCTTCACGGAGCCGTCCGTCTTGATTTTGCCGTCGCAAGTAATCATCGTGCCTTCCGGATTCACACGCTTGCTGAAATCAAGCAGACCTGCCTTCGCCTCTGCAATTGCTTCATCGGAAACAGGTTCGAACGTGACATTCGTCACGTCGTTCTTCTTGTTGCGTTCAACATTCAGCGTGCCAATCTGATAGCGACCGGCATCATAGAGGAATCCATCCAATGGCTGGCGGCCTCCCTTATTGTAAAGTCCTGCCACCCAGATGTAACGGTAATGCTCCGCCGTGGGGATGGTCAACTTGTGCGGACCACAGACAAACGTCTCGCCTGCCTTCCATTCCGACGACGGCTTCGGCAGCCCATGGTCGTCTTGGAACATGATGTGGGTTTCACCGCCACGCCGTTCAAGGAAATGGATGAACGCCGTCGTCGGCTTCTCCGTCGGCCGTAACGCCGTCCATTCGTAGGAGACTTCTATTTCATTGCCGCCTAGGTATTTGAAATCCTTGACTTTGACGGATGCCACAGGCATCTTCTGCTTCAGATACGGCATGTCGAACGATGTCCGCGCATCGACAAAAATGTATTCGTCATTCTCCGCATAATCTCCGAACACGCCCGGCCTGAACTCGTACGCAGAGAGCACAAGACTGTTTTCTCCCCCCACAAAGACGCCCCATTGCGGAAGCGGGGGCGCCCCCGCAGGCTTCCACGTTTCCGCCCCCCAGTTCACCATGACAACCGTCCCATTGTCATACGTAATCAATTGCCGTTCCGTGCAATCCAACGCCAACGCCACGGCGGCGGGAACCATCTTTCCGCAGACTTCGTATTGAATCGACTGCACATCCGCGTCGCCATAAATAGCCTGCGCCGCATGCATCAAATGATGTTCGCGCACCGCCCACGCGGGATTGAAGCATTGTCTGCCGGACACGAATCCCGCATGGCCGTAGGCGATTTCCTGTGCGCGGTACATATCGATGTGATCCTGCGAGCCCGCGTCGCGCCCCCACGACAGCGAATAGCCTTTCGGATGCCACCGTTCATAGTAGCCCATGCCGTGGTTCACCATCTGCGGATGGAGCTTCAGCAGATCGAAATCCAGATACGGTTTGTGCCCGCAGCCGCCGCTGACCTGTGCCTCCGTCCCGTCGCACGCGCCCGCCCAATGGAAGTGGCGGCCGCCTTCACCGAACATCGGCCCTTCATGCGTCTTGCGCATGTAGTCGAACAACTCGCTGTCCCTCAATACTTTGAGATGCGCGTTCGCCGCCATCGGCTGTGTCGCGTCATGATCCAATTGATGCGACGGCGAGACGCATGTATGGACATCCAGATAACCAGCCGTTGTCTTGTAGCGACGATGGATTTCCGGCGAGTTCATTTGCGCGTATTTCAACGCATGATTGCATTTCAGGCCGTAGCTCTGCACTTTCGTCCCACCGTTGAACCACGCCTTGCTCCACTTGCCGTCGCTGGCGATGACGACGGACTTTTCGTCAAACGACGGAGCATCCGGATACAAATCAATATAGTTTTCATGGAGCGACCATGTGTAACCACAGTCGTTGGCGGCTTTTCCGAATTCGATCATCGCTTCGTCGCCGCCCAGATTCGGATTCGCGGGAATATGGTCTGGCAGCTTCACATCATAACCGAAACGCTGCCAGCTGTGGTAGATGATGGCGGCGTGATCGACGCCCATGTCCTTCAGCAGACGCAAGCTGTCGCGGCCTTTCTCGAAAGTGCCTCCCCAAAAGTCCAGCATGATTTTCGGGCCGAGCAGTTTGCGGTATTTCGACGGCTCCCACGGAATGTTCGGCAGGACTTCCGCAGGATTCGACGAATACGCGATGTACGCGAAATCATGGACGGGATTGCGCGAACCGTCCGTCTTTTTGTTATAGCTCGAATTGATATCCGCGTAGGAGGCGTCCGATTTCGTCCAATCCATCCGCCGGAAGCTGTACAGATGGTTTTCCGGCGTATAGTCGATGTTCGCCGCCAAATACGGGACGGAGAACTGGCGGCGCAATTTTGCGATGGACGTCTTGCCCAGATTCAGCCCTTGAACGGACTGTGTATCGCACAAAACTTCTATGGCCAACGCCTTGCCAATCAGCTCGAACGTCCATTCCGCATGAACCGTCTCCGCGTCTTCCGCCGCATATTCCACGGAAACTTTCAACTTGTTTCCTTCTTGTGCAATCTTCTGGAAACGAACGTTGTACGCATCCACCTTGCGTTCCAGTTTCAGCCGTCCGCCCACCGCAATGCCAAACGGCTCGCCGCCGTTGTAGCTCAGCGTGAAATCATCCAACATGCCACTTTTCGGCTTGTACGAATAGACCATGCGGCAATCCTGCGCGTCATAGATGAAATTCCAACCATCCGCCGTCTGGACAAGGCTGTTTTTGCATTCCAGAAGATTGCTCGGCGTGATGCCCTGCCCCGAACGGTTCAGCAGACGCGTCATCGGTGTTTGCATCTGTACTTGTATCGCCTTGTCTTTCAGCAGGTTGTCCAATTGCTCCGCCAGATTGGCCTCCGTCTTTTCGCCAACCTGCACGAACATGTCCGAAAACAGCGAATAGTCGAAATTCGGATTCTTGTTCGGACCAGGCTCGACTTGGAAGCGAATCGTGCATTTCTTTCCCGCATACTGGCTCAAATCGACGGACACGTCTTTCCATTTCGAACCTAAATAGTAGTCATCCAATATCTTGCGTGGCTCTTCGCCTTCGCCGAAGATAAAACAGAAGAACTCCACGCCGTCGCTCTTATCCTCGCTGACCATCCCCTCGCGCATGGCATAGCTGAACGTCAGACCGATTTTGTCCGTCTGAGGGAATTTCAATGTGTAGTCGATCCATGTGCGGCCAGTCGGAATCCGCCACGGCGAATGCAACAGCAATGCGTAGCGGCCGTTGTCAAAGCACGGCTTGTTGGCGATGCCCGTCTCCCCCATCATGTCTTCCACCGTGCCTTTCGGCAGCAAATGCTCCTTTTCGCCATACGACTGGTAGCCCAAATCAAACCATCCGATGTCCAGCAGGTTCGTCTTTCCCAATGGCAGTTCCACGGCATCCTGTGAAATGGCGATGCCTGCGCTGCACAGCAAAACACTGATCATGGATGAAATCTTCATGGCATCATCTCCTGTAAGTTATTTGCATTCATTCTTTTTCCATTACATAAAACATTGCACAAGAGTATTCTGGAATCACTGGATATTCTGGATGTTCTGGAATCAGGCCTTCTCCTGTCTCAGTTAACGACTATGGACTTCAAGCTTTCGCATGACATTGTTTGCGCTTGCGCGAAGCGCTTTCAAAACCGCCGCAGCCAACAGACCATGGACTTCAAGCTTTCGCATGACGTTGTTTGCGCTTGCGCGAAGCGTGACGAACCGCCGAGCAGACGGAGCCGTTTGCATCATTCGATATCAACGTCTTGTTTCATCATTGAGTCTTAGAATACCGTCGGCCCGGCGGCGAGGCAATCTGTGTATTCTGTGTAATCTGTGGTTTGATCAAATTTCGTGTCCATTCGTGTCTATTCGTGGTTCATCATGGTTCTCGTATCAGTATCGCTTCATCGACATAGACATAGCTGACGTCTTCAGGCGAACGATTGACTGGCGCGAACCACAGCAACGGTTGCTCGCACATCATGAACGGCTCCGTCGTGATTTCCACGTATTGCGTTCCGTTGCAATCCTTAGCAGGTACCCATTTCATGAACATATCCTTCCGTGCGCCACGATCATAAAGACCGTAATCAACGGCGGATCCTTCCTTCGAAGCACCTTCGCAACGGACGCGAACCGTCAGCCGCCACGGCTTGGAACGGTCGTAGCAATCCGCCGTGAACGGACATTGCATGGCCCATTCGTGATGCGTCGTCGGCATGCGGACGGCGCGCCCCTGCGCGGCCGCCGCGTCATCGACCATATCCGCCCATGTGCCGATCCGCCCGAGATTGAAGCCGATGACGGGAAAAACTTCCCATCGGTCTATCGGCAAATCTTTGCAACGCATTGGAACGTAGTTGCTTTTTGCAATGGCCGCTACGACGCCCTGTCGCAACGTTTCGCCGTAATGACCGAACGCCACGCCTTCCCGCAGGTTGCCCGCGTTTTTCGTCAATTCGACGAATTCATCCGCCAATTTGACAGGATCAGCGATGGGCAGAACGGCCTTCTTACCCGTAAACCGTTCTTTGCGCAACATATCCGTTATTGACATCAAACAGACTTGATCCAACGAGAGCCGTTCACGTCTTACACGCGCCGCGAGAACAGGATCGTCCGCGACGGCCTGTTCCGCTTTTGCGTACAGTTCCAACGCCTTACGGAGATTTTCTGGCCTCATCCAGCCGTTGACATCCATGTTGTAGCAAGTCATGTTGTAACCGGAAGCCTCCACCGTGTCGCACAAATAATCGATATACGCCAGCAGATACGGCCCCGCCGCGCCATAGTAACCATTGAAGAATTCGCGGGCCAACTGCTTTTCATCCGCATCGGGATTCCACAGAAGATGCGAGACGATCCATGCCCGCGGCCTCACGAAATCACCGACCGTGCAACCGGCATCGCCCTGTTCGAACATTCCTATCGTCTTGTGGTTGGCGAAGAAACGAATATCTTTCGCCAGTCCACGATAGTTCGGATGCGGCAGCATGTAGTTGCTGAAATTCGTGATGTAATTCCAAATGTACAACTGCTTCGAAATGGCGCTCCATTCTTCGATATCTTTCTTGAAGGATGCATTGTCAGGCCCGCTCTCCAACGGCTGCGCCGCATTCATCTCAATGCTGCACAGGCGGATGATGACATTTGGCGCAGGCTTCGTGATTTTCGGCGCTTTCCGCGTGTAGCGATACGCCAACGTCTCCACAAGAAAGTCTGGATACACTTTCGCAATGTCCGCCGCCACTGCGTTGACAAACCGCAAGATCGGTCCAGACGGACTGCCCTCTGCTTCCTCAATCGCCTTGCATGCAGGGCATTGGCAACCGCCATCAATGCCGCGACCGTCGTTCTGCGAAACGGAAATCATGCCTGCCGTCGGATTCTCCGCGATTTTCTGTAAGCATATCTTGACGAACTCCTTGCGCATCTCTTCATTCGTGAGACACAACTGCGAATAGTGGGCGGACGTCCGTTCGCCATTGATCATATTGTACCATTCCGGATGGTCTTTGAAATATTTCGATGGCGGCAAAAACTGGAACATCGTATGGACGAAGCCAATGATCGACATGTGGCCGCCGTATTCCGCAGGATTGTTGTTGTGATGCCCGTTGGCCTTCAGCCGCGAGGCGAACACAGGATCGAACGTGTTTTTGTAGAATGGTTCGCGGCAGATGAGTTTCGGGGCATAGGCGTGATTGCGAGCAGGCACGTCAAGTGTCGGTTTCTGAGGAATATACGACTCCGTTGGCGTCCACCAGCGGATGCCGACATAATCCTCCAGGAAGGTATAGACGGCGTACAGCGGGCCGCGCGGCAACTGTCCGCCAAGATGGATGTCGTCGCCGTCGAATGTGATGGCGATGCCGTCTGGCTTGCTTTCGACAGGTTCGATGATCAACGCCTTTTGTCCAGGCAGCCGTTGTTTCGGCGTAACGATTTGGAATTCGCCGCCCGTGACGGCTTTCAGATGGTCCGCCAACTCCTTCGCCGCCGTGTTCAGAACAGGCAGACGATTGTCCGAAACCACGATGACATGGATCGCTTTTCCGTTTTCGGACAACGTCACGGCCTGACAGGTCGCCAAACCGCCCAACATCAATGCGCACATCAGTTTTCTCATGGTTCGCCTCGCTATTTATATATGGTTCAGTAACGACTCTTGACGATAATGTAATTCGGCATGGAATGAAAGCAACCCGTAAACGTTTTTCTGTTGCTGTTCAATTGGACGCGAGACGTTAAATGAATTGAAACAATCGCCCAAAATGCTACATTAGACTTACAAAACACACAAATACAACAAAATGCCTAGCCGCTTTCGGGGAGCTTATGGCTTATGGCTGGTATTCTGAAAGTTCGGAAGATCTGGATATTCTGGAAGTTCTGGAAGGTAATAATGTAAATCCAGAAAATCCAGTTAATCCAGAAAGTCCAGAAAAAAAGCTACTAACCACTAACCACTAACCACTAACCACTAACCACTAAAAAATGTTCGGTAAAAAACGCAAAGATTCCTTTTTCAGCATCCATTTCGATTTCCACGCAATGGATGGACAAGTCGTCCCATCCGTCTGGCGCCCTGATGTTTACGAAGAAATGCTGGATGCCGTGAAACCTGATTACGTCCAATGCGACACGAAAGGCCATGCGGGCTATTCATCCTATCCGACGAAGGTCGGAGTCCGTGCCGCCATGCGCAGTGATATCGACATCCTCCGTTTCATGCGGGATGCGACAGCCGCCCGAAACATCGCCCTATATGGCCATCATTCAGGACTTTATGACCAACAAGTCGGCAAGTTCCATCCAGACTGGTGCGTCGTCGATGTGAATGGCGAAATCGACCACGACCACGCCTCCGTCTTCGGTCCGTTCGTCGATGAATATCTACTTCCGCAATTGCGTGAACTGGCTGGTGACTACAAATTGGACGGTGCATGGATCGACGGCGAATGTTGGGGAACTCGCGTCGATTACAGTCATTGGGCCGTCAATACGTACAAGGCGAAATATGGCGTTGAACCGCCCCGTCCGGAAGACGCCGACTATGAAAAATACCGTGAATTCTGCCGCGACGGCTTCAAGGCCTACGTGAAGCACTATGTCGATGTCATCCATGCGGAATTCCCTGATTTCCAGATCACAAGCAACTGGATTTGGTCCGCCTACATGCCAGAAAAGGAAACGCATGAGGTCGATTTTCTTTCAGGTGACTATTCCTCCACAAATTCCGTCTGCAGCGCACGTTACCAAGGCCGCGTTTTGGAAGCGCGAAACATGGTGTGGGATTTGATGGCGTGGGGCCACAGCGCCCTGCCGTGCAGTTGGACGACGCGTAACCGCAACACGAAGGAGCTCGGCCAATACTGCCAGGAGGCCGCCGTCACCATCGCCATGGGCGGTGCCTTCGCCTTCTTCAACATCCATTACGGTTTCGGCGGTGCCGTTCAGCAGTGGGCGATTCCCATCTGGGCGAAGACGGCGGCATTCTGCCGTGCACGCGAAATCTGCTTCAAATCACGTATTACAAAGGAAATAGGCGTTCTTTTCCCTGCCGACCGCAACCAACTGTCCAACGCAGGCATTTTCACAGGCAATCCGGGCAGTTGGAATCTCGCGCAATGGCTTGATTTGCTGCAAGATACGCAATATTCCACAAAAGTCGTCTTCGAACATCAACTGGCGGAAGACGATTTGTCTGAATACAAGGTAATCGTCATCCCGCCGACATCAAGCCTAACAGAAGAAGCCGTTCAGGGCCTGAAAACCTATGTCGAACTTGGCGGGAAACTGCTGATCGACGGACCGAGCGCAAAGCTGTTCGACGGTTGGGGTGGCTACACCAGCGGTGCCGTGACGGATATTCTCGCCTTCATCGACGGCGGTGGCGCTTTGGCAGGCGGCGAAACGCAAGGTGTTGCATTGATGCCAGTTAACGGACAAGCAGTCGGTGCCATTTACGATGACAACATCTACGATTCCGCCCATACCCATGCCGCTGTCACGACGCAGCTTCAAAATGGACGGTTCTGCGCCTTGGCCTTCAACATGGCGCTTTTCTATGCGAAAAATCGTTCCACCGCCATCCGCCGTTTCCTCACGTCCATGCTTGAGGGCGAGCTTGGCTACAAGCCTACCATTCGCGTGACAGGTAGCCATTTTGCAGAACTGTGTGTCGCTCAAAAGCCTGACGGCACGATGCTTGTGAATCTCATCAACGTGGCGGGGGAACACAACGTCGCCAATGTACGCAGCTATGACGAAATTCCGCCCATCGGCCCATTGACCGTCACCATCGCGCCATCCATTCCCGTTCAGAAAATCCTCCAGATTCCTGAAAACAAGGATCTTGAGATAAAACGCAATTCCGATGGAAGCGTCAGCGTCACCGTCGAACGGCTGGAAATCCACACCATCCTACAAATTCAGTGAATCAAACCACCAACACTTTCACTTCGTTGGGCTTGAACGTCAATGACGTCTTGCCGTCGTTGAAACATCCTGTCGCGCCATCTAGCAGATTCGTCCACGGACTGTCGCCCGCCGCCGCAAATTCGAGCGTTCCATCCGTCTCTTTTTTCTGGAATTCGTAGGCGATCAGAATGTGCTTTCCGTTCGACACCATATGGCGGATGCGGATATTCGGCGGCACGTCAACGGGAATCGCAACATTCGCCTGACGAGCCACTTCCAGAATCAGTTCCGCCGCGCCACGATTGTCCTGCTCCGTTCCTTCGCGATGGAAATCGTCACTGATGGAAATCTGCTGCGACGCCATGTTTCCAAGGCTGATTCCGGACAACACGGCATGCCCTTTTCCATGCGTCGCATCGACTATCATGGGCTGTCCATTACCATCGCTTACCATCGCTTTGGCAGTATCTTGCGTGATATTCCATGTTTCCCGGACATAGGAATTCTTCAGCGGTATCTTCCGTCCATCGGCAAACACGTCGAACGCGCCTTGATTGCCCGTCATCAACGTATTCTCTTCACAGCCGAACAATGTGTGCAAACCATTTCCGGGGATGTGGTCGGAAAGCTTCTGATGTTCGTCCCACAGACACAGCATGGGATCGGAAAGAACGGTTCCGCCGTCGTTTACGAATTTTCCCAATAGATCCGTCAGATGTTTCGGTAACGTGAACGGACATGGCAGGACGATCATTTTATAGCGCGACAGCATATCGGCCGTCGTGAACTCCTCATGGAGGATATCGACGGGGATGTTCTTCTCCCAAAATGCGCGATAGTAACCACCTATGGCATCGACGGAGAGATTGTTGTTGCGATATTCAGCCCAGTTGAACATGACGCTCTGGTAGCTGAACAGGATGGCGACATCCGCCTGCGGCATTTCCGCATGGTTGAACAGCTCCGCGTTGTCGTTCAATGTCTTTGCGATTTTTGACGCCATCATCGCACGTGGCGTCGGATTCCCCTGATAGTCCGTCAGACCATACGCACCGCTTTCATTGCCATATGATTCTTTTCGGAACTGCCAGAACAGCAAGCCTTTACTGCCATGGCCGATGGCTTCCCAACACCAGATGGCGAACGTCTCCGGCGTTGCATACAACGCGCGATGCAAACCGCCTGCCACATCGCCAGCCGACAGTTCGGACTGCCAGAATTCCTTTCCCTGCGCCGCCGAACGCGTACTGTCCATGCTCAGACCAACATTGCATGTATGGGTGATATTGGACGGAAACGCGCTGCAGCCCCACTTGTCCAACGGTTGCGAATTCTTCCAATCGTCAAACGCCATGGAGCCCAACTGACCACACGTCACCGTGCCGCCGCCCCACGCATGGGCGATGACTTGCACGGAGGAATATTTGCGGATATAACCTGTGCGGCGTTTCACCAATTCCGCGATGTTCTCCGTCGTGAACAACCGCCAATCGACCGTGTCCGCATAGCCGAAGGCCCAAGTCGGCGGACGGACATCCTCCCAATCCGTCAACCGATGGCCCCACGCCTTTCCAAGTGCCTCCAACGTGCCATAACATCTTTGAAGCCAAGTCCGAAAGCATTTTCGCGTCTCTTCGCAAAAGCAGAAATAGCCTTGCGGATTCCGCGCGAATTCCACCCACATGTGCGGTTCATTGATCGGTTCGTAGGCGTAGGCGCGATTTCCGACATGTTCGCAAACCGCCTTGATGAAACGCTCCTCCAGCCGTTGCGTAGCGGCATGGTCCGGACACAGCCCCGGCCATCCGCCTGAAGGCGTATTCGCACGTGTCGAAGGCTCGAACGGATGTCCATATTGATCGACATACCAGCAATCACGATATTTACGAATTGCCCATTCGGGAGCGCCATGCAGATGGAAAAGGAAGATGACACGCAAATGGTTCTTTTCGGCCAAATCCAGAATGGTATCGATATACTCAAAATCCACGACGCCGTCCGCAGGCTCCAAAACTCCCCATACCAGCCATACGCGAATCGTGTTGAAATGCAATTCGGAGATAAGCTTCAAATCCTTCGCCCACTGCGAACGATCTGGACTAAATCCGCGCAAATACTGCGTGCCAAATGTGAATATCGCTTTTTCCATGCTTTTTTCTCACAATGTCATAATCTTCTGGATATTCTGGATGGTCTGGATTAATTGGACTTCAAGCTTCCGCACGACGTTGTTTGCGCTTGCGCGAAGCGTGACGAACCGCCGAGCAGACGGAGGCCGTTCCAATTCTTCCATTATCAACATTTACATATTACCAATGTCATCCTCAGAACGATAGCCGACGTCTGCGAGGCTTCTGTTTATTCCGTGTATTCAGTGGACTTCCAATATGAATATTCGTGTCCATTCGTGTTAATTCGTGGTTATTATTTTATTCTATAGCAATGGTTCAAAGGGCCATTGCCATGGCCGAGATGCGGATCGTTGCGCAACGCTCCCGTGATATATTCCTTCGCGCTCGCAACCGCCGTATTCAAATCCATGCCCAACGCCAAGCCGCTCGCGATGGCGGACGACAATGTGCAGCCTGTCCCATGCGTATTGTCTGTATCGATGCGCGGTGCGGAATACCAATAGACATTGCCATGGTCGTACAGTAAATCGTCCGCGCAGTCCGACAGATGGCCGCCTTTCACAAGAATCGCCGCACCTGTCTCCGTCGCAATGACTTTCGCCGCTTCCAGCATTTCGTCGCGATTCGTGATATCGTCGCGATGAGCCAACACCATGGCTTCCGGCAAATTAGGCGTCAGAATCCGCGCCATCGGCAGCAGGATGCGAATCAACGCCTCTTCAGCGGACGGCTCCAACAGACGATGACGCGACGTCGAAACCATCACGGGATCCAACACGATATTTGTAAACTCATAATGTTTCAGACGCTCTGCAACAGTCTCGATGATTTCCACATTCGACATCATGCCGATTTTAACGGCATCCGGCCGGATGTCCGAAAACACGCTGTCCAACTGTCTTGCGACAAATTCGCCTGGAATCGAAAATATCCCCTGCACGCCCGTCGTGTTCTGCGCCGTCAACGCCGTGATGACAGACATGCCATAGATGCCATGCGCCGTCATGGTTTTCAAATCCGCCTGGATTCCCGCGCCGCCACTGCAATCCGATCCAGCAATCGTCAATACTGTTTTCATTCAACAATCCTTTTTCATGAAGCGGCTGATAGCCGCTTTAGCACAGTATTCTGGATTTTCTGGATATACTGGATGTTCTGGAATCAATTAATCTCCAGAACATCCAAAACATCCAGAAGTTCCAGAATATAAGATCTTTACTACTATCTTCATCCACACTTTACAACTTTAAAACCGGCCTTTTTCGCGCCTTCCAATGCATATTCCGCATCGTCATAGACGGTCGTTTCGGACAATGCCGTCCCCATCCGCCCCAAGACACGGTAATACGCTTCCGCGGAAGACTTTTCGATGCCAAGATCCATCGTCGAAATCACATCGTCGAAGAAATCATAGACGCCAGTCCGTTGCAACGCGGCAACGGCGAGCGGCTTGGCCGTCGCCGTAAACAGCACCATGCGAACACCTTCCTGCTGAAGTTTCTGTAACATTTCCTTCGCTCCTGGCAAGAGCGGCGCCTTTTCGCGATAGACGCTTTCAATGCCCGCGATCAGTTCGCGGCAAATCGTCGGAACATCTTCCTTCAGACCGTATGTCGCTTTGATATAGGCCGCTCCCGATGGGATTTCCATCGAATCAAGCTGCGCTTTCAAATCCGCATGCGGCGTGACGCCTTTTGATTCCAGATAGTCGTACCCCAATCTGTCCCAATAGGGAATGCTGTCAATCAGCGTTCCGTCCAAATCAACAATCGCGCCTTTTCGCTTCAAAACAGGCACTTCCAACATCTTATCGACTTCTTCCGACATCCGCTTCGTCGCGGCAAACGGATCGGCGGCGGCGAATAACGCCGAAACAACCGCCACGCCGACGATTCCCGAACCGCCAAGCGTCATGAGATTGTCCAGTGAAATACCGCCGATTGCCACGACGGGAATCTTCACCGCCGCGCAAATCGCCGCCAGTTCGCGGCTATCGACAAATGCGGCATCCGTCTTCGTCGAAGTCGGAAACACCGCTCCCACACCAAGATAATCCGCACCGCCCTTCTCCGCCGCTATCGCTTGCGCGACATTTTCGCAGGACACGCCGATGATCGCATTCGGCCCAAGCTCCGCTCGGGCCTCGGCCAGCGATTCGTCATGCTGTCCTACATGCGCGCCGACGCCCAATTCCTTTGCAATTCCGACTTCGTCATTGATGATGAGCGGCACGCCGTAGGAATCGCATAACGCCTTGATTTCACGCGCTTCCGCTAGAAATTCATCATACGGCAATTCTTTTTCGCGAAGCTGAAGAATCGTCACGCCGCCGTCCAAAACCTTACGGATGTCATCAGCCAAACGACGGCCATTCAGCCAACTTCTGTCCGTCACGGCGTAAACCGCCAATTGTTTGCTTAAATCACTCATTGTCATACCTATAATAATTCAAGCCGCGGTTGGACATCCTGTTCCAAAATCGTGGAAAGCGCGTCAATCAAATACACCCGGAAAGAACCTAATCCCAAAGACTTGGCTTTGGCATACGCGGCTTCGCCCGCCATGCCCATCATGGCCGTCGCATACGCGGCGGCCTCCGCCATTTCGGACTTTTCCGCCACGGCGGCGAACGCTCCCGTCAGGCCTGTCAACGAACAGCCTGTCCCTGTCACGTTGCTCATCCATGGCACGCCATTGCGGCAAGCGTAACTCACTTTTCCATCGGAGATTAAATCAATCGCTCCAGACATCGCGACCGTGCAATGCCACCGATTTGCAACGGCTTTCACAACCGCCAGCCGTGCAGGAATCGTCTCCTCCGTCACCGCGTCGCCGACCGCCGCATCGACGCCTTTCGTCTCTCCAGCCCCTTCGGCCAGCGTCCGAATCTCCGACGCGTTGCCACGGATGACCGCGCACGGATAGCGCCTCAGCAAGGCGGTGGTCAATGTCGTACGCGCTTTCGCCGCGCCGACGCCCACGGGATCGAGCACGACAGGCTTCCCGTACTCCTGCGCATAACGCATCGCGATTTCATACGAACCGCGATTCTGCATCGTTCCGACATTGATGATGACACCTGACGCAATATTCACGAAATCAGGCACTTCGTCCGCCGCATCCGCCATGACGGGAGACGCGCCGCACGCTAAAATCACATTCGCGACATCGTTGATCGTCACCACATTCGTCAGGCATTCCAACAACGGACGTTTCTCCTGAATGCGTTCCAACCAACTTTGCAGACACTTCTTGGAATCTTTTATTTCGTTCATTTTCTCTTCTCAAAAATAACCATAAGTCATAAGCCATAAGGAGGGTCGCGCTCCTGCGCGACCGGACGCACTGGAGTGCGTCCATCCCAGTTCGACGGCGGGACGCCGTCGTTACTTCAATCTTTCTTCATACTGCTTCTTCAATGCGCGGATATCCGTCTTCAACTGTTCCATGACATCGCCCGCGATGACGGCGCCATTCGCATGGGACTTGCACAACGTGAAATACGCCTTGCTCAACGTCTGCACTCTGCCGTTCAAATCTTCATATTCCGGCGCCGTGTCAATGCGATAGACGTTGTTCGGTTGCGCGAGGAATTGATACAATTCGCCAAACGTCGCCTTCACGCTGGCCAAGCCTTTTTCGGATTCCAGCCATGCGGCGGAGGCATTGCCGTCTGCGAATCCAGCCTGACGCAACTCCTTCATCCGCAGTTCTTTCAAATCCGCCTCCTGCTTCGCGATGCGTTCGTTGATTTCCTTGCAGTACATCGCAAACGTCTCCGGCTTGATGACGGCCAGAATTTCGCCATAGCCTGGCCCAAGCGTCAGTTTCGACAAATCAGCCTCCGCTTGCTTCGTCAGGCTATAGACTTTGCAACCATCTGGAATATCGAATGCTATGACGGCGTCACGCGTCTCTTTCAGGCTTCTGTTCACGACGAACAGATAATGGCCGAAATCATTTTTCGCCTCCGTCACCAAGAACTTCTCACGATCCACTTTGATCGTCGCGTCAAAATCATGGGAACGGCCTGCGTCCATAATGGACGGCATGACGGGTACGACAAGCTTGCCGAAAGCGGCAATTTCGTCGTACGTCGCGTTGCCGTTGCCCCATGGATCGACGAGCGTGAAATCGAACTTCTCGCCACGGATGCCGCCGAGGAAACTGACGAAGTCGTTGTAAATGAAGAACGCGATGCCGTTCGCGCCGCCAGCCAGCGTGGCGTACATGTCCAGGCGGATTTCATCCGCCGTCGGATAACGCGAACTGAGATGCAACGTGCGCTGTTTGTTTGGATGGCGGTTGCTGAACGTCTGCGTCATGAACCACACGCGCTTGCCGCCGCTCTGTGTCATAACCTGTTGGCAGAACGTTTCATGGGCCAACATCGGATTCGGATCGTTCAGCGGCGAATTAGGCCGCAGGGAATAGATGTCCGGAATCATGACTTCCATCGCCTTGCCGGCCGTGCCGCGGATTTCATCCAGATGCATCGCACTGGTATAAGGATGGTTAGGATCATGTTCGTTCACCCACCGCTTGTTTTCAAGATAACGCGCGAGATGTTCGAAGATCGGTTCGTCCTGTCCATACCATCCTAAGATGCAGGGCGACTTCTTCGCCAGTTCGAAATTGGCGATCGTCTCCGCGTTCGCCGTGGGGAAGTATGTATTGCAGAACAACGTCTCCACCAGCCAGATGCCGACTTCCTCCGTGCGCTTCAAACGGTCTTCAAGCTTGTCGATGTTCGTGCAGAAATCATAGTAGGTATTCAGATAATGACGGCGCATATCGACCAAATCGCGCCGCAGACTTGTCTCCAACTCTTCGCCCAACCACTTGTAGTTGTTGCAGTTGGCGTCCAAACGCGACACGACGCCGAACTGGAACACGCCGTTCCGCTGCAGTTGCGGATATTTCGCCAGCGGATGAGCCGCCAAGTGGTCGTTGACGGCTTTGATTGCAATATCCTTCTGCTGACGCCGTTGGATAATGTGCGCGGGCTCTGGCGGCATTTCCTTTTCCGTGCCGTCCGCCTCAAAGATTTCAATTGCGCTCATCATCACATGTGTCCCTTGTGTAGCGACTTGAATCAATTCAATATGATCCCCAAGGAAGCCGTCGTTCGGAATGTCCGGCTTGCCATGGAATTTATAATAGGATTTGGCGAAATAGCGTTGGACCTCCGTCCATTCGTTTGCCTTCAAATCGAAGGTATGGGCATACTGGGCCTGCTCCTCCATGTTGCCGATGTTGATGTCGCATTCAATCGGTTGATCCGCCCAGATTTTGAAATGCAGCATCGTCTTTTCCGTGCATTTGATCGGTTTGGGAAGCTTGAAAATGATCGGCGTCAACCATCCGCCTTTTCCTTTCAGTTCCAGCACAGGCTGGCCTTCAACCACCGCCGTTCCCGTGGAAATGTGATTTTCAGGATGCTCGCACCATGCCTGCCAGCCTTCCGTCCCTTTCGTGAAATCACAACGATACACGACTTCCTTCGCCGAAACCATGCCGAACACTCCCAACACCAACAAAAACAATAACTTGAATTGCTTGCTCATATCAATAAACTGTAAATTGTAAATTGTTAATTGTTAATTGTTAATTGTCAACGAAGTTTAACGCGTGTGCAGTATTCCGGATCCAGAATGCTGCGGTAGTCGTTCCATACGCCGTCGGGGGAGATCCACACGATGCAGTAACCTGCGCCGCCAACCGTCATATATCGTTTCATTCCAGTCATATACGGACTGAGGAACGTCACCCAGTTTGGATCCTTCAAGATGGCTTCCTTCACATCCTTGCGCATCATGTATTTCTCGACGCATCCATAATTCGGCCTGCCCATCTTGGCGGCGTTCGGACTTGAAAACAGGCTGATGCACGTGATTTGCGAAACCTTGCCTTTTTCATTTTCAAATTCAATGAACGTATTGCTGTGGATATGGCCGCAGAGGATGATGGCGTTGTGTTCGCAGAGCATGTCCAGAAGACGCTTCCGCTGCGCGTCCGTCTTCGGCCCGCCGAACGGAATCCAGCGGTCCGCGCTCGTCGGAATGATCGGCAGATGGCAGACGATGAACGTGTAGCGCGCGTCCGCATTTGCCTTCAGCAGTTTTTCCAGATTCTCCAGATTTGGATAGGTGATGACTTCCTTATCGTCTACTTTTTCCTTTTTAGCTGCACCCAAGTTAATGTCATCCAAGAAGATAAATACGTCCAAACCTTGACGGTGGGCGAACGTCGTCGTTGTCAGCGGCGGATCAAGATTGAGTTCTTTCGACCAGAAGGCCGGCAGTGTCTTGTTCACGGCCGCATTTGCGCCTTTTCCACGCGGATCATGGTTGCCTTTCGTCGCGATGAACGGGACATGGATGTACTTCTTACACGTCTCCATGCACGACAGAATCAGCTTCGCGGCCATGGCTTCCGAACCTGCGTCGCCTTGGCAGAAATCGCCGTTCTGAATCACGAACGGCGCGTTCAATTCAGTGGCGGCCTTTCCCGCGAGTTCCAGCATCTTCAATGAATCGCCGTCCTCCTTCCAGCTCCGCAGGTTGCGGTTCAATTCATACTTCTGCCAATCTTGCAGATTCTTCAACGTTTCCGGCTCGCGGCAATCGACATTGTCGTAATGCAGATCGCCCAGCATGACGATCTGATAGGTGTCATCCGCCGCAAACAGCGTCACGACAAACAAGAGCAACACAAGACCACTGATTTTCTTCAACATGTTTTTTTCCTTTTTATGATTAAGTTGGGTGAGTTTCTGACGTTATTATAATTGGTTAATGGCATTTCTGCAATGAACACCGCCAAAATATTTGGTCTGTCATGAAGCTCTTCTGTCGTTCGATAAATGTCTCAATCCATTGAGAATATTCTATTCTACAACACCATTCTTGACAAAAACTCAATCATGTATATAGTAAGTGTATACACATAAGGAGGATCACGAATGAATATAACATTATCAATACCAGATGACGTTGTCGCGAATGCAAGGGAATACGCGAAAAGACATGGAACCAGCCTTAATCAAATGGTCAGAGACCATCTGAACAGGTTTTCGGGGGAAGCCCTCCGCAAAAAACGTGCTGAAATTGCGATTGCTTATTTTCAAAGTATTGTTCCAACTCTTCCCCAAGACACAAAAATATCACGTGATGAGATGGAACATAGGTAGGCTAAATTATGTATTTTCTTGATACAAATATACTTAATTATGCCTTGCTTAGCCAAGACACCCAAAAGAGAAAGCGTGCTTTGGAGATACTAGCTCAAGCCTTTTCTAGCGATGATTTTGTCATTTCCACTCAAGTACTATCTGAATGTGCAAATGTTTTGTTTAAAAAAGGTGGAATGAATGCCAAAACAGTAAGCCAGTGTATTGAATATCTACGTCAAATTGAAAATGTGATTCCTATCACAATTCAGCTTGTAACCAGAGCTGTTGAAATCAAAGCACTATATGGTTTGCAATTCTATGATTCGCAGATTGTAGCAGCCGCAGAGCAAGCGGGCTGCTCTGAAATCTGGTCTGAAGATTTAGGTGATGGGCAAATCTACTGCGGCATACATTGTATCAATCCTTTTGCATAATAAAAATTATTTAAAAGTTAATCATTTTCATCCATTTTCACCTATTGCCATACGACCATGTTGGATTTCGAACTGATCAGAAAAAAAGTCCAAGAGCATCAAAGCAAGACCGTTGCCTTCAATCCATGCGATCCGGTCATCCTCTGTGAGCATTTGAAGCAATGCCCAAAAGATGCGTCGCTAGCCATTCAATGGGCCTATAATGCCAAAGGACGGCTGGCCGGCATGCGTTTTGAAACAGAGCCAGAAGAACCGCTCGTCGGCAGGCTTTGTTTTACGCAACATCCTCAGGACGAAGTAGATAAAGCCAATCAATGGCTGAAGAACGAATCGCCGCTTCGCAATCGTCCGTCGCCTGGCCAAAGCGGCCATTGCGAGCTTTACTATGACCGTATCTTCGAAGTCGGCGTCAATGGTCTTTTGGAAGATATCAAACAGGCCGCTGACAAAGCAACAGATGAACAGAAAGATACTTACGAAAGCTTTACCATCGCTTTGAAGGCATTTTCAGACATGATTTATCATGCTGCAGAAGACGCTGGAAACGCGGAAGCCGCCGAACACTGCCGCCACATCGCCCATAAGCCGCCGCGCACATTCTGGGAAGCCGTCCAACTGTTGTGGTTCGTCGAAATCGGCGTTGAAATCGGCGATGATTCGTCGCTCATCAATCCGGGCCGACTGGACCGCCGTCTTATCCGTTTCTACGAACGCGATTTGATGGAACAACGCGTCACCTATCGCGACGCTGTCCAGGCGTTTGCTCTTATCTATCTGTATATCAACCACTTCACGTTTAACGGGTTGGCCTTCGGCGTCATGCTTGGAGGCGACGTCGTCAACGATTTGTCCTACGCATCCATCGACGCCGTCCGCCTCTGCCGCCTGGTGTATCCATCCGTCGGTTTGTGCGTCAATGAAAAGACGCCGCATTCGCTGAAGCGGCTCGCCATCGACGTCATCGCGGAAGGCTATCCGAATCCGTCGTTCTTCAACGACACCGTCATCCGCAAAGGTCTTGAATACTATGGAGTTCCGGAAAACATCCGTGGCAACTACATCAATTCGACCTGCGTGGAAATCACGCCCTGCGGCTTCTCCAACGTTTGGGTTGCGTCGCCGTATTACAATCTCTCCCAGATGCTTCTGGAGAATTTGAAAACAGACGCGGCGGATTTCGACGCCTTCTTGGAGAACTTCCATAAGATTCTCGCGACGCATGTCAAAAACGGAGCGGAAAACCAACGGAAGGACCGCGAAACGCGCATCGCCAACCGCCGCCGCCCGCTCCAAAGCGTCTTCACAAACGACTGCATCAGCCGCGGCCTCGACATCGAAAATGGCGGCGCACGATACAATTGGATCGAATGCTCGTTCGTCGGCCTCGCGAATCTCGTCGATTCGCTCGTCGTCATCCGCGAAGAGATTTTCAACCAGAAGAATTTGACGCAGGCCGAACTGCTGGAGATTCTGAAGGATGATTTCAAATCCCGCCCCGAACTGCGGCAGAAATTCCTCAAGACCTATCCTAAATACGGACAGGACAACGCGGAAGTCGATTCATTGATTCCGATTATCGTCGGTTTTATCCGCGAGGAGATTTCCAAATACAGAATGCCGCCGGACGACGCGCTTTACATTCCCGGAACGTTCTGCTGGGTCATGCATCAGCGTCTTGGCGAACAGACCGGCGCCACGCCGGACGGCCGTATCGCAGGCTTCCCATTCGCGGACGGCGCAGGCCCTGCTCAAGGCCGCGAGAAGCTCGGCCCCAGCGCCGCCGTCAAATCCGTCTGTTCATGGGAGCACTATCCGCTCGTCGGCGGTTCCGCTTTCAATATGAAATATTCGAAGGAACTGCTTGCGACGGACGACGCCCGCGAAAAGCTTCTCGCTCTCGTCAACGCCTTCATCAAAGGCGGCGGCTTCCAGACGCAAATCAACGTGACCGACAACGAGACGCTGAAGAAAGCCATCGCCCATCCGGACGAATACGCGGATCTCGTCGTGCGCATCGGCGGCTACACGGACTATTTCGTCCGCCTCTCCCCTGGCATGCAGCAGGAACTGCTTCTCAGAACGCAATATACGGATATTTAGCCTAAAGCCTAAAGCTGAAAGCTAAAAGCAAATGCGATTTTCGTCCCTTTTGTCGCTTTAGTCCCTTTAATAGTTTTCCAGCGTTCGTTTCAGCCCTGCAAGGAAGGCGACAACGTCGCCTTCCTGCGAACCATGGCCGAAACTGACGCGCAACGCGCCACGCACGGTTGCGTCATCAAAGCCCATGCCGCGGAAGACATGGCTCAATTCGCCGCTTTCCGCCGAACAGGCGCTGCCAGTTCCAATGACAATCTCTTCATCCTGCGCCAGAATCCGTTTCAACACAGCCCCTTCGTAGCCTCTGAACGCGAATGACGCAATATACGGCGAACCGTCGTTCGGACTCAACCGCACGAAGCCGTATTTTTCAAATGGCTTCAGGCCATCCCACAGCATCTGATTCAAATGACGGATCTTATCCATCATGACGTCTTGTTCCGCGCATGCCATTTCCGCCGCATCCGCGAACATCATGACGCCGACCGTATCCACCGTTCCCGAACGCAGGCCGCCCTGCTGTCCGCCACCTAATATCAACGGCTTCAAGGAGATGCCGTTTCGAATAACCAATGCGCCGACGGATGACGGACCGCCGATTTTCCGTGATGAAACCGCCAAGAGATCGATTCCGGCGGAACGCCATGGAATCGACAGTTTGCCAAAACTCTGCGCCGCATCCACAAGCAGGTGGCCGCCGCCCGCCGCGTCCATTTGTCGGCGAATCGACAGCAAATCCTGCACGGCGCCGCTTTCGTTGTTCGCATGGCATACACAGACCAGAGAGCTTTTCATTAAGCCATTATCAGGCAACTGGATACGTCCTTCTCCATCAACCGCCATCACATGGCAATGACCACACGCCTCCGCTGGTCGTAGCATGGCGGGATGAGCCGCGCCATCAACGAAAATGCCGCCCTGTTCGTCAAAGCTTCCGCGAATGGCCAAATTCAATGCCTCCGTCCCGCCGCTCGTCCAGACGACATGCGCTTCGCCGTCACGAATGCCAAGACACTGCAACAGACGGCGTTCCGCCTCTTGAATCTTCCGATGGCATGCCTCGGACTGCATGGTTCCACCATGCGGATTCAGCGAATAGTCACGGCAATATTCCGCATAACATCCTGCGATTTCGTCACGTACAAGACCGGAAGCCGCGTAGTCCAGATAAATCATCGAACGTCTCCTATTTTGGAAAAACGTCGCCTTGCGTATAGAGGCTGTCCGCAATCCGATGATACCGCTGGATAATTTCCATAAAGTCATCCAGCCGTGCATTTACCGACGTCATCTTGCGTTCGTATTCCTCCAGCATTGAATCCAGCGTGCGCTGTTTCGTCAACGCCTTCAAAAACGCCTCGCGGGCCTTTTTGAATTCCTTTTCAAAACGACGCATCTTGCCTTCACGCAACAGTTGCAATGCATCGATGTAAAGCCCCAGAGAATCCTGCAGCAAATACGGTGCATCCATCTGCAAGTCCTTGAAACGCTGTTCCAAACGCAGAAACGCACGCGTATCCGCCTTGTAGTCTTCCAGAATTTTCGGAATTTCCTCCAGCCGAACACGTTTCAGAGCATCGGGACCACTGCCGCCAACCAACGGGACCGTCTCCAATTCCGCAACCCGCTCCGCGATCATTTCCGCCCCGCCGCCGCGATGACGCTGCAGGCTGATGACTGATACACGATGTTCGTAAAACTCCTGCCGTCCTTTTCCTTCCGGATAATATTTTCCAAGCAGTTCGTCGAAAACCGTCAATGGATCGCGCCCCGCACGCTCCGCGCGAAGCATCGTGACAAACAGATCGGACTGGCCGCGCCGCAATGTCTCCAAACTCAACAGCAGCAAGTCTGAATGGAGCATGAACAATTCAAACAGCGGCCGGAAATCCGCGTCGATTCCGCCGCCGACCAGCATGTCGATGCTCGGAAACTCCCGCAGCGAATACTGGTTGCGTGCAATCTCGTAGTCCTTCGACATGAGCCCCACGCCGCCCATTTCCTCCACAAGAATGCGATGCGCGATTCCCGCCGACAGCCAGTTCGTGGTCGGCGTCTCGCGCTTCCTGTTCCATGACGACGATTGCGGCTCCTCTTCGCCAGCCTCCTTCGGCAGTTCCTGCTCACGGCGCATGATCAACGCATAGACAATGGAATGAACGACTTCCACGTTGTTCATGTCCGGCCGGAAACGCACTCGCGTGTAACTGGCCTTTTCTTCTTCCTCCTCTTCGTCTCCAGACACCGTTTCCACAACTGACAATGTCTTCTGCGGCTGACCGCTGAAGCCCAACAATTTGTCGATGCGTTCAGAACATCTGGAGACGAAAACTCCCACGGCGCGGCTACGCCCCTCCGTCGTCGTTTTCACACGGATTCGACCGGACTGGATGACTTCCGTATAATACGTCGCGGCGGGCAGTTGAAGCGCCAAAAGCAAGATGCCTATGGCGAAAGCCTTGCCTGGGAGAGAGTTATGCATCAGTTACCATATTGTTTCATCATCGCCTCATCGGCGTCGAGAACCTTCTGACGACGGGCCGCGCGGTCCGCCGCGAAACGCTCCGCCAACGCGGAATCATTCAACGCCAGAATCTGAATCGCCAAAAGCGCGGCATTTGTCGCACCGCCGCTGCCGACGCCGACCGTCGCAACGGGAATGCCGCCAGGCATTTGCACCGTCGCCAGCAAGGCGTCCATTCCATTCAACGCGCCGCCTTCGACTGGAATGCCGATGACCGGCAGAATCGTATGGGATGCGCACACGCCCGCCAGATGCGCCGCGCCGCCGGCCGCAGCGATAATGACGCGAATGCCTTTCGCCGCCGCGCCACTGATGTATTCCTTCACGACATCCGGCGTCCTATGTGCGGACATGACACGGACTTCGAACGCCACGTCAAGCTTCTTCAGCGTGTCCAGGCAGGACTGGATTTTCGGCAGATCGGACGAGCTGCCCATCAAGACGGCTACTTTCGCCATTTTCATTTCCTTTGTTTTTACGGCGCGGGGCGTCCCATGCCGTATCCATTGTTTTTCAATTTTCCATGATGCACATCTCATTCCCCCATCATGCTAATATACATCATCTGGAACGCTTAACAAGAAAAATGTCTGCTTCGCCAATGGCTTCACCCACACGAAACAACCACAAGACAAACGGAAATCTTAATACGATATTAAACGTGCTTTGGTTGAAAATCCATCTTGCCATATTATCTTTTACATTTATTCATATATATGAATAATGGGTAGAACATTCTCAGGAATGTTTTTTTCCAAATCCGATACAAGATTTTCGCTTTTTCGGCGTTTATTGGTCAAATGACCAACAATAAACGTCCATCCCATATCAATCCATGCCCCGTTTTAATAAGAAATATCTATTCACGCTGACTGAAGTCATGATTGCGACAGTGGTGCTCGGCCTCGCCGTCGCCGCCACCGCCGCCATCGTGTCGGGTGCCCAGTCAACCGTCATCAAGGCGGAAAACCGTTGGGCGCGGCAGCATCTGGCCTCGAACGCCGCCGAATTCTATCTGATGGCCGGTCCGTACGGGCAGATGCCGGCGGACATCCTGCCGGAAGGCTTCTCCGCATCCTGCCAGCTTCTGGAAGTCGATGATATCCACGAAGATGCGATGGAAGCCATAGACGGATGGATTATTGGCGAATACATGATCGAAGTCTTTGACAAAGACGGCAACCGCATGACGGAGACGCATGTCCGGAAGATTCTGAAGGAGGACGACTTCGAATGAAATTCCGCCGCCGTCCGTTCACCCTTCTGGAAGTGCTCATCGCCTCGACCATCTTCCTCGGCCTCGCCATCGTCCTTTTCGTCTATGCCGGGCAGACGACGCAGTCGTGGTCCAAATTGCAGGTTCGTCGTAATCAATTGAACGAATTACTCGCTCTCGACCGCGCCATCGACACGGTTCTGCCGAACATCATCCCCTTCACATGGCCGGATCCAGAAGAGGAAACCATCACGGAAACGCCTGTTATCGTTGCACTTCCAGACATGCTCCGTTGCGCCTTCCTCCACCGCCTCAACGACACTGACGAAGGCGCCATCCGCTTCGCCGAATTTTCCATCGAAGACGACAATCTCGTTCTCAACTACGCGGATCGACCGTTTTTCGACTGGGAGGATGTCCGCGACATCCAGCATACCTCCATCCTCGCGACGGATGTTGAATCCATCTCCTTCCTATACGCGGATTTCGATGACGACGACACGCTCGACTGGTCCGAACGGCTCGTCTGGACGGACGAATGGGAGACGGAGGAATCCGAACGGACGGACGCCCCACTCGCCATCATCATGACCGTCAACTGGAAGGATGGCCGCAGTGAGACATGGATTCGCCGCACCATGGGCAACAGCTACCGCGAACGCTTCGGCAAATGGGAGCCACAGGACGAAACAACCAATTAATCTCCAATAAGATAGCATAAAATGAAACCACCCCAAGAGACACATCAAGGCAACCAAGACGGCATGGCCCTCCTGCTCGTTTTGGCCGTTCTCGCGGCGACCACCATTCTGGCCGCCCACATGATGCTCGTCTCCGAAACCGTCGCGAAGGACGCCAAAGTCGCCGCCATCACAAGCGAACTCCGCCTTCAGGCGGAATCCGCCTCGGACATGGGCCTTTGGATGCATCTGACGGACCGCCGCCTCTTTAGCGATCGTACGCTCGGAGTCGATCTCTCCGACCGCGAGGCTACGTCCGATTTCGAGCCATGGATGATGGACCGCCGAGAACATCTCCTCTATGACGATACATGCCAAGTCTTCATCGGAGACGCCATCAAATCCATTTCCGTCACCAACATCGATTCCATCAAAAGCGGCATCGACGCCGATGATTCGGATTCACTAGACGCCGCCAACGAATTCATCGATATCTACAACGACTACGTTGACAGCAACGACCTCACCAATCTCTATGGCAAAGAGGCCGACGACTATGCGAACGACGGCTACCCCACCCTTCCACGCAACGACACGATGCAATTCCGCGCCGAAATCTACTGGCTGGATAACTGGCAGAACGTCATCACCGGCGAAATCACGATCATCCCGCCAGCCGGCATCACCATCAGCACGGGTACATCATCCTCCGCAGGAGGTTCTTCCGGCAGAACGCCTTCTAACGGTACAAGCAGCAGTTCATCCAGCGGCAAGATTCCATTCTTCACCGCCTCCGAACAGGATTTCATCAACCAGATCACGGATCTGTCGGACGCCAATCTGCAAGCCATTCTGGACGCGCGTGACGCATGGATGACCAACGCCGTCCCGCTGGAGGAATCGCTTGACGCGGATCTTCTCTATAATGTCAAAAGCAAGTTCTCCTTCGAAGAATCCAACTATGCGGAAATCACGGCCACGGCCACGGATCCGTCCGGCGAAATCCGCGTCGTCCGCACCGTCACGAGGGAGGTCAACATGAGCAGCAGCTCCATCTTCGCGGACCGTTCGCAGGAGACCTTCTCCATATGGGAGATCCGCAATGAATAAAAAATTACCCAGTCCATGCAATAAACGCGAGAAATCGACGTTTATCATCATGTAAGTACAAAACAACCCGTTCTTCTCACCGACAAACAGACAAACAATCATGCCTCACTTCGCACGAAACTCATGCATTGCATACACTTGGAACGATGATGGCGACTGCCGCGCCGTCATGGTCACGCGTTCCGGTGACAAGTGCAAGATCGCCAAGCTCGTGAACGCCAAGGCGAATCAAGACACATCCGTCGCGGAAGTTCTCGCGAACACCGCCAAGTCACTGAACGCAAAGGACGCCGCCTTCACCGTCGCCACCGGCGTTGGCTACGGTTGGGACATGGCGGACGTCACCATGCCGAACCTCCCGCCGGAGGAGCTCCGCAACGCCATCGCCTTCGAACTGCGCAAGCATACGCCGCTTTCGCTGGACAAAATCCGCTGGGGCTATCGCTCCACGATCGCCAAGCAGGATAAAAAGCAGGGCAACCGTACACGCATCATTTATGTCAAGAGCGAAATCTTCGACAAATGGACGGCCAATGTCTCCGCTCTTGGTCAGTTGGACATGGCCATTCCGCCCGCCGCGGCGTTGGATCCTCTGTTTGAAGACGCAACCGTCACGATTCCCAACGGCGACGGTACCGCCACCGCCTATGCGCCTTCCCCGGAAGGCCGCGTGGCATCAGCGGTTTCCATCGATGATTTGACGTTGGACAAAGCCCTCCCCGGCGATTTCATCAAATGGAATGAACTCGAATCGCTGCCGAAAGAAGAACAGATGGCCTACATTCCGGCCGTCGTTCTCGCCGCATATGGTCTGACGTCAGCCGCCGGCCACGACACGGCCAGCATGCTCCCATTGCCGCCCGCCCTGAAGCCGCGCCGCAATGTTTTCATGACGCTCTGCGCAAGTATTCTTCTGGCCATTTCCCTGCTCGCGTTGATCATCTACGCCGTCATCGGCCTCCAAGGCCGCAGCGCCCAGATACGCGCCCTCGAAAAGGAACTCAAGAAAGTCAACACCGAGCTTGACACCATCCAGAAGCAGATCAAGCCTGAAAAGAAAAAGGCGATCGTGGAGCTTCGAAAGGAAATGACGGATGTCACACCCAACATCCCGCCGCTGCCGTTCGTCCTGCTCGATCTTTCAAAATCCATCCCCTCCCCTGCATGGCTTTCTGGCAATTTCACGTGGGATGAAGGACTTGTGAAATTCACACTGGAAGAGCCCGTGACGGATCCGACGCTGACCGCCACCATCGACACGCAGGAGCTTCTGGACATCATCGAAGATTCCCCCTACATCGGCGATGTTCGTGGTCTGAAGTCCAATTACGATGCACGTAACAACAAGCGGACACGCGATTTCGACATGAATGCGCGATATGATACCGCCGCCGAGGCCGAACGGGCCAAACAGCGCAACCAGGAACGCGCCGAAGCCGCGCGCCGCAAGGCCGCCGAAGAGCGCAAGGCCAAAGAAGAGCAGATGAAGGAAGACGCCAAACAGGATACGGACGAGCAGTCGCAGGATGGCGATGGCGAAACCAATTCGCCTCGCTCCGGAATGCGTCCATCCAGCGGCATGCGTTCAGGATTCTCTCCCAGAGGTTCTGACCGCCGCGGTGGTTTCAGCCGCTCGCAGAACGGCGGCGATTTCAACCGCCCGCAGAACGATGGCGATGATTTCGGCCCAGGCCAGCCTCCGCCGGGAAACGACGGTTTCCAGCCGCCGCAACAACCGCCTGAAGGCATGAACTTCCCGCCAGCCCCCGGCGGCGGTGATGGCGGACAGAACGGCAACGGCTTCAATCCGCAGAACTTCCCCGGCGGCATGCCGCCCACGCCGCCGATGGACAACACACGCAACGTCCGCACACGCTAGTGCCTGGCATACCGGAGGATACATAATCATGGCAACATCCGCTAAAAACCAAAAGAACCAATTGATCGTGCTGCTTGTGCTGGTGGCCGTTTTCATCTGCTTCCTCGCCTACCAGTTCCGCGGCGCGGTCAAGCTCCCCACGAAGGCGCGTGTCGTCCAACTTCAGAAAAAACTGAAGGACGCACAGGAGAATCTCGCGATCGCGCAGCAGGAGAAAGAGGCGTTTGAGCAGGAAATCGGCGAACTCCGCACGCTTTCGGAGCCTTTCTGGGATCCGAGCAACCAGCGCGCCATCGAACAGGAAGTGCAGCTCCGTTTCGAAGGCATCGCGCGAGACGCCAAACTCACATGGAAAAACGTCAAGGCGCAGAGAACCAAGAGCAACCTGCGCAACAACATACAGGAAGTCGAAGTCAGAATGGACATCGATTCTCTGACCATGCAGGATCTCGGAATCTTCTTTGAAAAAATCGAAGAGTTCATGAACCGGACGCACCGCCGCTTCTACATGTCCAACTTCCGTCTTTCGACCGCCCCCGTGCGCGTTGCACGGATGCCCGGCCAGCCCGGCGGCCCCGGAATGCCCGGTGCCCCCTCATTTATTACATGGGGGGTGTCGACAACTGGATTATGCCCTCATTTAACCAAGGTACACCCATCGACTACTCACAAAACTATGCCTACCAAACCCTTGCCACCAACATGCGCGGCTTCCCGCAAAACATCCGCAATGGCAACAACTTCATAGTCATCAACAGTGAGTTGCGTTTCCCTGTGTTCAGCTACTTCATGAACCGTCCTATCAACAACAACATCATCAAGAATTTCCAACTCATTGCTTTTGGCGACATCGGCACGGCCTGGACGGGATGGAACCCTTACAGCCCGAGCAACTCGTTGTTTAACACTTACATCACCGACGGCAACCTCAACATCAGCGTGACGGAAATGCGCAACCCCATCGTGGGCGGCTTCGGCTTCGGACTGCGCACAAAGATATTGGGCTACTTCATCCGAGGCGACATGGCCTGGGGCGTTGAAGACGGGAAAATCAGCAAAAAGCCGAGGTTCTACTTGTCGTTTAATTTGGATTTCTAAAAGCTTAATAATACTTCTGCTCAAAAGGCTTTAAACCTTCCTCTTCGGCCTTGATAACGACAACCATGCCCTTGTAGGCATATTGCTCTTTCAAAATGTCAAGGTCGTCATTGTGCAGACGGATGCAACCTTCGCTGGCACGCCCCGGCACGCTTTCCTCGTTGTTGGTACTGCCATGGATGCCAATGCCCGAAAAGCCAGGGGTTTTCAAACGCATAAACCAATTACCGTAGGCCAAAATCGAGCCACGACCATCGCCGAAGTCGTGACTCCAATTGGATGCATTGACGATTTCGGTGATGACAAAAGGCTCTTCCCAAGTGCAATGAGGTGTACGCATGTCGCCCTTCTTCTGTTTCTGACCCAAGTTCCGACCCATGCAAACGGGATATTCGACCAAACGTACCGTGTCGGTGCCCACCACCTCGCAAACATAAAGCTTCAGCTCAGGCTTCGAGATGACGATGAAGCAGTTCTCCTTGACCTGCATCTCAGCATAGGGAGTCACGCTATCTGTGACCATCACGGAATCAGTTGCAACAGCTTGTTTTTCTTTATTTTTATCTCCGTTGCCACAAGAGAACAGCAGCGTCAGAGCGCTGAACAAAACGAGCAGTAAATTCATTGATTTTGACATTTTGTGATTATTTGCGCATTTCACCATTCAGCGTATCAACGATTGTCTCGACAAGATTGAAAGCACCGTCGTAAACGTCCTTCAGCGTTGCGTCGAGCATATAGGCAGGCGTGGTGAAAACGAGGTTGGCATTGTCGGCGCATACGTCGCCGTTTTCGGTCTGCACATGCTGCGCGCCCAATTTTGCCATATTGTCGGCATCAGGAGTGCCGTCGTTGCCCAAAGTAATGCAAACGCCAGGAATCAGTTTGGCCATCAACACTGGGGCGATACACATGGCTCCGATGGGTTTCTTGGCTTTATAAGTCTCAAGGATGACTCGTGCCACATCGGATTGCACCTCCATATCGGCACCTTTGTAGGCGTAATCACAATGGTTTTTGGCCACGCCAAAGCCACCGCTAAAGAGCAGGCCATCGAAATCTTCGGCTTTATATTCCTCGATAGGACGCACTCCCAAGCGAGCCAGTCGGGCGGCTTCGGTGAGGATATTGCGTTTGGCGTTGGCCACTTTCTTGTCCGTCAAATGGTCGACGACCTCGGTTTGTGGACGGTCGGGTGCAAAGCATTGGTATTCACAATGATGCTGTTCGATGGAGAGCAACAGCGTAATGGTTTCGTTGATTTCGCTGCCGTCTTTGCGACCGCAGCCGGCGAGGATAACTGCAAATTTTTTCATGGTTGACTCGATTATGATATTTGAGGCAAAAGTAGAAAAAAACATCACATCTTTACTCAATTTACAATGCAAATGGATTTAATTGTGTATTTTTGCACACAAACATCAAACAATCAATCCCTTATTAAATGAGCGCCAAGAAATCCAAGATACTTATAACCGCAGGATGTTTTTTCCTTTTGGGCATTGCATCCGCATACATCATATTTTTAATCCATCGTCAGAATAAAAAACTATTACATGTAGGGAATCCTCCCGTAACTGTTGAGTTCAAAGAAACTAATTTACCAATTGTGTTTATTAACACCAATGGGGAACTAAAGTCCTTGCGTCAAGGGAAAAGCATTAATAGTCAAATCTGCATTGTCAACAACGGTGATGGACAAACCAACCACACAGACACTTCACAATTTACACAGCAACATGTCGATTTCTATGGGAATGCATCGATACATTGTCGTGGCGAAGGCAGCATGAAATATGATAAAAAATCATTCTCTATAAAACTGCTGTCAGAAGCACCAGCAACAGAGTTAAAGAAGGGGCTGTTGGGGATGAAGTCATCGGACAAATGGTATCTGATAGCGGTCTATCTAGATGGTACCATGATGCGTGACGCATTAACGTATGAATTAGCGAGACCATATTTTGACTTTGTTCCACAAGTACGTTATTGTGAAGTCGTTATAAATGGAGTATACCAAGGGGTCTATCTACTCATCGAACCCGTAACAAAGGATCTACTTGGTTTGGAAAAGTTTGACAAGAACGACCATGAACTGCGTGGTGGTTATCTCTTGGAAAAAGATCGAGATGAAACTTTTAAATCAACCTATCCTGCACTAGATTGTTCGGGCAACGAGATTAGCTCCGAAGGAATTAGTTTTGAAGTGAAATACCCCAAGCCTGAGAAACTAACTAGCGCACAACTACAACATATCCAAAACGACTTAGCCCAAATGGAGGATGCCGTTTCCACTGGACAATACAGCGAATATTCCAGATTTATTGATGTCCTATCGTTTGCAAGTTACCAACTTGTGCAAGAGTTTTCCAACAACAGAGACGCATATATTTGCAGCCATAAAATCTATAAACCCAGTGGCGAAGCAGCAACGTTTAAAATGGCTTTATGGGATTTTGACATCGCTTACGGCAATAGTCCAGGGAGAAATGGTTGGTTTACAGATGTCAACAGATATCAAGTGGACTGTGAAGAAAACCGTTTGGAACCTTTCTGGTGGAACAGGTTGATGCAAGACACGACCTATCGTCAAATCATAAGCCGTCGTTGGCAACAATTCAGGAACGAGGAATACTCCAATGGCAATATTGAGCGCAAAATCGATTCGCTGTACAAACTGCTAACACAATGTCATGCCATCGAACGCAATCAAACAGCCTGGAACATCACACCTAATGCATGGCTATCACTGCCTTTAACTTTTGAGGAGAGTGTTCATTTTTTGAAGCTTTGGATCATCTCCAGACTAGATTATATGGATGCCGAACTCATCGGCACTCCCAGAGATGAAAAAAGATGTGACAGTGTATATCGCGAGATGGGCAAAATGATCTTATGTAAAGATTATGCCATAATGCCCACTTCCAGCTACTGATTCGATATCATCGTTCCCAATTAAGGTATCCACCTTGCTTTCCGCTTCTCGAAAAACGCCTTCATCCCCTCCTGACCAGCAGCTGAAACGCGCTGTGAGGCTATGAGTAGCGAAGTCTGGTAGAAAATCGGGTTATTGGGGTCGTCGGTGCCGCTCACCATGCGCAGCAGGTTCTTGCACTCAGCCACAGCTGTGGGTGAGGCTTGCATGAAATAGTCGATGTATTGACGCTCGGTGTCAATCATCGCCGACTCGTCGACGACGACGTTCACCAGGCCAAAGCTCTTGGCTTCGTCGGCAGTGAAGCGACGACCTGTCAGCATCAGCTCCTTGGCAGCTGCATTGCCGATTTTGGCCACCACAAAAGGCGAAATCGTGGCTGGTGTGATGCCCAAGCGCACCTCAGAGAATGCAAACTTGGTCTCGCGCTCTGCTATCACGATGTCGGCAGCGGCAATGATGCCATTGGCCCCGCCGATGCATGCACCGTGCACGTCGACAATCACCGCCTTGTTACAATAGTAAATGGTGCGGAACAGCTTGGAAAGTTTCTCTGCATCGGCAATATTCTGGGCATGACTGAAACCAGCCATCGCTTTCATATAAGCCAAGTCGGCACCTGCACAAAAGGCCTTGCCGTTGCCTTTGAGGACAATGACTCGCACATCGTCGCGGCTATTAAGCCAGTCGAAGACCTCGGTCAGTTCGTGTATCATCTCGTCGTTCAGGGCGTTGCGCACATCCTGACGGTCGAGGTTGACCCAAGCGATGCTTTCGCCCAGTTGCACTTTTATCGTGTTGAAATCCATTTTTTGTCAGTTTTGAGTTCGCAGTTTTCAGTTGTTCAGTTCAGGTTATTTCGAATACGAAAATGCAATAATCGGAAAAAAATGCCAATCTGTCGCAATCAATCCACGAAAAAAGCGTTTCTTTGCAGGCGGAATGGTTTTTGTTGGGCCTTGCCTGACAAGTAGACACAGGAAAAGCCCAAAACAACACAACCAACACAACAGCCAATTAAAGAAAATGGACGAAAACAACCTCAATAACGACCTCGAGAATCTCTTGAACATGTTCAAGAAGATGATGGAAAACCAAGACCTCGATGCCATTCCAGGCCTCAACGAAGAACAGAAGGAACAGCTGAAAATGTTTCTTGAAGACTTCGACGAACTGAAAGACGACATGAAGGTGGAGATTTTCAAACTCGACCCCTTCACGAAGCAGATGGTCGGCATGGTGATGGGACAACTTAAAGACCTCACTGGCGGGCAAGCCACTACAACCCAGCCCACCGCACCACAAGAACCACAACCCATCAAGGAAAAAGACCTCGCTGAGATTCCCGGCACCAACGAGAACCTCGAAGCCCGCCTTGCCGAGATTGACCGCCAACTGCGCAACCCCGAACTTAGCGACGAAGAAATCAACCGACTGCTCGACCAACGCTCAGCAATTGCTGAAGAATTGAATCGTTGACAACGCAGAGCAAATCCGCCCGAACCGAAGCCTAAACCTAGCCTATAGAATGATTAAACAAACACGAATGATATGAAAAAAGTACTTTTCACCCTTATTGCACTTGTTGTCTCAGCAACTTCTTTTGCCCAGCTCATCGCCAACAAGACCGACAAAAGATTCACCTTGGGTTTCGACCTCTTCAGCGACTTCCAACTCGCGCCTTCCGACAACTGGGACCCACGTGGCTTTAACCAAGGCGTGAGCCTCGCCCTCACCTACAATTTCCCTTTGGGCGAAAGCTCGAAGCACACCGTGAGCATCGGTGCCGGTATGACGTCGCACAACTATTTCTCATACAGCCGCATACTCAACCCTTACACAAACGAGGAATTCGAGTACCAAGACTACCGCAAGGTTGAGAACTTCAAGCGCTATAAGGTGAACCCGACATACGTCGACATTCCCCTCGAACTTCGTTTCCGCATCAAGGACCAAGTGAAAATCGGCGTGGGCTTCAAGGTAGGCATCAATGTGGCCACAAAAACCAAATTTGTCGGCCCCGACAACGAAGATGGCCTTTTGACCAATGGCAGCGGCGCTCTCGTCCACGAAAAGCAATGCTACATCAAAAATGTTGAGCGCATGGCCTATTCGGCTACCCTGCGCGTGGGTTGGAAATGGGTAAGTGCCTTCGCCGCTTTCCAAATCAACCCCGTGTTTGAGGTGGGACACAACGCGCCCGAGTTCTTACCGCTCTCAGTAGGCTTGTCGTTCGCCCCGTTCTAAAAAGACACAAGACTCTGGGACGCGGGACTACTGGACATGGACTCACTATCTAATTGGATTGTCACAGAAGCCCAACAGATGGGCTTCGATGCTTGTGGCGTGGCACGTGCCATGGCTTTGGAGCAAGAGTCGGCCAACATGGAACAATGGCTTGAGGCCGAACATGAAGGCGAGATGGGCTACCTGACCCGCAACCGCGAAAAACGCTACGACCCGCGTCTGCTTGTGGAAGGCACAAAAAGCATCGTCACCATTCTTTACAACTACTTTCCGAAACAACCCATCGGCGACGGCGAGCACTACAAAATCGCCAAATATGCCTATGGTACCGATTATCACGATGTCTTGAAACGCAAGATGCGGCAACTGCTTGAACGCATCGAAACCCAAACGGGAAAACTCGAAGGCACCCGCATCTTTGTCGACTCGGCACCCGTCCTCGACCGCGCTTGGGCCGTACGCTGCGGCTTGGGCTTCATTGGGAAAAACACCACGCTGATTCACCCCAAAAAAGGCTCGTTTTTCTTCATCGGGCATCTGTTTTTGCCTGTCGAATTGGCAGAAACCGGCTCACCCATGAGTAACCGCTGCGGTCATTGCACACGATGCATCGACGCTTGCCCCACAGGCGCCTTGGAAGCCCCGTTCCACATCGACGCGCGAAAATGCATCTCTTATCTGACCATCGAATACAAAGGCCCTTTGGACGGCCATGACCCATCGCAGTTCAAAGGCTGGATGTATGGCTGCGACATCTGCCAGGACATGTGTCCCTACAATCGCTTTGCCTTGCCCAACTTAGAGCCTGAGTTTCAGCCTTCGGAGCAATTGCTCGCCATGAAAGACGAAGATTGGAAACACCTCGACGAAGCCCTATTTGAGACCTTATTCAAGCGCTCTGCCATGCAACGCGCAGGTTTTGCAGGACTGAAACGCAATATCGAGTTTATCTCAAAAGGTTGACATGTGCAGCAGGGGTTTGACTTGAACAAAAGTTAGCCTATCAATACCGTCAGTATCTCAGGGGAGAATTGAAGTTATAAGTCAGCGTGAGCTGCCAGACTTTGTTGTAATAATGGTCGAAAAACCATACCGGATCGCTATTGAAGCGGCATGGCACAACGGAATACATCCATCTTGCCCCGACACCAAAATGCTCACCAATTGCGAAATGGATGCCTGCATTGGCGGTCGTAGACAGCAAACTCCAACGACGCGTCGTCACTTCAAAATCACCATCTGTATCTTCGGTGACGCGCAACATGACATCCAAGCTGATGCCAAACTCCAACGTAAT
>JAFZAB010000123.1 GCA_017548425.1 Victivallales bacterium
AATAAGGAATAACATGAAGAGACTGTCATTATTGCTAATGCTGTTGTCGGTGGGTGCCTTTGCGGCGAATCTTTCAACGGAGCCGTCCGCATGGACCATACAGACCAGCTTTTTCTGGAAATTCGGTCCAGAATGGCTTGAAGCGCGACAGGGCAGCACGAAGATGCAGTTGTATAAGGCGGCACCGTATTCCAAAGAATGTGCAATCGAAGCGGTTGTCACACCGATGAAACGAAAGACGACCAGTTGGGGCGTCGTCGGTCTGACGCTTTTCCATGATGACGAGAAATTCTGGCAGTTTGGCATCGTGGATGTTCCGGACGATTTGAAAGGAAAGCTGAAGCCATTATACGAAATGCAAGAGCGCAATAATTCGAAGTGGCCGTGCCGTGACAATTACAAAGAACTTGAACTCATCGACAACGAACAGTGGCAGTACGGTGTGACGTATCGCATGAAAATGAGCCTGAAAGACGATGTGCTGACTGGAATCGTCACGAAATTGGACGGGACGCTGTGCTACAAGAAAGTCGTCAGACTGACGACGCAGCAGGCCACGCGGATTGTGCGGCCTGGCCTGAAATGCGGCGGCATGGCGGCGCGTTTCGCTGGTCTGAAAGCCACGTGGGGAACTGCCGTGGATTTCGTTCCGGAAGAGGAAAAACCTGTCGAGCAAGTCTTCCCGCCATACGAAAGCGACAGCTATGTGCCTGATATCCAGGAGAAAGCGACTGGATTCTTCTACACGAAGAAACTGGATGACGGTCGCTGGTGGGTCATCGATCCGAAAGGCCGCGGCTTCGTCGTGTTTGGTATCGACCATTGCACATATTACGGCCATAACTGCGAAGCACTCGGCAAACATTTGCATCAGGAGTTCAATGACAAGCATTTCAAGAACCGCCGCGAATGGGCGGACAAGACGTCCGCTCTGCTGAAAGACTGGGGCTTCAATCTGTTGACGGCAGGTATCTCCCCTGAAATCAAATACAAGGGGATTCCGCACACGGAGTTTATCGGCCTGGGCGGCCATTTCGCAAGCATGGCGGAGGAATTCGCCATCGTCTTCGGCAACGGCAATCCGTGCACGATGTTCCCGAATGTTTTCCATCCGGATTTCCCAAGCTATTGTGATTATATTCTAGAATCCCGCACGCAGGGCAAGCAGAACGATCCGTGGCTGTTCGGTTATTTCTTCGACAACGAACTATGCTGGTGGGCGCGTCAGAAGGCACAGACCGGCCTGTTCAATGAAACCATGAAGAAAGCTGCCGACCATACCGCCAAAATCACATTGAAGAATCTGCTGAAGGAAAAAGCGCGTGGCGACATCGCTGTCTTCAACAAGCAGTGGAACCAGAAACTGACTGATTTCGAAGAGATTCTGAATCTGACGGAGCTGCCGGAGGAGACGGATGAGCAGATCAACCTGAAACGTGATTATCTGGCGTTGTGCGCGGACACGTATTTCCGTATCATCAGTGAAATCCTGCGCAAATACGATCCGAACCATATGCTGTTGGGATGTCGTTTCGCAGGTGTCAGCGTACATGACGAAGTTGTCTGGAAAGCGGCTGGAAGGTATTGCGATATCGTGACATGGAACCATTATGGCTTCGTCGATCTGGATGTGGAAGCCGCCTATGAGATGAAGCCGCCGCGGGGCAGGACGTTGACGGACGCCTTCAGCCAAGTCTATGAATGGTCGCAGAAACCGTCCATGCTCACGGAATGGTCGTTCCCCGCGTTGGACGCGGGGCTTCCGAGCAACCATGGCGCGGGGCAGCGTTTCTTCACGCAGGCGGAGCGCGCGAAAGCGACGGGCATCTACGCGAAAACGATGCTGTCGATGCCGTTCATGGTTGGTTACGACTACTTTATGTGGGTTGACGAACCGAAATTAGGCATTTCCGGCAAGTTCCCGGAGAATTCGAACTACGGTCTCATCAGCGAAGAGTGGCGGATCTACACGGAAGTCGTCGATGAATTCAAATCAATCCAGAAGGAGCCTGCGAAATACCGCCGCGAGCCGTTGCCGCCGCCCAAGGCGAAGCTTGTCATTGGCGAGGGAAATTTGTTCAAATCGCTAAAAGCCAAGAGATTGTCTAAACAAAAAGTACAACCGAACGGGGCGTTTTCGGCTGACATGTCCGACGATCATCGCCAATTCCGTATCTCCAACGGAAAAATTTCGTTGGAGAATAACGGAAAGCAAGCGGGCATCAATGTTTTGATGGACGGCGTGAAGTTCGGCGAGTTCAATGTCATGCTTTATTACCTTAATGAAAAGGGCGAAAAACGCTGGACGAACGCTACGCTTCTCGACCGAGCGGATGTCGCGATGAACGGCGATTTGCTTGTCTTGACGGCGACGGTCCACAAAGGCGTGGAGGCGGTTGACCAGAAGTTCGACGCGATTTCCAGCAAGCCGTTCGAGTTCACCTATCGGATTCTCCTTCAGCCGAACACGGACTGGTTCATTTCGGAAATCGTTGAATTAAAGAATCTTGACGAAAAAGACAATCTGGAGATTCTGGGCATCTTCCTGCGTTTGTATCCGAACTACAAGGTGGAGGAAACGGCACCGACGCCATACGCTGTGCCGAATCTCTGGCGAGTTGACGACAACGTGTCCGTCTGGAAGGAAAAGGATGGCGACCGCTACATGGGCGTGACGGCGCTGCGCTATCAGGACATCAAGCGTTCGTATTGGATTACGCCGGATGACGGTGGCTTCCATGCGGATGCGTGGCGGGAGATTGTCACGACATTGAAGCCCGGTAAGTCGTTGCGCTTCGACAATCCGCTGTATCTGCTCAACTATATAGGAAAAGGCGATATGGAGGCCGTGAAGGCCCATGA
>JAFZAB010000124.1 GCA_017548425.1 Victivallales bacterium
CAGTACCGACGGCGGAAGCCGTCGGGCGAAGGCGACGCCTTCGCAGCGTCTCCGTCTATTTTATTTTATATAGTTCAATATGATCCCAAAAGACTTTTCCTGTGCTTTTGGCACAACCCAGCTGGAAGCTCAGCCGACGTTCGTCCGACGGCGAGAAGAAATAGCCTTCGATTTCACACCATTCGCCCTGTTTGAGATTGGGCGAGAAGAACTTGGAACTGACATGGTCGTCCCATCCCGTGCCGTTCGGCATGCGAAAACGGACGCTGATCGTGGCGACACTTTCTGGATAGCGTTCGATTTTGACTTTCGCCCGAACAAGATACAGCCCCGGCTGGAGGACGATGTCCTGCAAAATGCAGGCGTTGTCCGTATCGGCAAACCATGCGCAGTTCTTTCCATCTTCGGCGTCGGTCTCGCTCATGCCGCATGTGCCGAAATTGCGCCGCCAGAAGTTCCAATTATTTGCGCCTAAAGTGGTTGTATCCGTCTGTGCCACGCCGCTTTGGTTGCCGTGCTCTTCGAAAGACGGATTCTTGACGATGTTCGGATAGGCCTCTGGATTAGCGTGTTGCTTACGCGAAAATTCCACGATCTCCGGATACGCCTTCATGAGATCATTGTTTTCAAATGGCGCGATGAGCCGTTCAAGATACTGCCGCGACTTTGGTGAAAGATCGCGGCTTCTGGCCCGTGCTAACGCTTCGTGGCATTTTTCAACAAAACCGCACTGCACAAGCGCCGACCATGTAATGTTCGGATTCGTATGATAGAGCGCAGGAAATGGCGAACGATTCCAGGCCGTTTCCGCGTAGGAAAGATATTCGGCGACATCGTCTGCCGCCGTTCCATAAACACGATCTAAATACATCCGGCGCAATGTGTTGACATCTTGATACGGATTCCAAAGCAATTGATTGATGACCCAAATGTAGATGCCATTGCTGTCCCATATGCTGCTGCATGTGTTGTGGTTATTGTGTCTGTAGATTTTCTCCGCCGTATCTTGCACGACTTCGCTGTAGGCGGAGCGAATGCCGCGTTCATACGACCAACGATAGTCGTTCGCCGTATTCACATCGGCCGGACGCGGATAGTCGTTAGAAAGTCCATGATAGTCGTAAAGCACGATATTGCTGGCCATTCCGTAATCCAGCCAACTCTTCAGACGAACGAAAGAGTATTCATTCTGCGGCACATAGACTGGATATTTGATGTCTTTGAACGGCGCAGTGCAAATGATGCGAATATTGTCCTCAACTGGCACGGCAGGAGCGATTTCCGTAAAAAGATAGGCATATGTGCTGATGCCGCGTCCAGGATGGTTTTTCTTCAGAAAACGCGCCACTTCGTTAAGAAACATATAATATCGCGTGGAATAAAAGGCGGGATCGCCAAGCTTTAACACACGTCCATCAGGAAGCTTAATGGGTTCTTTGCACTGCTCGCAATCACAGCAGACTTCATTGTCTTCTATGCAGACGGAAAACCATTTTTCGTTAGGCAGACTGCGAACTTTGGCATCCATTTCCTTTAGGAAAATATCAAGCGTCTCAGGATTGGAGAAACATGGCTGCGTCGTCGTCATCCGGCCATTGACCCACGTGGGTTGCTTGCGCACGCCACCATGCGCGGCAAAAATGTTCGGATGCTCTTTCCAGTATTTCGTCGGTGAAAGATATCGCGTGATGACATTGTGGCCGTAGAACATTTCCTGCCAAAGCCCCCAGCCATTGCGGGCGGCCAGCATGTCGGGCTCTTTAGGAATGGAGCACCAATTCGCACAGTTGCGGATGTTCCACATAACTTCCTTAGTCGGAACAGGATAATCCACCTTCCATCCGCGAAGCAGCATCAATGGAACGTCCATGTAGTCGTTCTCTTTCAGCGACAGCGTCGGCGTCATGGTGAAAATCGTGCCGATTTCCGTGTCCGGCCGCGCCCAGATGATGTCCGTATTCCGTTGCAACAATCTGTAAATACCGTTGAGGACGCCTTTTGACATGGCACCGTAAATATATAGATTGCCGCCATCCCGTCGGACGGCATAGCCGTCCGTCTTGTCCAACGTCAGAAAATCCTTTGCGTAACGTTCTTGCACGACCGCCGTCGTTCCAAGCCAAATATGCTGCGGCAACTCTCCAGGTGACTGCACCACAGGCAGTTCCGCTCCTGTGATTTCCTTTATCCAAAGTTGCAATTCATCCGCCGCATGGCGAAGCGTGACATCCGTATTATCCGCCAAAACGATATCCGCCACAGGACGGCCGTTTTCCGTTACAGAAAACGGCATTGCCAAACAACATGCTGTCAAAAAGGCAAAAAGGAATAAAGATAATTTCATAAGAATCTTGTCCAGTGCTGACAGCGGAAGCTGTCAGACAAAGAAAAAATCACTTATACTGATGCCGCTGAAGCACTTCCTTCTGCCACGCGGCGTTGAGCGAAACAAACCGTGCGGAGAAACCGCAGATTTTGATGATGAGATTCAGATGGCGTTCGGGATGGACTTGCGCGTCTAGCAAGTCCTCCCGCGAGAAGCAGTTAGGCTGCAGAAGATGGATGTTTTTCTTCGCAAATGTTCTGAAAACGGCCTCCAGAATCTCCGGCGTGACGGTGTTTTTGTCAAACGACATGTTGCAGTTGGATGCGAAGATGTTCTCATGATGCAACGAGCCGATGGCGTTCAAGGCAGTTGTGATGGCCGAACGGTTGCGGAATTCCGATGGCACAAGCCCTTGCGCAAGATAGTCGCCGTTGCGGCGACCGTCCGGCAGCGCCCTCATCTTCTCGCCCCAGAAGCGATATTCGCGATAGATCCACGCCGCAATAAGATACGGCCCTCCGCGGTCGTTCGTCAAATCGCAGATGTCGCGATGGACGGAATCATAGATGAACGACATCAGGCGGTTGGGCAGTTCCGTATTGTCGCCCCAATATGGGCACTGAAGCACTTGCGCACGAAGATCTTCCGCGCCTTCCCACTTGCGGCGGACTGCCTCCAAAAGTTCTCTTACCGTGCAGACATGACGGTCGAAGCAAAGCGTCTTGATGGCGCAAAGCGAATCGACGACGTTGGCCGTGAACGCCAGCGTGATGATGCGCGGCTTCTGGTCGCAACCGCCTGCCGTGACGTCCTTTCTGTTTTCGATGCAACTGTTGATGCAGACGGAATACGCAGGATGCGGATTCGACAGCGGCGTCAACCGACCGTATTCCGTGTAGATTCGCAACTGGTCG
>JAFZAB010000125.1 GCA_017548425.1 Victivallales bacterium
AATGCTTAATGCTTAATGCTTAATGCTTAATGCTTAATGCTTAATGCTTAATGCTTAATGCTTAATGCTTAATGCTTAATGTCATAAATAATTATGCATTATGAATTATGCATTAAAAAGGCATTCTTTTTCTTCCGTGTTTTCAGTGGACTGCCCCAAATTCGTGTGAATTCGTGTCCATTCGTGGTTCCTTATTACAAGTTAAAGTACTTAAGTGCATTGTCATGAGCGATCTTCCGGAAGGCGTCTTCCGGAAGACTGCCGTCGTCACGAAGCTTCAAAAGCAGTTCCATCATCGTGAAACGATGGCCGAAGCCGCAGATGTCCGTCCCGAAAAACAGACGGTCCTGAAATTCCGTCAGAAATCGCGCCGCATATGCATGGTCGCAGTTCAGAACCATATACGCGTCGGACAGTTCCGCCATGAGATTCGGAAAACGTCTGAACAACGAATGGACGACGCATTCTCCCGTCAACGGCCCTTCCGGAGCGAAATAATGCGTCTGGCCGCCGTTTGCCTTCATGACTGGTTTCCGTTGCGCAGGCGTCTTGAAGCCGCCCAGTTCGCCCCAGAAAATCGGCCCATGCGCGATGTATTTCAAGTTCTGAAACCGTGCCAACGTGTATTCAAGTTGCGGCAGGCCAGGCTCGTCTTGAAGGCCGAAATCGCCGCCGACAATCATGGAGCCGTCGGTCGTGACTGGCAAACCGACCTTTTCCGCACAGGCGAAGAGATTCTGCACCATGGGATCGAGCATCGGCAGATTCGGCATGATTTCACCGACGCCTTTGCAGCCCAGATCTTTATAATATTGCAGGATCTTGTCCAATGGCGCTTGGACGGAATTGGAAATCGCACGCGGATCAATGTTGCAGAACGCTGCCAAGCGGTCGGGATGCGCGGCGACCATGTCGAGAATATCTTCATTTGCCTGCGGCAGATAGACTTCTGGATTGACGACCGGCATGAGAATGCCTTTTTCGATACCTGCGTCATCATACCGTTTCAGCAGTTCATCGACGGTGCAGAATTTGACGACAAATGGTATCGGACGTCTAAAGGCATGGGCATGGCTATCGATGAACATGATGATTTCCTTTTTATTGATAATTGGTTTGTTTTGAAACAAAAACAACGTTCTCTTATTCTGGTTCAACAAGAAGCATCCTGTCGATATAGATATAGCTTTCGCCTTGTTCGTCCGCCCAGTAAAGCGGACCAGTAAACTTCGCTGACACGTATATCTCGTATTCTTTGCCAATGAGGCTGTTGATTGAACCAGTTTTCTGGCTGACATACCATGAGCGTGTCACAAAAATGGAACCGTCATGAGGAATGCGCACCTTACCGCCGCTGTACCACGCATAGCCTTTTTTATGCGGTCGCTGATAGCTTACGTTCGCAAGCGTCTTCTTATTACCGTTGTCATAGTAACCAAGAGCGAATGGAAGTTTGTAGTAGTCGCTCGCATCAGCATTGACACGCAACGCCTTTCCGACGGGACTTGTCGGATCGTCAATGAGCTTGCCCGCATTACGGTAATTGACAAATCCATTTGGGTAGAAGTCATAGAAGTTCCTGTTCTTAAACACCTCTGGCGGAGGAAGTTTTCGTTGGGCATTGTCAAACAGGGAAATCATCTCCGTGACTTGTTTTGCCAGCGTCTCCTCGCCGGGGAACTGACGAGCCCAGGCAGGCCATGACTCAGAAAGCCGTCTGTATGCTGCCGCGACGTCGATCTTGTTGTCCAACGCCAATGCGGGGCCATGGTAAGACCATCCGTACCCTTTGCGCATGCAGATGAGACGGTCCAGCCCGCATCTGGCATGGCGGACACGTGCCCAAAGCGTCTTGTCGTCCTTGACGGCGGATTCCGCCTTCTCGAACAGAGCATTGAATTCCACGATGGCGTTGTCATCAATGTAATTGAATGCGGAGAAAATCGGGAACCATACCACCCTTCCATTCCTCTCCTTGCGCAATTCATTGAGCCTGAGCCTGTATTGCTTGACATATGGGGCGGCGGGGCCGTAGTAGCATGTCATGAACGTTTCAATGAGCTGCTTGTCGTCCAGATACGGATTCTCCATGAGCTTCGTCTCCAGAAAGAACTTCAGTTCATACATGTCGGCCATATGAGGCTCCTCATGCTCCCAGAAGATGCCGGAGACATTGTTTTCATGGTACGTTCTGAAGAGATCGCCGTAGTGCCATTCGCTTGCGAACGGCAGGCCTGTCATGTTTTTTCCATAGACGATGGAATAGTCCCATATGAAAAGGTTCTTCGCATGTTTTTTCCATTGCGAAAGGATGTCAAGATATACTTTGTTGCATGGCTCCAAGATGGAAGCGGCTTGATTGGTTTGCGTGTCACAGAGGCGAACGATGACATTGTCCGCCGCCTTGACGCCACCGTTTGGCGGCTGTTCATTGTAGTAATAGGCGAGCGTACTGATGAACACATTCGGATATTTCTTCTTGACCTCCACGGCGAGTTCGTTGACGAAATCCAAATAGAGCCCCGACGGGTTATACATTTCCTCAGCCGCCTTGCATTCGTCGCACTGGCATCTGGAACGGTTGTCGTTCATGGACACGTCGTATATCTGCGGCGCGGGCATGCCAGTCGCCTCGACCGCCTTATGGCTTTTCTCTATGTTCTCAAGCAGTTTTTTCAGAAATTCTTTTCGAAGCTCCTTGTTCGTCACGCAAAGCTGTCCATCCCTGCGTTTGCCGTCCAAAAGCGAAAAATACTCCGGATGCGACTCAAGATACGTTTTTGCAGGAAAGTAACGCTCAAAAGTATGGCTCGCCGACGGCGGACCGTAGCGGAACGAGCCGCCGAATTCCGCTTTCATTTTTACGCCATCGCTTCCGTTAAGGCGGATACGCGCCCTCAACTGCGCATGATTTGGGCCCGACTGGGCGACATACATGTCACGATAGATGAACGCAGGCCTGCCGCTGGCGTCCAACGCGTCCAATGTCAACGACGAAGCCGCTGGAACATATTCCTCCACAACGGACCACCAATGGATGCCACAGTAATCTTCCAGAAAATGATATGTTGCATAGAGTGCGCCATGGGTGCCGCCGCCGTTCAATATAACGTTATCGCCGATGGATTTGATGTGCCACTCATCATCCAGCAGTGAATCGGACAGCAACAGATGACGTGCGGCAAGTTCCGTATCGCCGACATGAAATGTGACGGGTGATGCCCCACCGACTGTCAGTTTGCCGTCAATGCGTTTTGCAAGATAATCAGTAAGTTCCTTTATGGCCATCGCCTCATATGGTTTTGGCGATTCAGGACCTTTGATGAAGTACGACTGCGCCACAAGCGAGCCAGCGAAGGCGAGAGTCAGAAGCGGCATCAGTTTCATTTTTACTCCTTTGGGAATTCTCGGTTCGGTTCAAAATCTGGCGACATCCATTACTTGCTGACAAGAGATAATATATTCCGTTCCAGAATATTCAAACTGCTTCTGGGCATTTTAATGGAAAAAACGGCCATGTGAATGCCTGCTGGTTGTAAAAACGGCTTTTTCCTCTATATTAAAGACACTTTCGCCTGGGTAGCTCAGTGGATAGAGCAGTGGTTTCCTAAACCATTGGTCGCGGGTTCAATTCCCGCCCCGGGTATAGCTTAACACCCGCAATTCTAATAATTTGCGGGTGTTTTTGTATTTAGAGTTCTTGTGTACTTTCGTCCCTTTCGTCCCTTGAAAAAGCCAAATTTTGAAGGATATTATCTGCAAATCCCCCCCCAAACACAATACTCAAAGGAAAAATCACCATGAAAAAGTACGCATTGTTGTTTGTGGCCATGTTGGCCGCTTGTCTGTTCACTGGTTGCAAGGTTCTTGAGCCGCGCAATGGTGCCGTTCCGCCACCCACGGCGCCCGGCGAAACGATTATCCCGGACATCGTCATTACGCCCGCCGCGCAATTACCTCTGCCCAAAGTGCAGAAGGCTGTGATGGACGCCGCTATGACGCGTGATTGGATTCCCAAAATCACGGCTCCCAACATCGTCCGCTGCGATTTATCCGTCCGTGGCAAACACCGCATCGTCGTCGATGTCTTGATTGCTCCTGACACGATCACCTTCCGCTACGTCACCAGCGAAAACATGAACTACGATCCCGTCAAACGGACCATCCACCGCAAATACGAAGGTTGGGTGAGAATGCTCGCCATGGAAATCAACAAGGAAATTGTCCGAGTTGACGCGCAGAAATAAATCTTAAGTTCCACCAACGGCCTTCCGTGAAAGCGGAAGGCCTTGTTGTTTAACGGCATGGAGAAGCATCATGTTCCATCCATTCAAAGCATTTCCAAGAATATCAGAGCGAGAGATTTGGGGCAAGCTGTCGTCCTCTGCTGAAAAACGACCGTTGGTCTCGGCCATTCTGTCGAAGGCGGAGGAAGTCCTGCCGTTGCCCATCCCGCAACTGACGGCCAGTCAATTCATGGAATACGTCCGCAACGGCAACCGCTCCCGCTACGAGGCGGATTATTTCGCGCGGCGCATCAATCTTTCGTCACTCGTTCTGGCGGAAGGGCTTGAATACAAAGGCCGTTTTTTCGACAAAATCATCGACTACATCTGGGCGATTTTCGGCGAACCAGTCTGGTGCGTTCCTGCGCATACACGCGTTGGAGGCGAAAAGCTTCCCCTGCGGGATCCGTTGCCGACAATCGAATATGAAATCGTCGATCTTTTCGCCGCCGAAACAGGCATTTTTATGGCGATGATTTTGGAAATCATGTCCGACGAATTGGCGGCAGTTTCGCCGAATCTCGTCGCGAGAATCAAGTCGGAAGTCACTCGGCGGCTGTTGATTCCGACGGAAATCAATCTGGCCCGCTATGGCTGGAGCCGCGGCAAGAACAACTGGACGCCGTGGATTTGCTCCAATCTCCTCTGGACCGCCAACACGATTTTCGCGGATGATCCGTCGCGCTTTGACGCATATGTGCGTCTTCTCATGCCGTCCGTCGATCATTACTACGACTCCTATCCGGAAGACGGTTGCTGCGATGAAGGGCCAGGCTACTGGAATCTCTCGCCACCGAAATTCTTCCTCTTCATGGAAGGCCTGTATCGCGCTTCAGATGGAGCCGTCTCATGCTTCAATGATCTGAAATTCAAGAACATGTGCACTTACATCGTCGATGCATGGGTTGATCAAAATAGAAATGTTCGCTTTGCGGATAATGGAGGCCGCCACACTCTCAATACAGGGTTGCTTCGCGCGATGTGTGAACGCGCAGACGTTCCGGAAGGCATCGCGTTGGCGGACATGCTCGACGATTGCACGACGATTTTCCCGAAGCCGCATTCCGCCATCATCCCGCCGCTGTTCGATTTGTTCACGAACCACCGCCCGGATTTGTCATTTCCCAGACGGTCTTTCAACGTCTATCCCAAGACACAGCAACTGTTTATGAAACGCGACGGCCTCTTCATCGCGATGAAAGGCGGCCACAACCATGAAGCGCATAACCACAACGACGTCGGCCAGTTCGTCATCGCGCAGAATGGCCGTTTCATGGCGCTCGATCTCGGATCCGCCACTTACGAGCAGAAGACGTTCTCCAACAACCGCTATGACCTCTATCCGCAAAGCGGCCTGAGCCATAATCCGCTGGTTTTCAACGGCATCCCACAGGAAGCTGGAAAAGGCCACGCCAGTTTGTTCGAAGCCAGTGGAGACGAAAACGCCTTCACCTGCCGGTTGGAAATCAGCGGCTGCTATCCGGCCTCTCTCGGTCTTATATCCTATTATCGGACATTGACATACGATGGTCACACGTTGACCGTCCATGACGAATGGAAAGCATCCGTTCCGTTGAAACCGACCATGACGTTGCTTCACGAAACGCCCGAACAGCTTTTCAACTGCGCCCTTCCAAAGACGACGGAGTCGTTCCCAATCCATGACGACTGGCTTGCAAGCAACTGGGGCGACATGCTTTACAGAACACTCATCACGGCTCCGGAAGCCACAGAAGGCTCGCTGACGCTGAACTTTCCGCTGTAACCAATCATGCATGAACATTCCATGAAATTCCCTTCTTTCCTCTCCAAATGGCACTATCGTTGCCTTCTCTACATTCTTATCTTACCGTTACTTGCCATGTTCATTTCCTGCGCAACCATTGAAAAACAACTGTTTCCGACACCGCCGCCCACGCCGCCAGCGGGCAACTGTCAATTGTTCTCCAACGGCGAAACGCTGGACGCTTTGTGGATGGAAGGAAAGGAAGGCATGCCCGTCTTCCTTTTCAGTTATGGAAACTACCAGAGAATCACCGATATCAAGTTGTTTTGCAAGAACTTCCAGATGCATGGCTATGGTATTTTCGCATACGACTACGCGGGTTACGGGGCCTCCACGGGAAAAGCATCATCCAAACAATCCTGCCACGACATCGAAGCCGCCTACGACTTTCTTGTAAAAGAAAAGAATGTCCAGCCGGAAGACATCGTGGTCATCGGCTATTCCGTCGGCAGCGGTCCAAGTTGCCATTTGGTTTCCAAACATCCAGCCAAGGCACTTGTCCTTTGCGCACCGTTCGCGTCAGCCGTACATGTCGTCCTGCCGTTCTCGCTTCCGGGCGACAAGTTCTTGAACTATCGTCTTTTAGCCAAAAGCAAAACGCCTGTGTTGATCTTCCATGGCGAAAAGGACAGCATCATTCCTGTCCGTAACAGCAAGTTGCTCTACAAGAAGGCACAAGGCCGCAAGAAGCTTGTTCTGCTCCCTGAAGCCGACCACAATGATTTGTTCAACTGCCTTGGCGATGACTTCTGGAAGGAAATGTCGGACTTTCTGAACGACAGACAAGAGTAGTAACAGACTGTCATTCAAAGAGAAAGCTCATGGAAAACGTGATGAGATTGGCCAGAAACACATAGCCCATCAGTTTCCAAGAAAAACGGAACCACAATCCGTAGGCGATGAATTCCGTGATGAACACGATGAATTCAGACATCAGGACAGGAAACGATAACAGTTCGAACTCCCCTCCTGACAGATAGAAAGACAAATTCAGCAGAATGTTCGTGGTTGCGTTGACAACAATGGATGCCACCACGAAACGGCGGTTTCTGTATTCGCGGTTGGTCATGAAAACCAACGTCTCCACAAGAATCGTCAACAAGGCGCTGCCGATAATGACCAATGTTATGAACATAATTTCCTCTTATGACACAGCCACCATGCGACGCCGAAACTGATGGCCGCCAACAGGTAGGCGATGTTGAAAATCATTCCATGGTGCGGTAGTAGTTGCATGAGAGAACCAGGAAACAGAACGGCCGCCGCCAGCCCGAACATCAGTCCAGGCGATGACGGATACAACTTGACCAATATATATAAGGTAATGGCCATCATTAAGTTAGCAATGAACTGAGCGGACAGTCCGACGACGACATTGCCGCCGCCGAACGCAAACAACGCCCATGAAATCACCAACGCCGTGATTCCCGTTACCCAATGGCCATAACGATCTCCTGAGAAACCGCCTGCCATCTTGCCGCCCATGACCAATACGAAACATAGAATGGACAGCACTGTGGAAACTTTCCACGGTGCTTCCGTGCAGAATCCGGATGCCGCGCGACAGAAGACGCAGAACGTCATTACAATAGCCGCGAGAAGGGATTGAACATCAATGGGTTCTGATTTTTCTTCCACTTCCGTTTCTGGTGTTTCGGCAGGCCAAATCCACAAAAACGGCGTTAACGTCAGAAAGAATCCTCCTAGAGAAATGATATACAATTCCGTCGGAAACATACATCCAAGCCCGATACCCAACGCACCTGGCGCGACGAAAAGGCCGAGTTCGCACGCCCTACCCTTCCCTCTATGTGCATAATGGCGAATGACTTCCCGCCCTGCCGAGACATGGAACAGACTGTTTCCAAGCCCCAGCAGAACGGTCGCCAGCCATGGCCAGATGAGTGCTCCTGTCGCCCCACTGATCAACAGAACGATGGAGACAAGCCACAGCCAACGATCATGTTTCACACGATCCGCCAACCAACCTGTAAATACCTGCGTTGCAAACGCCAACGCATTGTATAGCATGACCAGTTCAAATGCTTTATCAGGAAGATCTTCCACGACATGCCACAACATCGTCGATCCGCATAGCGCATCAACGAGAAAATGGAATATCATGGCGAAGGCTAGCATGGCCGGTTCATTTACAAAATATTTAATGGGACAGATGGGATGAATGCGACATCAGAAACAAATCATCTGTCCCATTCGTCCCATCTGTCCCATTTGTCCCATGATCACACTAACATGTCTTGGGGCTTGGTCTCTATGGATTTATAAATTTAGAACCACGATTTAATGCGTTGCCACAGGCTTGGTTTCGGCGGCGGTGGCGGCGGCGGAACTGGCTTGTCCGGAACGACTTTTGGTGGTTCACCCGCTGGCGGCTTAACAGGCTGCGGTGGCACTGGCTTGTCCGGCAGCACATTCGGCGGCTGCGGCTTTGGCGGCTTCTGGTCGTTCGGCGAAGGTTTCGGTGGTTCGACCACTGGCGGCTTGGCAGGCTGCGGAGCAGGCTTGACTGGCTGTGGTGCAGGTTGGACAGGCTGTGGACGGTTCCAATTGCGGGATGGATGCGGAAGGATATCCGCCATGACGCAATTCGTTGCAAGCAAACCAATTCCAGCCATCGCAAATAGTTCGCGTTTTGTCAATATTTTCGTTTTCTTCATGAAAAAATCCTTTGTTTCGTCATGACCGTCAAGACGCCAATACATCTTGAGCCGTCATGACGAAATCATCCGACGAAATACCTCTTTATTTAATAAGGATACGCATGCAGTGGGTTGACAGCTTTTGGCGGCATCGGTTTGTAATCATTATACGATGGCGACATGATCTTACTTTCTTCCCGTGCAGGCGGCAACGGTCTTGCAGGCTGTGGCGGCGGCAACGGCTGTTGAGGCGGAAGAGCTTGTGTCTGAGGCGGCGGCAATGGTTTCGCGGGCTGAGGCGGCGGCAACGGTTTCGCGGGCCGAGGCGGCGGCAACGGTTTCGCAGGTTCTGGCTCCACTGGAGCGAACACGGGCTCTGGCGGAGGCGGATTGTCCTCAGAATTCAAGAATTCGATGTTCTCCCTGTATTCGACAACGAGCAGCGGGCATGTCCAACCTTTCATCTCACGGATAAAGCCCGTGACTTTCACTTCTTTATTTAGATACTTTTCCCAACCGCCTTCGTCCCAACGAATAAAGCACACGGGAACCAACGTCTCATCGACTTTTCTGCACAATGCATAATCAGCATCCTTATGTGCCTCCACCCGAACCAACCTTCCGTACATCGTCGCAATCATCGGTTCTGGCTCTTGTGGTTCTGGCCGTTGAATATACGGTCTGACAGGCTGTTGCGACGCAGGATCAGCCTTCATGGGAATTGGCTTTGGACGCTTGCGGGTAGGAAATGGCAACACATCCGCCATCAGACTGCTTGCAGCAACCATGGCGATGACCGTCACGGCGATGATTCGACGCGTGTAGGAGAAAAACATTTTCTGCATCATACATTCCTTTATGAATTGCTAACAACTAACGCAATTCCTTAATGTACCATTCGATATGAATCTGTCAATGGAAGAGCAGACAGAACAATCGCACAAAAAAAACCGTCCGCCAATCGGCGGACGGCTATGATGGAGCCAGCGAAGGGATTTGAACCCTTGACCTGCGCATTACGAATGCGCTGCTCTACCGCTGAGCTATGCTGGCGTCTTCATTGATGAAAACGCTATTAAAATACACCTGTTTTCCGCTTTTGCAAACAGTCAACATAAATTTTCTTGCTTTTCTTTTATCTGTGCCTCTCCCCCATGATTTGCCAGTTAGACAAATGAGCGTATCTTAAAGGATTGCTCATTGTCCATAAAACCACATAAAACCAAAGGAAAACCATGTTGACGAAACGTTTCTTCCATTCGTTCTTCGCGTTTGTCATGATTCTGGCGCTTTGCCAAGTCCACGCGGAGGACATCATCCGCCGAAAGGTCGGTCCAGGCGTCGAATACAGTCGCATCACCCGCCCCGGCCCGTATGAGATTCGACTCATCCATGTCAAACGACAGGAACCGCTTAGCCATCTGGAAGTCGTCATGGCGTTTGACCGTCTGACGGGCGATGAAAATCTACGAAACACCATCAACCGTTTCAAAGGACCGAAGCGGCAGGTCGTCGGCGGAACGAACGGCGACTTCTTCCACATGGCTCATCAGAAGACGGCCGGCATGACCGTCGGTGTATCCATCAGCAACGGGCGCCTTGTGGAAAGCAGCTCCGGTCGCACGGCCTTCTACATCACGGCGGACCGCGTTCCTCACATTGGTACGATTACCACGAAAGCAACGCTTCTTGCCGGTGATAAAACGCTTCCCATTCAGACAGTCAACCATCCTCCAGCCGCGAACGGTATTTTCCTCTTCACGCGCGACTTCCAGTGGGAACTGCCCGCCGGCCTTCGCCTCCGTCTGGCCAACGCCCCGCTGGGCGCCCACGGTAGCTGGACGGCAAAAGTCACAGGCAATTTCAACGCAGGCAAAATCGAAACCGACGATTTGTCGGAACTCGTTCTCGTCGCCGCAGGCGATGAATCAAAAGCGTTGCTGGCCAATCTGACGGAAGGCACGGAAGTCGTTTTCAAAATGGAAGTTCCAGAAGCGGTGCAACCCGTCACGCAAGCTGTCGGCGGCGGTGTCATTCTGCTGAAAAACGGTGAACTGCCCTTTGCTCCTGGCACTGAAGACAAGGCGCGCCATCCGCGTACGACCATCGGTTTCAACGACGACGAAATCATGCTGATGACCGTCGATGGCCGACAGCCCGGCTGGTCCATCGGCATGCGCTATGAAGATCTCGCCGTTTTCATGAAGGAATGCGGCATGAAGGAAGCCCTCAATCTCGATGGCGGCGGTTCCACGACGGCCATCGTGCGTGACGTCGTCGAAAACCGTCCGTCCGATGGTGGCCTCCGCCGCAACGCCAACGGCGTCATCGTCGTCTCCGAAGTCGAACAAGGCCCGTTGGCAACGCTGGAAATCCATCCAAAACGTCTTCTTCTTGCTCCTGGCTTGACAGGCCGTCTGCAATTCTGGCCGGGCGACATCTATTTCAATCCTGTTGACGTCAAAGCGGATGCGTGGGAACTGATTCCCGCCGAGCAAGATACGCCGTTCTCCTGCATGCTGAAAGACGGTGCTGTCACACTTGCGAATATCAAGAAAGAAAGCACGGCTGCTTTCATCGTCCGCCATCGTGAACATCCGGAAGTCTCCGCCAAATTGGAAATCGAAGTCGTCCATGACTTTGCGAAACTCGTTGTCGTTCCCGCCTCTCTGACGATGTGCCCGGAAGACAAAGGATCCGTTAAAGTCTTCGGCGAAAACGTCAAAGGCAATCAAGTGGAGATTCCCGTCGATAAACTGAAATGGGAACTTGCGGAAGACAGTGGTTTCAAGCTTGGCAAGCCGGGCGAATTCATCGCCGTGAAGAGCAATACACAGACGCAGGCCCGCGTCAGTCTTGGCAACGCCTTCTGCCAGATTCCGCTGAACTGCACGAAAGAGATTGCCGCCTATGAGTTCAAGGCCGGCATGGAACTGCCCTGCGATGTCAATCCCGCCAAAGATCCTCTGAAGATTGAATCATCCGTGCAGGAAGAAGATGGACAGGCCTTCCTGCGCATGGCCTTCAATCTTGGCGAAGGCCCTGGAACGCGCAGCGTCAACTTCCGTCCACAGCGCAAGTTCGAGACGACGCCCATCCGCCTGCGTCTCAAGGCGCGCGTACAAGGCGAAGGCAAAATGCTCCTTCGCGCCATTTTCATCGACTCATTGAACAGCACGCACTATCTGACGTTCCATAACGATGTGCCGAAAGGCGGTTGGAAAGACGTCAGCATCCGCCCGCCCGTCGGCATGCGCGCCCCTGTGACGCTCGCGAACATCTACATCGTCAACACGGCGAAAGCCCCCTGCAACGGCACGTTGGACATCAAAGGCATCTTTGCGGATGTTGCACCATAGGAAGGACATATGTTGAAAAAAGCCATCTGCATCTCCGCCCTGTTCTCACTGATTCTTTCCGCTGGCCCTGTCAAATACATCGCGCATCGCGGCGACTATGTCGATGCGCCAGAAGGGACGGTCGCCGCATATCGTTTCGCCGTCGAGCGGCATTACGACATCATGAAAATGGATGTCCAGAAGACGAAGGACGGCGTCATCGTCATGTCGCACGACGACAATCTGAAGCGGACGATGGGATGGGACGTAAAGATCAAAGACGTCACGTATGACGAAATCAAGCAGCATGGCCCGTTCAAGCCGGTCGGTAAATTCACAGATGAACGGATTGTCACGTTCAAGGAGGCGATCGCCATCGCGAAGGCCCTGCCGGAAATATGGATCGACGCGAAGCATTTTGATGCCGAATTCATGGAGGAAGTCCTGAAACAGGCTGCGGCGGAAGGCATTACGGAAGACCGTATCATGGTCGCGACGTTCACGAAGGCGGCTATTCTGTACCTCAAGCAGAAGCATCCGTCCATCCGCCGCGTCCTGCATGTTTCCATCACGCAGGACAAAGAGAAGAACGTGCTCACGACATCCGCCAGCAAGAGCAATCCAAAAGTAGAATGCGCGACGATGGACGGCATCGTGGAGGAGATCATCGCCGCGAAGGAGCGAATGGGGCTATACGGCGTGAATATTCCGTCGGCCGGCGGATTCGTCACGGCGGATGTCATCAAGAAGCTTCATGATGCAGGGCTGTGGGTCTCGATATGGTATGTGAACAAGCCGGAAGTCGCAGAAAAGTTCCGTGCGGCCGGAGCGGACGCGTTCGTCACGCGCGGAGCGGACCGCATCCGCCCCAAGGCGGATTAAAGCTTAATGCTTAATGCTCAATGCTTAATGCTTAATTTCAAGAACCACGAATTAACACAAATGGACACGAATTTTTGATTTTTCGAAACCACAGATCACACAGATTGCCTCCCCGCAGGAGCCG
>JAFZAB010000012.1 GCA_017548425.1 Victivallales bacterium
CTGCCTCCCGTGTTTTGCTCAAACCATATTTTTCATGTAGTTCATTCAAACGCTCTATCGGAGCCGCAATATTCGTCAGCAATAGCTGAAGATAACGAATCACTTCATTCGCTGGTTGCGACGGATCATTGTTGAACCGACAGACATATCCTTCCATCAAGTCGTAGTCCGCCTTCGCGGCGGCGACACTGCCTTCTCCGTATATGCGTTTCGCGGCAAGGAAAAAACAGTCGATCGACGGCGATTCACCGGCCTTCAGTTCCGGGCAGAACCACAAGGAGTAGCATTTTATAATGTCTCCGTAGTTGCTCCCCTTGAACGTCAGTCCACGTTGCTTGGATACCATACGGCATAGATAATATACCATACGTGATTCAATTGGATAGCCCGGAGAATCATTTTTCTGAACTTCCACATCGATTACCACGCCGATTCGTCCTTCCGGCCGTTGTGGAACAGGCAGCATAAGCAACACATCAAAAGACACCATGCCTTCTAGCAGGTCCTTATCTTCCGTATTGTTGAGCGGTACATTTTCTGGCAATGTCTCCCCCGCATGGACCGCCTCCTGACCGAATGTCAGAGTCGCTTTCGGAAGATATGTCTCCATGATCTCCCGCACGGTACATCCTTTGTATTCGTCAGTGAAATTCACCAGCAGCCAGGCAAGTACCTCCCGGTTGCTGAAGATCTTCTTAATCAGAGCATCGCCACCCGGATTATCTGCTCCAACAAGCATATTCTGCCCCAATGAGCTTAATTGCAGTTTGTTACCATGTTCCATAACCATTATTTCCTATTGTAATCACCTCACAATTGCTCCACATAAGAAACTAGTCATTGGCACAACATAGCACACAAAAATCGGAATTCAACATATTTCCATTAAAATATTTATTAAGGTATTTTTAATAATTTATAACGACTTTTTATAATCTATTATGACTCATTATGACTCCATATGATTTTCGTCGATGATTTCATACGTGTTTTTCATGTTCGACATCAATGCAGACGGTTGTCATGGATTGGATTTTCAGACGTCGATATCTCATATCGTTTTCATTCTCTTTTTCACTGGGACTGGAAAAAACAACTTCATGGCTTATATTCAGTAATAATATTGTCGATGTTTTTAACACCGGATGACAACCATGCCAGATTCAGATAAAAACAACCAGCCCCCCCAGTCCCTTTTCGAGCAGAAGGACATCCTTCATGACATCGAAACCGTTCAGGCAAAATGGGCCCGTGAACAAGGCCGTCGCCGCAAATTGATGGTGAAAATCTTTTGCCTCGGCGGCTTATGCCTGTTCGCCCTGCTTGGAAGCGTGATTTACCGCATCCATCGGCAGGCCGAATTCAGACGCGCCTTGGAATTGCAGGAACAGAGAAAATACAATCCAATCGGTTATAAAGACTCCAAAATCCATATCCTCTTCTTCTTCAGCGATTCTTCTGCGATTACAGAAGAACTTCTGCGTGAAGCTGTTAACAACAAACCGTCCGAATTCTATGTCGAATTCAAACCACTTGAAGGCGTGGACGGAGAGGAAGTGGAAAAGGCTCTTGGCAAATTCCGCCCAGGCCTCACCATCAACGGACAACATACGTTCAAAATCAAAGACGAAGACGGCACGGAAAAGACCATCCAGCTCTTCGACGAAGGCTATTCCTATAAAGGAAAAGATTTGGCTATCATCTTGAACCAATTGCATCAACAGATCTACGGCGAATCCTATCTGCTTCCAATCAACAGCCAATTCGAACGCCGTGTACAGAATATCGAAATCGAAGGCGTTGATGAAGATCTAGCCACAACAAAGGATGACACGAATAAAGCTCATGATCACAACCATGACCATGATGAAGAGGAAAAGGCCGATTTGAAGGCCCAAGGTGTCATCGATAAAGTATCCATTTCTACAGATGATCTCCTCGTTCCCAAACTGGACGTCAAAGACAAAAAGTAATTTTTCCGCAATCCATTCCAGACATTTGCCGCACGCATTGCGTCGGACACTTTTTCCACAAGCCACCGCGCTTTCAACAAGTAACTTATCCGCATGGTAAAAGAACAAACTGAATCCTTTTTCGGTGACAATTCCCCCCTGCGGAACGCCAACGCCCCGGACGGCGTCGCTTTCAAATATGAGCCACGGCAACAGCAGGTTGATATGGCCTATGCCGTCGCCGACGCCTTCGACAACAATGAAAACCTCTGCATCGAAGCCCCCACCGGCGTCGGAAAGACGTTCGCCTATCTCGTGCCCGCTTTCTTTCACGCCTGCCAGACGGAGAAGCCAGTCGTCATCACGACTCACACCATCAGCTTGCAAGACCAGATTCTCAATCACGACATTCCGCTTCTCGCCAAATTCCTCAACGTCAAAATAGACGCCGTCGTTGCCAAAGGCCGTTCCAACTATCTCTGTTTACGCAAGCTGAATGAAATTGCGGACATGGACCAGTCACTCCTGCCAGACGACAATATCACAGGCGATCTTGGACGCCTTGTCTCTTGGGCGGAAAAGACGAAGACTGGCGACCATACGGACATGAACCGCCCCATCGCCCCGCAGTTGTGGAACGCCGTCTGCTGCGAACGCGGCAACTGCCTCAACGGCCAATGCCCTTTCTTTGCCTCCTGCTTTCTCATGGCCGCCCGTCGCCGCATCGGTAAAGCCCGTATCATCATCGCCAATCATGCATTCTTCTTCGCCGCACTTGCGACGGATGCTCGGCTCGCCACTCGTCCGGACGCCGAATCCCATGAACGCGAAAAGCTTCTGCCTGATTTCTCCGCACTCGTCATCGACGAAGGCCACACGTTGGAAGACGCTGCCGCCAACCACCTTGGCATCCGCGCGGATTCGCTCACCATCCGCCGCATTCTCGGCCGCCTTTATTCAGACGAACGAAAGACCGGCTTGCTCGCAGCAGAACGCTTTTCCGAAGCTCGCGAACTCGTTGTGGACGCACGCCGCCGTGCCACGCTGTTCTTCACCTCCTTGCTCAATTGGATGGAGCCGCAAAACAAGAATCCTCTTCGCTATTTCGTGCCCAACCATATCGAAAACTATCTCGCCACGCCTTTCGCCAAGCTTGAAAAATCACTCGCCGCATTGGCGGACGACGAAGAGGACGCCGCCGTAAAAGTCGAATTGGAATGCCTGAAAGACGCTGTCGAAGAGCAACATATGGCACTAGACGTCTTCTTCACAATGGCACGGCAGGATTTCGTCTATTGGATGGAAATCTTCGGGCGTGATAAAAACGAGATATCGTTCAACTGCATCCCCGTCGATGTATCCCCCTTGCTTGCGGAGCGAGTATTTAGGAAGCCGCCTGTCATCGTCACCTCCGCGACGCTCGCCGTCAACGGCGACATCCATTATTTCATGAATCGCATTGGCGCTACCAACGCCAAATCCATGATTCTCGACACGCCCTTCGACTTCAAAACGCAAGTCCAGACCTATATCGCCAAAAACATGCCAGATCCGCGCGAACTAGATGCGTTTTTGGACAAGGCGGAAGGCCATCTACGTCATTTCCTGACACTTACAAACGGCCGTACGTTCGTCCTCTTCACCTCCTACAGCATGATGAACAATCTTGCCAAACGCATGGAGACTTTCTTTGAAGAGAACAATCTCACGTTGCTTCTCCAAGGCGACGGTCTCCCGACGTTGAAGATGATCGAAAAGTTCAAATCCACCGAAAGATCCGTCATTTTCGGTACTTCCAGCTTCTGGACAGGGGTCGATGTTCCAGGCGACGCTCTTTCATCCGTTATCATCATGCGCCTTCCGTTCGCCAATCCAGACCATCCACTTGAACTTGCCCGCACGGAACGAACGGCCGCCTTAGGCAAAAACGCTTTTTTCGACTACACCGTTCCGGAAGCCGTCCTCAAGTTCCGTCAGGGCTTTGGACGACTCATCCGAACAAAAGACGACACAGGCATCGTCGTCATTCTGGACAGCCGCATCATCCAGAAACGCTATGGACAGACGTTTCTGCATTCCATTCCCGAATGCCCTGTCGAACTCATTGATTAGGAACACGTTCATACCACTATGGAATCCGTTTTCAGTGTCAGTTTCTTCGCAGTCCTAAAACTGCTTCTCGGCGTATTGGTCGGCTGCATCCTCGGCAAGACCGGTATCATGCCGGCGGACGCACGCCGCTCTCTCAGCAAGATCATCCTGTGGGTGATGCTGCCGTCGATGCTCATAACCTCCTTGTGCAAAAACATTTCCCTTGACAACATCCGCCAATATACATGGGTCACGCTGTCTGCGGGCGTCATTGCGTTAGTTGGTTTTCTGCTCGCGCAACTTCTCGGACGTCTCTTCAATGTAAACAAAGAGCAATTTCGCCCATGCGTCGCCGCATCATGTTTGGGCAACGCGAGTTACATCCCGCTCCCACTGCTTGGCACCATCTGCATCACCGCACCGATGTTTGCCGCCAATTCAAACGCCAAAGAAGTCTGCATCCTCTACGTTTCCGTCTTTCTGATGCTCCATTCGCCGCTTCTCTGGCTCTTTGGCTTCCCGTATCTTTCCGGCAAATCCATTCGCGAAATCAAACTGAAGCAACTCCTTAGCCCTCCCATCTGCGCTTCGTTCATCGGTTGGACCATCGGACTCACGCCGTTGCGCCGCCTCTTCGTCGGTGTCGGTGCACCACTTGGCGTCATCATTGACACGATGAAGCTTCTGGCCGATGCCGTCTTCCCATGCGCCCTGCTGGTCATGGGCGGCATTCTGGCGGATCCGCCGCCCAAAAACGAACAAATCCACTGGAACACCGTCACGGCCATGGTTATCACCAAGTTGTTGCTATTGCCCGCTTTCGGAATTCTGTTCGTCACATTTCTCTGGAAACACTCTCTCATTCCGCAGGACGGCCTCTGCGCATTGGTACTGATGGTCGAAGCCGCTGTTCCACCAGCCAACAATCTCATTATCATGTCGCAATCGCTGAACAAAGGCGAATCCTCCATGGCGCGACTGCTTATCTGGGCATACATGCTCGCCGTCCCTTCCCTCACCATCTGGATTTTCTTCTATCTCACTCTCATCCAATCGTGGATGAAATAGAATTACATCATTGAAATTCAACAACACCATAACATAAAGGTACATCATGGCAAACTTCAAAACCGCTTGGAACGCATTCTGGTCCATTTTCAAATCCGACGAACTCGCCCAAACATGGAATGACATCGTCGCCAATCCGCAACCGGCCCTTCCTCCTGCCGAAACGAAGTCGGAAACGACTGAAAAACAAGAAGAAACGCCGTCTCCTGTGAAAAGCACGACCAAAGGCGAAGCCGTCCACGCCCTCGCCATCCTGCAACGCGAATCACGACTGATCGACTTCTTGCAAGAGGACATCGCCCCCTATTCCAACGAACAGATCGGCGCCGCCGTCCGCAAAGTCCATGACGACGCGCACAACGCTCTCGAAAAATACTTCAAGCTCGTCCCCATCCGCACGGAGAACGAAGGCGAAGGCGTTACATTGGACAAGTCATTCGACAGCAAGCAGATACGACTCACTGGCAAAACGGCCGGTGAACCGCCGTTCCATGGCACGTTGCTCCATCGCGGTTGGAAGGCTGAAAACATCACGCTGCCGCAACGCACGGACGCCGTCGATCCCGCCGTCATTTGTCCTGCGGAAGTTGAGATTTAACGGTGTGGAGGCGGCGTCTTCGCCGTCGGCGATAACGAACAACTGGACTCTCTGGATATTCTGGATTCACTGGATTCGAACGTTCTCCAGAACTTCCAGTTTTTTCCAGAACTTCCAGAACACCCCCCCTTAAGCCATAGGCCATAAGCCTTAAGCCTCCATGTCGCTTTTGACGGCATGAAGATGGACATCGCCGGCATGGATAAGTTTCATGCCATTAGGCGTTTCCAGCAATAAGCGGCCTTCGTCATCGATTCCGCAGGAAACACCTTCTTCAATCTGCGGGCCTTGTTCGATGGCGATGGCTTGGCCTGCCAGCAGATCATGGTGGTTCCAATAATCCATGAATGGTCGCAATGTGCCACCAGCCGCTTCCCATTCATTGAAAATCGTTTCAAACGAATTGAGAAAAGCTGCCAGAACCCTCTCGCGGTTCCATTTCTTGCCAGTCTCCATTTTCAGGGAAGTCACCGTCGCACGCAAATTCTCTGGAAAATCTTCCAATGAACTATTGACGTTGATTCCGACACCTGTGACGACGGCCAACGAACGGTCTTTCATCGTCACGCCTTCGCAAAGAATCCCGCTGATTTTCCGTTTGTTATGGACCGTCAGCAAATCATTCGGCCATTTCAGCGCCAATTCGACCGCTGGAACCATTTTCGCCAATGCTTTATGTAATGCAATGGCGCAAATAACAGGTATTTGCGGAAAACATGACGCGGCAACGTGTGGCCTCAACACGATAGACACGTAGATGTTGATTCCGGCAGGCGACATCCATTCATGGTCCAGACGGCCGCGCCCGGCCGTCTGCTCATCCGAAACGACCGTATAGCCATGATCGCAACCATTTGCCGCCGCTTTCTTGGCGTCAAAATTTGTCGAACCAGTTGTCTCCAAACAAACAAGATTTCGTCCGAAATCACGTGTTTCCAGATATTTCTCTATTTCCTTCTTTTCCATTATGGTGAAATCGGTCGCGCAGGAGCGCGCCCCTCCCTAAAACAACGACGGCTGTCTGGAAGCTTTCATGGCTTTGTCAATCGCCCCCATCAGTGATTTGAAATTATTTTCAACCGCCATGGCACGGATTTTCTCCCAATCTGGCATCCGACGGCGGATCGTCTCCAAGCCATGCCAACCTTCTATCTCCTTGGTATCCAGGATGATCAGCTTCATATTGCGATCCAGCAATTCGCTGGATTCCGCCAAGCTGTTGCGGATACGATCTGGCTTCACATCGGCCAAATGCTCACGCAGACCATCCAGTCCACCGAAATCCGTCAGCAGCTTGCTAGCCGTTTTGGGACCGATTCCGTCAACGCCATGGATGTTGTCGGACGAATCGCCCAAAAGCGCCAAATAGGCGGGAACCATATCGGGAGTCACGCCGAATTTCTCCTGAACTTGAGGAATTCCCGTCTCAATCCAATTGCCGTTCTTGCCGGGAGCCAGCAGCCGCACATCATCGCAGACAAGCTGCGTGATATCTTTGTCAAATGCCAGAATATCAACGGTATGGCCATCACGACGCACCGTCACGGAGGCGATCAAATCGTCTGCTTCACGGCCTTCCTCCATCAGCAACGGCCAGCCGAAAGCTTCCATCCACTGTTTGATTGGTTCCACCTGCGCCCGCAGATCATCTGGCATGGGCGGACGTTGCGCTTTGTATTCCGGCAGAAGAGCGCAACGCGTCGCAGCTTTTCCTTTATCGAAAGCGACTGCACCATAATGACTTGGCAACGTCGTCTCCGTCTGCAACAGCAGTCTGGCCATTCCATACAAGGCACCGACGGGCTGTCCGGCTGGATTCGTGAAGCCGCCAGAATGGGACATCGCGTAGTACATACGGTAGATATGCGCATATGCGTCAATCAACACAATCCGTTCCATGAAAACTCCTTAAGTCCTGCTATCCAATAACTTTTCAAAATCTGGCCAATCCGCCCGCAAATCCAGTAGGCGGCCTTCCGGCAAAGGAAGCCGCAAATGGCAGGCGTGCAATGCCTGCCGCTCGATTCGCAGCCGACGGCGATCCTCCGCCGTCAAGGCGTCTTTGACAAAACGCAGATACATCCCATCATCCACACCATATAATTTATCACCGACGACGGGATATCCCAATGAACACAACGTCGCACGAATCTGATGCGTCCGCCCCGTTCCCAACGTGGCCAGCAACCACGACAGGCCGTTGCCACGGCGGAGGCATCGGAACGACGTCGCCGCCGTTTCCGCATCTATCGCACCATCAGGCTTTTCTGCACCAAACCGCCGTTTCTTCTTGACGATGGAGCGTTCATCCTGCCACAACCAGCCTTCCGCTGTTAATTCGTCTGGAAAAACGCCTTCGACGACCACCCAATACTCCTTGCAGGCCTCGTCGCGAGCCATCGCACGGGCCGCTATTTTCGCCGCCCGTTTGTTTTTTGCCACCAAAACAAGGCCGGAAGTCTCTCGGTCAAGGCGATTTACAAAATGAATCTCCTCCAATGGCGCGACGCCGTTCACACGACCTTCCTTCAGCATCGCCCACAATGTGCGGTTGAAAAAAATGCCGGCTGGATGGCATGGCAGATTGCCGGATTTGCATAATGCGAGAAAATCGTTGTCTTCATAGACAACCGTCACGTTTTCATCGACTTTCGGCTCCGGACGCGCCTCCGGAAGATATTCCATTTCATCGCCGCAACAGAGAACCGTCGCCGCCGTCGCGGCGACGCCATTCACGATGATTCGCCCTGCGGCGATTTCCTCCGTCCAACTCGATGCATCACGATACGTGAAGCGACCGCTCAGGTAGTCCAATATACCAAGCGGCTTTCCTTCGCCTATCCGTATCTTGCTCGTTCGTTTCACAGTCATCGCTCTTTTTCCCGCCATCCCGCCATCTCTATATTAAAATTTAGTGGGGATAATTGATTTTTCCACGTTCCAATGGCAAAGTATAGTTTGAGTATTTTTCTATTTTGGCAAAACACGGGATCAACATCATGAACGGCATCGACAATCTGAAAGCTTATTCGGACATCTTCAAAGGAAAACGCATCGGCCTCATCACCAATCCATCCGGCGTTGACAAAGATTTGAACTACACGACCGATATTCTGGCCCAATCGTTCAATCTGACGGCGCTTTTCGGCCCCGAACATGGCGTTCGGGGAGACGCGCAGGACGGCAAGAAGGTCGAAGACTTCATGGATCCCATCCTCAACATACCTGTTTACAGCCTCCACGGCAGGACGTTGCATATTTCGGACGAGCAGTTCTCCCAAATCGATCTGCTGGCGTATGACATCCAAGACGTCGGCGCGCGTTTCTATACCTATTTATACACGCTCAGCTACGCCATGGAAGACGCTGCCAGAAACCACATTCCGGTCGTCGTTTTCGACCGTGTCAATCCACTTGGCAACATGATTGCGGAAGGTGTTTTGCTAGAGGCGGAACGCTTCAAATCCTTCGTCGGCATGTTTCCGATTCCGACGCGTTATGCGCTTACCATCGGTGAATACGCGCGTTACATCAACAAGACATTCGATATCGGTTGCGATCTCATCGTCATCCCCTGCGAAAACTACAAGCGGGACACGCAGTTCAAAGACACAGGCCTCAGCTGGATCAATCCGTCGCCCAACATTCCGACGCAGGAAAGCGCACTCGTCTATATCGGAACTTGCTTGTTTGAAGGGACTAACGTCTCCGAAGGCCGCGGCACGACGCATCCTTTCGAACTCATCGGAGCGCCGTTTATCGACGCGTCCAAGCTCGCCGGCAGTCTGAACGCCATGAAACTGCCAGGCATCCGTTGGCGCCCCGCTCATTTCACGCCAATGTTCAGCAAGTTCGCCAATGAACTCTGCCACGGTGTGCAGCTCCACATCACGGATCCAATCGCCTTCCGCCCCTTCGAGGCCGGTCTGCGGCTCTTTGACGAAATCCGCCAGAACTGCCCCGAACTCAAATTCTATTCAGGCCATTTCGACCACCTTCTTGGCACGGACACCGTCCGCCTCGGCACGGAGTCCATCGACCACATCATCGAACGCGCCAAAGCCGAAAGCCAAGCCTTCATGGAACAAACACAACCATTCAGAATCTACTGACCATGCCTCTATTTCTCGTCAACATCGGCAACACCCACACGCAAATCGCCATCATGCAAGACGGCGAACCGTTTCTGCTGGCCCGATACGACACGCCGAATTTGATTGAAAACGACGGACTTGTCCCATTGTTTGAAGAGACGACGGAACCGTGGCGTGCTGTCGCGTCATCCGTTGTGCCGCGTCTGAAGGAAAAACTGGCCAACCGTTACGCGTCGAAGATTCATTTTCTTACGGCGCAGGACTTTCCGCAACTGGATTTTTCGCTTATCGATGTCACGACCGTTGGCATGGATCGCATCGCCAACGCGGCGGCGGCCATCCGCCTGATGGACGATGGCCCCGCAATCGTTCTCGATTGCGGCACATGTCTTGTCACGGAAGCCATTGATTCACAACATCATTTCCGTGGCGGCGCCATCATGCCTGGCCGCATGCTCATGCGTCGCGGCTTGGCGGACCACACCGCCCAGTTGCCGCTCATTCCCATTCAGCATCAACGTCCATCGCCGTTGGGAACCAATACGCATGACGCCATTCTGGCCGGAATCGATCTCGGTGCCATCGGCAGCGTACGGCAAATCATCGCCGAAACGCGCCAACTGCTCAACGCGTTGGAATGCAAAGTGTTCGCGACTGGCGGAGACGCACCGTTCTTCCTTGAAAACATTCCCGAACTGACTTCCGCGCCGCCGTTGCTGACCATACGCGGCATTGCAACTTCAACACCAGCAATGACGAAGGCCTGACCGTGCGTTCCCTGTATGACATCCTGGGCGTCCGCGTGACGGCGACCTTCGAGGAAATCAAGAAGGCCTATTACCGTCAGGTCAAGCTGTGTCATCCGGACCTCTTCAATGGCGATCTTGCGAAAACACAAGAGTTCCAAGAACTTGTAAACGCGTTCGACATCCTTTCCGATCCGTTCACACGAAAGGAATACGATGACCGCCGCATGATCGAACACACGCCTGTTCCGCCTACCACGAATGTTTTCCATGACGAACATGACAAAATCATGGACACGATTGCAGACGACATTCTCGAAGAATTAATCGTCGGCAACGATGTCCCCAAGAACACGACGCTTCAAAGCCTTATGCTGGATTTGGCCCATACGGATCGTTTCATCATGTTCCGCGAAGCCAAAACGTTCTTCTCGCAAGGCAAATTCAACTATTGCTACGCGCTCTGCGGCAAACTGATAGACCTAAGCCCACATAACATTCTCTATCATTTCTATTATGCTGAATCAGCCCGCATTCTCGGTAAGGCTGGCCGTGCCGCCAAACACTTCCGTATCTGCTTGCAAATAGGCGTGATGCGGACTCCGCCACAACGTCTTGCCAAAATCCGCCGCCACTATCGCGCCGCCCAGCAGGCCCGCGGCTGGATTGGCAAAATCGCAACGTGGTTCCTTGAAGAAGGACCATCCATCGATCTGACCGAAACGGAACGTTCCAAAATGGTCATCGATGAGATGTTCGCCACCGAGTTGAAGCGCCAGAAACGGCAGCAGTCGCTTCCGCATCGTGTTCCACCTAAACAGCTTAAGTAATCATTCAATCATGATGACTGATACTGAAAAATCAACCGTTCTTTCCGCAATCCGCCAAATTCTCTATTGTGCAGGATGCTTCGGCGTGGCTTTTCTACAACACGCCATCGCCGCCGTCTGCAAAGAAAAGACCTTTGACGAAAACGGCATTTTGGAAAACCTCCAGCTCGGCGAGCTTCTGCTCGCCTGCGCGTTGTTTCTCTGTGTGTCATTCTGCCGCAAGAACTTCCACAAACTTAGCGTCGTTTTCGCATCGCTCTGCATTTTCGCCGCCTGCCGTGAATTAGACAGCTTTTTTGACGACCACATCCCGTTGATCGGCTGGAAGTTCGCCTTCCTGTTCATTGCGTTGGCCGTCGTTTACGCCCTGAAAAACTGGCGGCAGACGCGTGAAGAACTGTTCAACTTCTTCCGTCATCCGTCCTTCCCGATGATGTGCTGCGCCATCACCGTGATCATTCCCGTGGCACAGTGCATTGGCCATCGGTCGTTCGTCGTCAATGTCTTGCAAGTGGAACATGTCGGCAGCATCAAAGAGTTCATCGAAGAGAGCATCGAAACGGCTGGCTATTTCATCTTGATCTGTTCCGCCATCGAACTCTTCTTTCCTCCCGCCAATCAAACGAATAATTAAGCATTAAGCATTAAGCATTAAGCATTAAAAAAATGCCTTCCGCCCAGAATAACTTTGAAAAACTCCCTGTTAAACAGGCAGTTTTAAAGCAGATCATCCCCGCGCTGGTCAGTCAGATGATCGTGCTCATCTACCATCTGGCGGACACGTATTTCGTCGGACTGTTGAACGAGCCGCGTCAAGTCGCCGCCGTCACCATCGTCGGGCCTGTGTTTCTGCTGCTCACCGCCATATCCAATTTGTTCGGCGTTGGCGGCGCGAGTGCCGTCTCCCGCGCTCTTGGCCGAAAAGAACCGGACACGGCCAAACAAATCTCCTCTGTGACGTTTTGGTGCGGTCTCGCCATCGGCTTATTGGCCTGCCTGGCCTTCCCGCTTTGCTCCACGTCCATCCTGAAAATCGCAGGCGCGACCGAAGAAACATTCTCCCACGCAAGAGATTACGCAAATTGGGTCATCACCTACGGAGGCGTGTTCACCGTCATCACCCTTCTGATGGTCAGTCTCGTCCGTTCGGAAGGCATGGCGGCAATCGCCTCCTTCGGCGTCTCTTTAGGCGGTTTTCTCAATCTCATTCTCGATCCGCTGTTCATCCTTCCGCGATTTCTCAACATGGGTGCAGCCGGAGCGGGGCTTGCCACCGCCATATCCAACTTTGTATCAGCCGCTTACTTCCTGTTCATGATCTGGAAGAACCGCCGCCAGACCGCCCTCGCCTTCTCGCCGTCGCTTCTGAAATATACACGACGGCACATCGTCGAAATCCTCTCCATCGGTTTTCCGTCCGCCATTCAGTACTTTCTCACCGTCGTCGCCGTCACCGCGCAGGCATATTTCGTCTCGCGGTATTCCACGGAGGCCATCGCCGCATGGGGCATCGTCAAGAAGCTTGACCAACTGCCGCTGTATTTCTCCATCGGTGTCGCGCAAGGCCTGCTCCCACTGCTTGCTTACAATCACGCATCAGGCAACTTACGGCGACGCCACGAATCGTTTGTCTTCGGTTGCGCCATATCCGTTGGCTTCTCGCTCCTGTGTCTCATCTGCTATGAAATCTTCGCGCCGCAACTGGGCCGAATTTTCATCGAAAACGCCACGACCGTTCAATATGCGGCTTCCTTCCTTCGCCGCATGGTCATCGCCATGCCGATGATGGCCGTCTCCTATCCGATGATCATCCAGTTCCAGGCCATGGGCAAACCGCGTGAATCACTCATCTGCTCCATCCTCCGCAAAGGCGTTCTCGACATACCATTTTTATTCCTATTCGACTGGATCAGACCGCTTTACGGCTGCATCTGGGTCCAGCCCGCCGTCGATGGCATCGCGCTCTGTGCCGTCGTTTTCTTCTATTGGCGAATCCTCCATCATGAAAAGAAAACGCAACTGGCCTGAAATCTTTTCCACATGACTTTTTTGCCATTCTCCTTTTACCCATTATAATATGGAATGGTTTATCGTTCCAACAACATAAAAACTACTCTTCAAAGGATTCTCCCATGACTCAACTTCGAATCGGCATCATCGGCCAAGGCCGCAGCGGACGCAATATCCACGCGGAATTTCTGAAAAACATCCCTGAAAAATTCAAAATCGTGGCGGTCAGCGACTATCTGGCGGACCGTTGCCAACGCGCACGTGACGAATATGGTTGCGAAGCCTATCAAGACTACCGCGAAATGATCAACAACAAAGATCTGAAGTTGGATCTTGTTGTGAACTCGACTTTTAGCGATTTGCATGCTCCCATTTCGAAAGAAATCATGGAAGCGGGTCTGAACGTCCTTTCCGAAAAGCCATTCGCGCAGACCGCCGACCAAGTCAAAGAGTTGATCGGCGTTTCAAAACGCACAGGCCGTCTGCTGGCCGTCTTCCAGCAGTCCCGTTTTGCGCCGTACTATCGCCAAATTCAGAAAGTCATCCTCTCCGGCGTGCTCGGCGACATCAAGCTCGTCAAAGTCGCATTCAACGGATTTTCAAGACGTTATGACTGGCAGACGCTCCAATGCCACAACGCCGGTGGCCTCTACAATACAGGGCCGCATCCGCTTGACCAAGTGCTCGGCTTCATCGGCCGCGACATCATGCCGAACGTCTGGTGCAAAATGGACACCGTCTGCACGCTTGGCGACGCGGAGGACTTCTGCAAGCTGCTGCTCTCCTATCCAGGTCGCCCCACCATCGATCTCGAAGTCTGCTCCAACACGAACTTCTCCCCCTATACCTATTTGATTTACGGTACTTACGGCAGCCTCATGGGCAGCATGACGCATCTCGACTGGAAGTATTACATCCCCGCCGAAGCCCCCGCCATCAAGCTGGAAAAAGACCCGCTGCCCGGCCCGTCCTATTGCTCCGACAAGCTTGTCTTCCATGAAGATCACTGGGATGTCCCGCCAGAGGACAAAGACCTCTTCAACTCCATGGCGGCGCGTTTCTACGACAACCTCTACGACGCGCTCACCACTGGCGCCGCGTTGGCGATTCCGCCAGAACAAGTTCTCCAGCAGATCGCCATCATCGAAGAATGCCATAAGCAGAATCCTCTGCCGAAGAAGTACTAAGCACAAAAACACTTCTGTCGTAATGCGATAATATGAAAAGGGCTGTTGTTCGCCTAATAACGGTTTGCAACAGCCCTTTTATTATCTAACTATGTCTTCTTTCTTCCGTGTATTCAGTGGATTCAGAACAAATATTCATTCGTACTACTATAGTTCATTTTCTTGTTTTTGACAAAGATTTTGCCATACGCTTTCTGTCATGCAAAACGCTTTCAGACCGCGTGAACAGACAGACCATGGACTTCAAGCTTCCGCATGACGTTGTTTGCGCTTGCGCGAAGCGTGACGAACCGCCGAGCAGACGGAGGCCAACAGAGTCATCTACACTCAAAATCCACCTTCTGACGACAACCGCTTCAGAACTATGGCCGACGTCTGCGAGGCTTCTGTTTCTTCCGTGTATTCAGTGGACTGAAATGAACATTCGTGTCCGTTCGTGTCCATTCGTGGTTTTTCTTTTATAACTGCGGAATTGTCATTTCACCGTCGATCATAAGTACTTGGCCTGTCGTATAGGCCAAATCGCCGCGCCACAGCATGGCGACCGCCTTGCCGATATCCTCAGGATAGCCCCAACGCGGAATCAGACAGAGCCCTTCGGAGATCAATTTGTCGTATTTCTCCGTCACGACGCTCGTCATATCCGTCTTGATGACACCTGGACGCACTTCATAGACGTTGATGCCGAACTCCGCCAGACGCGCCGCCCACAGCTGCGTCGCCATGCTGACGCCCGCCTTCGAAATGCAGTATTCGCCGCGGCTCGTCGAGACAACCGTCGCCGAAATCGACGATACATTCACGATTCCGCCGCGGAACGACGGATTCGCCTTCTTCTGAGCGGCCATGCGCTTCGCGACGGCCTGCGTCATGAAATACGGCCCTTGCAGATTCGTTTTCAGAACCGTTTCAAAGCTTTCTTCCGTCGCTTCCAGAATGTCCGCGCGGACTTTCGGCGCGATTCCAGCGTTGTTGACGAGAAAATTAATCGGTCCGAGTTCCGCTTCGATTTTATTCAACGCGGCTTCACGATCCGCCGCGCAGGTGATGCTACCTTGGCAATAGCAAGTCTTTACGCCGAAAGCGGCGATTTCGGCCATCGCGTCGGCCACGGCATCCGCGCCGCGTGTTCCGAAAACGGCGATGTCCACGCCCTCCTTCGCCAACGCTTTGCTCACGCCAAAACCAATGCCTCGCGCACCACCTGTCACCAACGCTATTTCGCTCATACCCTTTCTGTTCCTTTAGCTGACACAAATTACTTTTCGGCTTCGCCTTCCTGCTGGGGAGCTGGCGGTTGCGGCGGAGGCGGCGGCATGCCGCCTTCCGGCTTGTCTCCGCCTTCGCCCGGACGCTGTGGCTTCCAGAAGCCTCTCATGAACATTTCCAAACGTTTCTTATTGATCTCATCCTTGTTCTTCTGCATGTCCTCCAACTGCTTCTGAAGCATCTCCAAGCGGTCTTTCGACTCTTGGACCATCGCCTCGAAGCTCTTCTCCACCATTTCCTCCAGCTCCTTGCGAATCGCCTGCCGTTCTTCCTCCGTACGGGCGATCTTATACTGGCGGCCAAGCTCCCAGCACTGCTGGTCAAGCTTCATCGTCTGATTCGGCACGCGGACTTGCTGCGGGAACAGCTTCCGAAGTTCACGGTAATATTCCTCGCGATTCGTCCGCTTCAACTTCTCCAGACGCGCAAATTCCTCCGGTTTCTCCTTTTGCAGACGTTCCCAGACTTTGCGGAACTCTTCGCCACGATGATGCTTTTGCCCACCCATGTTGTTTGGACCGCCAGGCCCCATGCCAGGCTTCATCCCTTTCATAAACGGCGGCGGAGGCGTCATTTCGCCAGCAGACTCGTTCGGTTGCCCAAAGGCGATTGAACACCCCAAGCCAATCAATACGGCCCAACCAATCGCAAAATGTTTTAAGAATCGCATTGTCTTCATCTCCATATATTTCTATGTAATATAGCCAGCTGTTTTAACTTGACTAGTTCAACGCAGGTTGATACATGATCAACTCAAGTGAAAACATCCCGTCCGCCAAATCACTGAACTCCTTGGAACTGAAACCTTTATCCTCCACCGTCTCCCCGATGTCCGCGATGCCGGAATCGGACGCGATATCCGAATAATCCATCATGAACTCCACATCGTCAAGATCCTGGTCCGCCGCCATAAACATGCCGACCAACGGATCTAGTTCCGTATTCGTCACTTCCGTCTGCGCAACGACTTCGCCACCATTGCTGTCGCCATTCCAGAACTTCTGATGGCCGATCCACAGCGAGAGCATGAGAACGACCACCGCCGCGGCGGCATATGCGATATGAATCCATGCGGGACGGCGGCGGTTGCGCATCCGCATCTCCGCCTTCACCTGCGTCAGCACCGCCTTGTCCAACGCCGCGGAAGGAGCCGGCCGCATGACGCCGTCCATCAATCGCGCCAACGAACGGCACGACGAGCAGGACGCCAAATGCTCGCGCACGTCGTCCGTGACTTTTTCACCTTCAATCAAAATCTTTTCTACATCTTGGCAATTCATGATAATTCCTCCTGTTTTTCGTCTTCCTGAAAAACTCTCTCAATCCATGAAATCCTTTAATTTGTTCCGTAAGTTACTGATTGCGTAGTGCATACGGCACAACGCCGTGTTTAGGTTCGTCTGTTGCTTTTCTGCTATTTCCTTGAAACTCACGCCTTGTCGACGTAGTTCCACGACTTCCCGCTGGTCTTCCGACAGCTCCGCGATCGCCACTTCCAAGGCATCGTCGAACGCCTTTCGATCCAACGCTCTCTCTGTGTCCGAATCATGCGCGAAATCCATCTGTTCAGTCATTTCGACTGTCGGCATGCGGCTGCTCTTCCTGTAGTGGTCCATCACCGCATTGTGCGCAATTCGGCAAAGCCACGCCAGCAGTTTCTGCTGGTCTGAATACTTGTCCCAATTGCGGTTCGCCTTGATCCAAACCTGCTGGAAGATGTCATCTACAAGAGACGGATTGCCAGCCAGCAGTTTGTGCAGATAGGAAAAGAGCGGTAGCCTGTAACGTGCATACAGCGCCTCGAATGCGCGCTCGTCTCCCAAGCGGCATCGTTCGACCAACTGCATGTCATCGTTTTTCTCTGGCTCTGTCATCAGGTTAACCTATCTCATGTCCTTTCATTACTCAATTAACGCTGTTTTCGACTGTTTATTGCATGACACATTCATGTTTTTGAATATTTTTTCCTTTTTCAGGACTCCTGTACGCCACAACTGGAAATGACAAAAAAGACCACCATATTATAATATTGAAATAATCGAACACGTCATTGGACGATGCATCCAAGCCACTTGTGCTCGCTTCGTAAACAAAAGCCCAACGCATGCAAGACAGAAACGTTTCATCATGTTGTCACCAAGAGAAAATCTGAACAGGCTGTTCCGCCGCAATGGAATCGCAGACGCCGCTGTGGATTTCTCTCTTTGCCCCATCATGGTTGACAAATTCGAACGGAAATTCCATCACCGCGACTACGTCCGCGAATTCCAGTTTCCAATACGAAACGTCTATGCCCGCTCCCTGCTCCAACCATTCACGGACTGGCAGAATACCTATTTCAAAGATGTGGCTTTCGCCCATGAAGTCAATTTCGACATTCTCGGCGTCGGCCATGAAAAAACGCCTGAATCCATGCACATGACTCGCATGCACCATCCCATGCGATATTTCACATCGCTTGCGGAGGCGCAGAACTATCCGTATCCCATCTTCAATCCAGACGCCCTACCGGATGCAACCAAGCAGACGCAAGTCATTCATGACCAAGGACTTTTCGCTGTCGGAAACATGCAATGCACCATCTGGGAACGCGCATGGTACATGCGCGGCATGGAAAACATGATGATGGGCATGTTTGATGAAGATCCCATGACCATCTACCATTTGGACAAAATCACCGAAATCGCCGTCGCACAGGCCAGCTTGTACGCGCAGGCCGGCGTCGATTTGATTTTTCTGGGAGACGACATCGGCATGCAGCATACAATCATGATGTCGCTGGACATGTTTCGCCAATATCTCAAGCCACGTCTCGCCAATGTGATAAAGGCCGCCAGAGTCATCAATCCAGATGTTCTCATCGCCTACCATTCCTGCGGTTTCGTGGAACCGTTTATCGATGACTTGATCGACGCGGGAATCGACATTCTCAATCCCGTCCAGCCAGAATGCATGGATTTTGCGAAAATTCACGCCAAATACGACAACCGCCTCTCCTTCTGGGGCACACTGGGCACGCAGACGCTCTTCCCCTTCGGAACACCGGAGGAAGTCTATGCGAAAACCATTGAAAATCCCTCCATCGCCGGACCACGCGGCGGC
>JAFZAB010000126.1 GCA_017548425.1 Victivallales bacterium
CGCAGGCTTCGACGGCACGCCGCCCATGACAGCCATCGCCATCATCAAAACCAAACATGCAACTATTTGAAACCGTTTCATTTATCACTCCAATTTCTAGGATTTTTTGCTTTAAGCTTTTTGCTTTAAGCTTTCTGCTTCCTCTGGCTTGTCTCCAGCCGCCACGACAAAATCCTTGCATGATTCAAACGTCGCGCGGACTTCGTCCGCCGACGGCTCGAATTTCGCGAATTTCACCAAATCGCAGTGCATCAAGAACTTCTCCAGCAACGACTTCTGATCTTTGCTCAACGTTCCTGAATCGCGCCGCAAATCCTCCATGAACTCCTCCGTCGTCCGTTCGGGAGCCTGCAGGCCATACCGCCCTTCCACGTATTCACGCAGAATCGACGACACACGGCCGTAATATTCCTTCAATTCGCCTTTTGCGACCAAATCGTCCTTCTCCAGTTGCTCCAGCGCGCACAACGCCACTTCCAACGGTGATTTCCGTATTTCGGCAACCATCTTTTCACGACGGCGACGACGCCAAATCAAAAGGCTCGCAATCGCCAAAACGGCCACGCCGCCTGCGCTCCACAAAATCCAGCCTTTCCGCCACGGCGAACGAATCGCCATCAGCTCCAATTCATCCTCCGCAAGCCCTTCGCCTAAGTCCTCTCCGGGCTTGATTTTCAACGATATTTCCGGCGTCTCAATTTCACACGTCTCGCCATTTTCCTTTACCATAATTTTAAAGGAATCAATGGTGGCTTCACCTTCGTTCAACGGCTCCAGACCATACACGCGGCTGAACAGCATCGTGCCCTGCGCCGTCAGTTTCTTCTCCATGGGCTTGGAATCATTCGTCACAAACGCATCAAACTGATCTTCCTTAATATCAGGCAGTTCCACATTGACGCCTTCCGGACATTCCGCTTCGACGCGTAGAACAATATCGTCGTCCAACGTCACGTCCGGATTCTCCACAATCAGACGAACCGTCACATTGCCATCTTTCTTTTCTTTCACCAACGGCTCGGCCGACGGCGTCTTCGTCGCCTGCTGACAGCCCACCAGCAGCAACAGCATCAATATGGATAATGTCATTTGTTTCAACATATTACGTTCTCTTAACGATGCCTCCGTTCACGGCTGCGGAAGAAACGCACAAGCTTCTTCGCATAGTCGTCGCCCGTTTGCAAATCAATCTGGTCAACATCCAGCGAACGGAACATCGCCTGCAATTGATGGGCCCGCTCCGCCCCTAGAAGCGAATATGCGCGGCGGACGGATTTGCTGCCCGTATCGATCGTCGCCAGTTCGCCTGTCTCCAAATCCTCCAATTCCAAAAGACCGATGTCCGGCAACGACAATTCCAACTTGTCACTGACCGACACGGCAATCACGTCATGCCGTTTCGACAGCACGCCCAGCTGCCGTTTGAAACCGTCCCCCTGAAAATCCGAGATCAAAAACACAACGCACTTTTTCCGAATGACGCGGCCCATATAATCCAACGCCGCCGTGATGTCCGTTCCCGTTCCTTCTGGTTGATAACCAAGCACTTCGCGAATCAATCGCAACGCATGGGACACGCCTTTTGCAGGCGGGATGAACCGCTCGATCTTATCCGTGAACAGCAGCATGCCGACCTTGTCGTTGCTCTTCACAGCCGAAAACGACAGCAACGCGCACAGTTCCGCCGACAGTTCGTTCTTCGTCTGATTCGTCGAGCCGAACTGCCCCGAACCAGACATATCGACGGCGAACATGACCGTCAGTTCACGCTCCTCATGGAAGCGTTTCACATACGGCCTGCCCTGCCGCGCCGTCACGTTCCAGTCGATTGAACGCACTTCATCGCCGGGCTGGTATTCGCGGACTTCCTCGAACTCCATACCCGCGCCTTTGAATGCGCTAAGATATTCGCCCGCAAGGACATCGTTCACGGCGCGATTCGTCTGGATCTGGATGTAACGGACCTTTTTGGCCAACTCTTTAGGAGTCATCTCACGCCTCCAGACGAATTACGGCACCTTGATTTCGTTGAGAACCGTGCGGACGATCTCTTCGGAGGTCTTCTCCTCCGCTTCGGCCTCGTAGGTGACGATGACGCGGTGGCGCAAAATGTCGGGAGCGACCGTCTTCACATCGTTCGGCGTCACATATCCGCGCCCTTCGATCATGGCCTGGCCTTTCGCGGCCATCGCCATCAGGACCGTCGCTCGCGGCGACGCGCCATAGCGGATGAGTTCCTTTAGCGAATCCAGACCGTAGGCTTCCGGATGTCGCGTCGCATCAACCAGATCCACGATATACTCACCGATCTTCTCCTCCATGTAGATGACATCCGCCAACTGACGAAGACGCTTCACGTCATCCGTCGTCAGCACAGGCTCGACCTGCGTCTGCGGCGTGATGGACGCCATGCGGTTCAAAATCTTCAATTCATCCGCCTTGTTCGGATAATCCACCTTCAATTTGAACATGAAACGATCGACCTGCGCCTCCGGCAACGCATACGTGCCTTCCTGTTCGACAGGATTCTGCGTCGCCAAAACCATGAACGGATCGTCCAGTTTGAACGTGCTGTCGCCAACGGTCACCTGCCGTTCCTGCATCGCTTCCAGCAACGCGCTCTGCACTTTCGCAGGAGCGCGGTTGATTTCATCCGCAAGCACGATATTCGCGAAAATCGGGCCTTTCTTCGTCGTGAAATCGCCTGTTTTCGGATTGTAGATCATCGTTCCGATGACGTCCGCCGGTAGCAGATCCGGCGTGAACTGAATTCGATGGAAACTCGCCTGCAGGCATTGCGCGAGGCTCGTCACCGTCAACGTCTTCGCCAAACCGGGCACGCCTTCAATCAGCACATGGTTGTTGCACAGCAACGCCAGCAGCAAACGGCTGACCAGTTCATCCTGCCCGACGATCACGCGGCCGATTTCCATTTTCACGCGTTCCAACGTCGCCGATTCCTTTTTCACCTGTTCGGTTATTTCTCGAACATCCGTACTCATCTTGCTTTTTCCTTATTCCTACTATTATTAATAATATCCAATCACGAAACACGAATCACAAGCCGCGCAAAAAGCGCGGCGGTCGCGCTGGAGCGCGACCCTCCCAGCCACCCTCTAACCACTAACCACTATTTCCTCATAGACATTCATCATTATTGTTTGTTCCATTTTGTAAAAGCATTTCTTTTTGTAGAAGCACTAGAAGTTCTAGAAGTTCTAGAAGCTCTAGAAGCTCTAGAAGCACTAGATTTTTATTTTGCATCAATAGATTCAAGAAAAACCACTTCTTCCGAACATGAAATTGACATAAACAGGCCTATTTCGTCAATTTCATGTCCGCCGATTCGACTTTTTGCCTTCAGATGCTATATTAAAACAAAAGTTCAACAGCGCAATCGCGCTGCATTCATCGATGACACGACACAGGATACAATCATGCTGAAATTCACGCCCCTTATACAGAAAAAGCACCGCTATGAGTTGGAGGAAGTCAAACATCCGAATCTCATGCGTGAACAGTTCCCGTATTCGGACGTGCCGCGTATCCTGTTCGAAGACAAATACGTCACGCCGAGCCCCGCCAGTGAAATCTGGATCACAGACACGACGTTCCGCGACGGACAGCAGGCCCGTCCGCCGTACACGCCCGAACATATTGTCAATCTGTACGATATGATGCACAGGCTCGGTGGCCCCAACGGCGTCATCCGCCAGTGCGAATTTTTCGTGTATAGTAAAAAGGACCGCGAAGCCATCGAAGGCTGCATGGCCCTCGGTCATCAGTACCCTGAAATCACAGGCTGGATTCGCGCCAATGCGGACGATTTTCGTATCGTCAAACATCTCGGTCTGAAGGAAACCGGCATCCTCACATCCGTCTCCGACTATCATATCTTCTTGAAACTCAAGAAGACACGTCGTAAAGTCATGGACGATTATCTCGCCACCGTGAAGGAAGCCCTTTCCAACGGTATCGTCCCGCGCTGCCATTTTGAAGACATCACCCGTGCGGACATCTACGGCTTTGTCCTTCCCTTCGCGGAAGAACTCATGAAGCTGTCGCAACAGTCTGGCATTCCCATCAAAATCCGCCTTTGCGACACGATGGGTTATGGCCTCACCTTCCCCGGAGCCGTCCTGCCGCGTAGCGTTCCAAAACTCGCACAGGCCTTCAACAAAGAGCTCGGCATTCCGTCGCAACAGCTTGAATGGCATGGACATAACGACTTCCATAAAGTCCATATCAACGCCGTCACGGCATGGTTGCACGGCATCTCCTCCCTGAACGCCTCCCTCATCGGTTTCGGCGAACGGACAGGCAATCCGCCATTGGAAGGCGCGATTATCGAATACATCGGCCTCAAAGGACGCGCCAACGGCATCGACACAACCGTCATCACGGAAATCGCAAACTACTACCGTGAAGTCATTAAGGCGGAAATTCCGGAAAACTACCCGTTCGTCGGCGCCGAATGCAACACGACTCGCGCGGGCATCCATGCGGACGGCATCCTCAAGAATCCTGAAATCTACAATATCTTCGACACGCAGAAGATTTTGAACCGCCCCATCAAAGTCATGGTGACGGACAAATCCGGCGTCGCCGGCATCACGCAGTGGCTCAACGACTATCTGAAAGAGCACAACATGGACCACGAGCCGCTCAACAAACGGCATCCGGGCGTCCGCAACATCTACGACTGGGTCATGGAGCAATATGCGCAAGGCCGTACGTCCAGCATCTCCTCCGACGAAATGATCGCGCAGGCGAAACACCACGTTCCGTCCATGTTCGAGTCTGATTTCCAGAAGGTTAAGAAGGCCGCCGTCGAAATCGGCAAGAAGCTGGCCGCCAAGCTCTGCCACGCGAAGGAGATTCTCACGCTCGATCCGAAGATCATGGAACAGTTCATCAGCGAAACCGTCCGCAACGAACCGTCCATCCAGTTCGTCGCCATCACGAACCGCGACGGCAAGCAACTCACGCAAGTCCACACGCAGCGCGGCGACAAAGGGCTCTTCCGCTCTCTGTTCGACGTCGATTTCAAGGAGAAGGAATGGTTCCGCAACGTCATCGAGACGGGCGAATCCTATTGGTCCGACCTGTTCTTCTCACGTTTCACGAACCGCCTCATCATGACGTTCGCCGAACCGATTCGAGACAACAAAGGCAACATCGTCGCCGTCTTGGACGTGGACTTCAAGTTCGACGACTTGACGAAACTCGTCAACCAGCTGCCAGACAACCAACAGTAACGGTTTCGCTTTGCGAAACCGTGCTTATGGCTTAAGGCTTATGGCTTAAGGGGTTCTAATTTTCCAGAAAAAACAAAAATCCATAAGCCATTGGCCATTGGCCCTTAGCCATTAGCCTCCCATAAGCCATTGGCCATTAGCCATTAGCCGCGCATAAAAGCGAAGCTTTATGCGCCAAAGCATTCTTCATTAAGCTCTTCAAAGAACGCCACCATGAACGCATGCCGCTTCTCGGCAAGCTGTCGCCCCGCATCCGTGAGCATTCGCTCACGGATTTTGCGTAATTTCACCAGATATTCGCGGTAGGCGCTGTCTTCGCGGCTGTAGCTGTCCGACGCCAACGCCTCTTCCGCCCTGTTGTGGACGCGCGCACCAGTCCGCCCCGCAAAATGGAACGACCGCCCGATGCCAATCGCGCCGATGCTGTCCAATTTGTCCGCATCATAGACGATTTTCGCCTCAAGACTGGCCGGTTCCGCATTGCCCTCCCGCTTGCGGAAACGATGCGAACGGATGCAGTCCGCCACTTTTGCGCAATACGCATCATCTTGAATTCCAAGCGTTGGCAACAGCTTCAGACACAGTTCCGCGCCATAGACGGCATGGTTCGTCTTGCCTTGATCCGCCAATTCCTGCGGGCGGCCGATATCGTGCATCAACGCCGCCACGGAAACCAACGTCTCGTCGAGCGGCATCTCTGGATGAGCCGTTTTTGTCATTGCGGCGATTCGTTTCGCGTTGTTCCACACACGAAGCGTATGATCCCAATCATGGCAGGCGGGACTGTTCGCCAACAAATCGCGAACGCACGCCTCTACGCGTTGCAACAACGCAACCGCTTCCAATTCCTTAACATACGCCGCGCAGTCCGCCTCCATCGCAAATGACTCTTCATTCCGCAGAACCATCAGCGGATATTCCCGCCGCAACGCCGCCGCGAACAAGCCGTCCGTGCATTCCGGACCGCCGTTCAATTTCGCGTCGCCAAGACCGCAGCTTGGGCTCCGCGCCTTCAGCACAAATCCCGCCAAGTCCTTCAATTCAGGAAGCTTCCGCGCAATCCATTCGCGCATCTGCGGAGCATGCTCCACGCCGTCTTTCGCCGTCATGCGAATTTCATCGCTCCCTTCGTCTCGATACAAATCCATCGCGACGCGCGGGCAACCCAGCCCGCATTCGCATTCCGGGCAAACAGGAACAAAATCCACCAATTTGGAAAGCACATCGCGAACCATCGCGCATGGCTTCGACCGACCGTCATAACGGCACGCCTCGCCCAGCAGACAAGCGCTAACTCCGACTTTTTTTCGTTCTATCTTTGTACTACTACCATTCATTTTCTTGTTGTTCGTGAAGAAATCCCCGCGCGAAGCACCATTCGAACCGCCGAGCCAACAGACCATAAACTTCGAGCTTCCGCATGACGTTGTTTCCACTTGCGCGAAGCGTGACAAACCGCCGAGCAGACGGAGCCGTTTGTCTCATTGGCAATCAACGTTTTGTTTCACCATGAAATCCTTGGAGATGTAATCGGCCCGTCTGCGAGGCAATCCGTGTAATCCGTGTGATCTGTGGTTTCGAAATATCAAAAATTCGTGTGTATTCGTGTCCATTAGTGGTTCTTATACAGCAACATGCAGTCGCCGTAGCTGAAGAAGCGCAGCCGTTGCTCCACGGCGAA
>JAFZAB010000127.1 GCA_017548425.1 Victivallales bacterium
CACGGCGCAGGCGGGACGCACCGCGCCACATCCTACGGCGCAGGCGGGACGCACCGCGCTACTCCCTACGGCATATACACCCAATACCCAACTCCAGCCTTGAGCGTATAGCCGCCTTCAGCATCCTCCAAGACTTGCGTGAAGCGTCCATTTGTCCAACACCATACAGTATATCCAGGCTCTAGATGCCGATCTGTATCCGTCGGGCCGACCATATTCCAGCCGCGTTCCAACGGAATAACCGCTTCACTCCGCGTCTGTGACGGGAAGAGGTCCAAATATCCATTTTTCGGTGAACGATAGTAAAGCCAATAGGCTTTGCCCGCTTCCAGATTATTGGTATGTATATAACTGCCATTTTCCAATCCAAACATCGTCTGGCCCAGCAGGATACGCTCCGTATAGCTTTCCGGTTTGAACGGCAGCGACAGCAGATTCCAGCCCGGCTTCAGTTCAAGCGTACAACGGCCGCCCAAATCAAAGCCCCACACAGGACTTTCCGTGACTGTGCCATCTGCTGTTGTCGTCATAACCTGCCAATAATAGTCAACATCGTTCAGCAGGATTGACGGCAACCGCCAACGATTGGTCCTAAGCGCATCAGAAGTTGTGACGATTTCAGCATCGTTGCTGTTTTTGTCTGAATCTCCTTTCCAAATGGTCACATCGTAGGTGGCGTCATCCTGTGCATCCCACGCCAATGTACCAGTTTCCGTTGTCGCCGTCTGTCCATCGTAAATCCAATTGAACCATGCAGGGGATGTCGTAATCGGCTGATTCCGGTCAAACGTAATCGTCGCCGAGCAGTCGATGCGACGGCCAATCGGCGCGTCATCCCGAACTTTCACGCGGAAACTGACATACCCTTCGCCGGAATGGTTGTCGTCATTCGGCGGCAGGAAACCTGCCGTCACGACGGCTGGCCAGTAGCCGCCTTCGGCGTTGGCGGGATCATAGCTGCGCAGATACCACTGCACGGCTCCTTTATCTTTATCACACGTCACCTTGCCGCGAACCTGCCATGGCGTTCCGTCCTGTGTCACGGTGAATTTGCCAGTCGCCTTGCCGTTGAGCGTATTCACCTGCTGGTTGCCGAATGAAATCGCGCCTAACTGGAAGGTCGAGACATCCACCAGATTTTCATCCAGATCAAGATCCACCCAGATTTCCTGCGCAGCGGCATCTGCCGTTGATTTGTTCTCAAAATACACCGTGTAATCAAGCCATTGTCCGCGTTCCACAAGCCGTTGCGTTGCGGGATCGCCCGCCCCACGCGGTCCGACGATTTCGTTTGGATCGCAGGATTGCAAAATTGGAGGAATGTAATCATCATCAGGAAATTCATAGTGGCCATGACAATTGCAGGTACAAGTAGTGCTGTATGAACCAAATTTATGTCCACAAATAGGACATTTTTTTTCTTTACCAGGTACCACCAGACTAGTATACTTCACCCCTTCCATAAAAAATCTCTTTGGCAAGAGAGAGACGCGATGAGAGCCATTCCCCAGATACTCATAATTAAACACATCATTGGCTCCCCCCGGATGCTCCAATTGCGTTCCATCACCCATCTCCCATATACGGGAATCTATATGCTTGGCTGGATGATACTCTACCGTATAATAGCCAATCCACAATGGGCGACCGACACTATGCTGTGTTTCCTGTTCAGGTCCCAGACTCTCGAAATGAACCATATACGAATTGGTTTCCGAATCGTAGTTAGAGGAACTCCAGAGGAATTGTTCCATTGGCACGCCAATTTTCCAAGTTTTACCCCATAGAATTCCAGAATAAAGAGGAAATGTAAACAATGAAAAGTCAATTTCGTTGAAAATCCCTTTTTCCTTGTGAAAATTAAATAATTTAGCCTCCAAAGTCAATTTCACACCAGCCGTAACCGAGATTTCTTTTGGAGATGCCTCAAAAGACAACTCGGCCCCTATTTCACCATTAAATTCTGCGACGGATGCCTCCACTTTTCCTTTCAGAGAGGCACCTGCTGCCAACAGGCGAAGTTGGAAACCAAGGTGGATGCCACCATTTAGCTTTACATTGAATTCACCATCAAGGTTCGTAGAACAATCCACTTGAGGAAGCAACCCCGCTTTTTGCGTCTCCCATTCCCCATTTGCCGTTCTAGTCTTTTTGGCAATCCATGTCAAATTCTGCGTAAATGTTCTGGTTAATTCTGCTTCCGCTTCACAAGAGATTCCCACATCAAAATGGAATTCACCTATTAGCTGGCAAGGAATGCCAAGAGGGGTAAACCATATATCAAAAGCATTCTTTTTATATTTCTTCTTTAGTTTACCAAATTTTTTCTTTATAATATCATGTGAACCTTCAATTTCTGCGTTCACAGAAACAGTGATTGTTTCCTCTAACTTATATCCATCCCTGAATTCGAAGGAATTGATGCTTTCATTATTTTCATCATATATGATATTTAAATCATAAGGCAACTTTTCAGCAGAAAAATCCAAAGTAATCCCGCTACCTGACATTATTTCTCTCGCCTTTTCTCCGATTGACGTACCTTTTCCTCGTGTCTGTGTTTCTCCTGTGCCATCATCCTTTATCCGAATATAAACACTTTTAAACAAATCGGCTAAGGTAGCATCATCAATCGTTAAATAGTAGGAATCCCCTACTTTCCGGCTGGTGATAATTCTGACACCTACCACATCCCCATCCGGATACCGAAAGAGCATCTTGGTATCTTTGACAGGTTTGACTGGCCATTCGTAAGCCTCCCGCATCACAAGAGTCTTACCATCCCAAGAGACAAATTCATAAGGAGGGGTCTCCATTTCATGAAGCAGAATCACATCATCGCGCAAGACGTTCTCAATTGGTTGGATGACCTTGACAGTTTCCTGTGTCCGTACTGTATCGCCGTCAGGTGTCACCAACGTCAAGTCAATTTGATGTTCACCTAATTCCGAATAGGTCCATCTCGGTTCAGGTGCTTCACTGTCGATTACACCATCTCCATCGAAGTCCCATGCGAAGGCATACCCATCTGAGGTCTTGTCCAAACTGAAATAGCATGTCACCTCTAGTGGACCTATACCTTGACTTGGGAATGGCATAAAGACAGATATAGGAACAACCTCTAATCTCACGTTATCTTGACATTCGCATTCCGCCAGATCAACTAAGGTGAACTCTTCGGATTTCCAATTCTTTCCAGTTACTTCCAAACTATACTTTCCTATCGGGAGTTCTTCAAACTGCCAACTTCCATCCTCTTGAACTTGCGTGGAATATTGTTCTTTTTGACCATACGCTGTCACATATAGTCCCTCTTCCGTACAGACATCATTCTCAGCGGTCAACACGATTCCGCCTAAACTTCCCGCTTGAGGAACAGGAATCACAATATGTTTCTGTGTGTTGCCACTGTCAATTACAATTATCTCTGATTTACAGAGGGAGACCATCTTTTCATTGGAAACTTTCAAGTAATAAGTATTTTCACAAAGATTATGAAATTCAAATTTTCCATTCTCTGGAACTTCGACAATGGAAAGTGCCTGAACACCATCCTCCATCCACAATTCCACCTTATATTTTTCTGCTATCGGCTGACCATCTTTCATGCAGACATAGCCATCGATGTTTCCCAGTGGAATGCCCAACAACTCCACACCAATGACATCATGGCCTGAAACAGTTGAAATTGTACATTCACCAACCGTCTCCGCAAAAGCCAATGTCAGCATATATTCTGTTTCCCCAGGCAATGTATCAAAACAAAAATACCCATTTTCATCAGCCTCTATCGTGATTTCCTTTGCATCTTCATCAGCTTCATCAACAGTGGTGGCGCGTATTATGGCTTTGGGAATTGCAGTATGAGATTTTGCATGATAAACATAGCCAGAAATTGCAGAAAATGAAGATACAGCGGCGCGCTCCGCAAAATCCAGCAACACATTGAAATCCATCTCTTCTTTGCCACGTGCGGCTAATCTCAAAGCGGCTTTGTGCACAGCTTTTTCCAATTCCTTCCAAGTTGCGAATGTCGCGCTTACGGGATACTCTTCTTCTGGGAATTTCATCGTATCAAATTTCAAACTGCAGCTCCCCGTAAAGCTGAAATAGAATGGTACTTTATTCTCTTCCCCTGCCTTCAGCACATTGACCGGACTAATGCCTGCTCCATAAAGCAACAGCAAATCACTATCCTCATCGGATTTTTTGACTTTCAACTGTGTTCCATTCTCACTGATAACACGGAACACAGGTGCGTTCATATCCGCATTTCCAGTATTTTTATAGCAAATATAACCAATATATTGACGGCCTTGACGAACACTATCCGGCACATCCAGCCAAGCTTCCAAGTTCGCCCGTCTGATGGCCTCTATCAGCTTCACAGCCTTTTCGGATGTATATACCGTCCCATTGGAAGTCCTCACTTCCAAATCATATTCATTCGCTTCATTTTCCGATAAATTGAACGTCGCAACAGTGCGACCCGCATCATCATTGGAAATTCCAACAGCCTGTATCTTCTCTTCGCCATTTTTCAAAGTGACGCTCTTCACAGATGCAGAATCCAGCATGACAAAACTGATTGTCACAATTTCTGAATTGGACACGACATTTGGTGTCACATCACAGATGGCTTCCGTCATGTCGATACTCCGAATGCCAAAGGAAGCTCCCATCATACTGTCATTTGCGAGCCTGATATACGCCGTCTTGTCCTCTGTAGGTCGCGGCAACACCATGATGACACGTCCATCATTCAATGACCGCCCTATCGCATTGGAATGGGTCTCTGTCGGAATGTAACCGATGCCACAACGCCAATTCAATACTTCTTTATACTGGCTAGAAAGTTCCAGAATCGCATGATTTCCAGCCATCAAAGCAATGTCCTCACCACTGTTTAAAGCGTAAGTCTTCTTAGCTTTCCATTCTTCCACTTGAATTTCTATGATATCCTCACCTTCTACACGATTATTCTCGAAAATCCTTTCATAAATATCCAGATTGCTGTTGACTGTGACTGCCAGCCGCCATTTTCCAGGCATGATAGCAGGAATGCGGCATTGGCGGATAATGGTCTTCTTCTCACCAACTGCAACAATTTCATATCCTGTTGTGTCACCAAGTTCTACAAGCTGCTGCCCCAGCGGCTCATCCGCCGCACAAAGGGAAATGCTGTCCTGCCAGTACCCTTGAATATTCACTGGACCGACATTCTCAATCTGCCATGAAACCGTGATGGTCTCGCCGCTGACAGCAACAGATGGACCGCTAATCCAATTCACCTTCAAATCAGGCAAATCACCGCCGCCCGTTCCTGGATATTCATAGATACCAATATCAGGAACACAACCATTTTCAGATGCTATGCCTGTATCGTTGATTTTCGTACAGTTCATGCGCGGCTTGCCCCAATAGTCCAGTTCGGGAGCAACACCGCCATCTCCCGCGTCAATGCACGGGCTGTTCGGCATCAAGGAAAAATCGCCGTTTTCTGGATTGTTGAAGAGCGGATCGCTCCAGAAAAGACCATTCTCTCCAATTGAATTGGATGCTCCACCTACTGATTCATCATTGAATATGATGCAATGGTTGAAATGATTGCTGCCAGCCCCCCATGATATATCATTGGCAAAATTCATGATCACGCAGTTGGTCAGACACAGACTCGAACTGGCATTATTATCCAGATAGTTCAAATCATAAAAGACACAATTGGTATTAACACTCTGCGCAAAATGACGGAATACCGTATAGCAGTCCCTCACGATTGAATTGGTCATCGTCCAACTGCCTCTCTCCAACGCTGCCACATAATGGAGGGAATGAGCAATCTCGCAATTCGTCAATTGAATTGATCCTCCAGTCATATTAAAAACATCCCCCCCCATGGAACCATTCAAATGCCCACCATAATAAATATTGCAATAATCCATTAGCACGTTGCCGCTTGTCGCAATTTGAAGCCAATCACCGGGCTGTGGTGCAGTATTATTCCCATCCTGATTGGTATCGCCGCCATGTTCATCATCTTTTATGGACGTGAACACAATCGGTTGCGCACGCGTACCAATAGCTTCCAAAGTAGCTCCGGAATTGACGGTGATGCCCTGCCCTGAAGCAAATTTCAGAACCGCTCCAGGTTCAATGGTCAGTGTGACGCCATTGACGATTGTAAGGTTTCCAGTCGCCTTATAGACAAGATTTCCGCTCAACGTCATATTCTTTGTCAAGTTGCCCGACGGCAATGTTGCGGATTTGCAGTACATCTTGGTGGCGGAATCCATGTGGACGGTGCCGTCGCCGCCAACCGTATAGGCGTCATAGCTCGGCATCGAAGCATAACCATCCAGATTCGTGTCGCCGCCGATGGAGTCGTCTGCAATATGAGTAAACGTCGCGCCTTTGCATTCCACGACACAACCAAGTTTTGCGATAATTCCACATCCACTCTGGAATTTGACAATGGCTCCGTCGCTGATCGTCAGCAACACGCCAGCGGGAACGATGACATTGCCGCGCACGACATGAATAGCGGAATCATCCCACGTCTCGTCACCTGTCAGACGCCCCTCATGGATGATGACATCACGGTTGATGAAGAAGTTCGTCTCAAGACGGTCCAGCAGGCCGCCTCGATTGTCAAGCGTCTCATGCGCAAGCAGATAACGCCCTGTCGAGAGGCTGTAGGTCTCCCAGTCCGCCGTGCCGTCCGTCTCGCCTTCGGCTGTGGCGTGGATGGTCTGCGGAATTTCATTATCTTCATCCAACTGCACCGTCAGTCTCACAGAATCAGCAACGGATTTTTCCGCCCAAGAAGTGGAAAAACGCAATGTCTCCACATCACGAGCCAGTCGGCTGAACAGATCTGTCCGTTCATCGACCGCCACGGCTTCTTCTGTCTCATAACTGTCACAGGCGTACTCCGCATCCACTGGAAGTGTAGCCGCCGATTCGAAGATACTGACCGTGCTTTCATCTGTGTCGATATTCGTCCCCATGGAAGATGTCAATGTGACCGTGAATTCTTCCAAACTTTCCGCCACGTCGTCCGAGACAAGCGGAATCGTGATGTATTGCGTACCAGTTGCAAAAAACCATGATACCCTGCCAGACGATTCCGTATAGTCGCCATTCAACTTGGCGGTGCCATCCGTCGCATGCCAATCAATGGAGAAGCTGGTATTGCGCGTTCCGCTGACGGTTACAGGAATCGCCACAAAACCTTGATGCTCAACGGCACGAGAATTGTGGATGGAGACCGTTGGCAACGTATTGAACATCACCTGCCGCATTGTAAACAACCCGTTGTCCGTCCAGCCGGTGTCTTTTTTATAGCAATAGATAAGCGAATACGATGGCTTGTCCATTTCTCCATTACGCAAATCCGTATCGCCACCATACGTGTCGTCTGTTGCCAATGCGAACTGAACAGGCAAATCAGCAGAGCCTTGAACTGACACTTTGCCGCCATGTTCCACGATGATGCGCGTGTCCTCCGTGAACTTCACGATTGCGCCTTCCGTCATCGTAAGCGTCACACCACTCGAGATATAGATATTATTACGAATCAGATGGATAGCCGTGTTATCCCATGTTGTATTCTGCTTGAGCCGCCCTTCCTCCAATACGACATTTTCATTGTTCAAGATACAAATGTCTGCCGTCTGGCCATTTTGAGACAGTTCATGCCAGCCGTCATTCTTGGAGCTTGAATTCCATGGAGAAGACAGTTCCATTCCATCTAGGGAAACCTTTCCTTCCGTCGTGGATAAAACCATCGTGCCACGCACAATACGCCCACCAAAGCCATCACGCAAATCAAGACGCGATGCGTCAGAACTCCCAGAGGCATGCACAAGTCCATCAAATCCGGCATCTTCTGTTTTTCGAATCGTGACGGTCACATCATTTGTTGTGATGTTTGCTCCGCCGGAGGCGACGAGCCGCACTGTAAAGGTCTCTTCATCTTCCGCCAAATGCCCAGCCATGATTGGAATGGCAATGTACTTTGTACCGTCATTCGTGGAATTCCATGTAAGCTTGCCGGAAGCAAGGCCATAGTCCTCCCCAAACGTCGCCGTGCTGTCCGTTGCCTTCCATTCCGCATAGAATGTGGTGTTTCGCGAATTCGAAACTGTCACCGGCAGATAGACCGTCCTGCAGTCTTCATAGACCGCCGCCCCATGCAAAACCAATGACGGATAGGTGGTGGAAACAACCAGTCCTCTGGAAGCGACATAGCCATTGTCCGAAACCGTACCATTGGTATATTTGTAAATCAATGCTTCGTTTGGAAATACGACTTCAGTCTCCCGCATATCTGTGTCTCCCGCATAACCGTCATCCGTCGCCATCGCGAACTGTACGAAGGCATCTGCGGAACCGTTCATCTGCAGTTTACCACCGTTCTCGACGATGATGCGTGTATCCTCCGTAAACTTCACGGTCGTCCCTTCCGTGATGGTCAGCGTCACGCCATTTGGGATATAGACGTTGTTGCGGACAAGCCGCACAGCGGAATTGTCCCATGTCGTGTTTTCTGTCAACCGCCCTTCCTCGCAATGAACGTCAGCCGTGTTCAAAATGGCAACTTCACATGTTTCGCCCCCCTGAGACAGTTCAATCCAGCCATCTTCCAATTTCGTCGTATCCCATTCCACCCCAATGGTTTTTCCATTTAGCAGCACATCACCGTCGGTGTTGGACATCGTCATGACGCCCTGCGCGATGCGACCGCCAAAGTCATCGCGTAAGTCCAGTCGAACGGCAGATGACTCAGCAGTCGCAGACGTTAGATTCTCAAATGCACTATTTGCATTATTATAAATGGTAATGACCGCCTCCGCTGTTTGGATGTTCGCCCCATAGGAACGGACAAGTTTCACCGTGAACGTCACCTCTTCATCCGTCTGAGATTCCGTCACAAGCGGGATTTCAATGTAACGGACACCAGCGGATGTAGAATTCCAATTGACACGACCACTGTTTGCCGTGAAATCGACGCCGTATTTCGCCGTTCCATCGACCGTCTGCCAATCGACTGCAAACGACGTACTGCGCGTTCCAGACACCGTGACGGGAATGCGCACGGAGCCGCCTTGCCGCATCGCCCGCACGGGCTGCACAGTCAGATACGGCAGAACACTGACGACGACATGATTGACGACGAACCACCCGTTGTCCGTCCAAGCGTCGTTTGCATAGCAATAGATCCGCGAAGCCGTTTCATTCACAACATCAACATCTTGTAAATCCGTGTCGCCCCCGACGGAATCATCCGCCACCTGTGCGAACTCAATAGGCATCTCCTCGCCGCCATTGACAGCGATTTTGCCGCCATGCTCGACGATGATGCGGCTGTCCTCCGCGAATTTCACAATCGCGCCTTCGGAAATCGACAACGTGATGCCATTCGGCACATATACGTTGTTGCGGACGACATGGATAACATCGTTATCCCACGTTATTCGATCCATAATACGCCCTTCTTCCAACTGGATAGATGCGTCATTACGGACACAAACACGTTCTGTTCTTTCACCACATTTCAATGTATGCCATCCGTCGGATAGTTTTGTGGTATCCCATGTCGTGCCCACAGCCTTGCCATCGCAAGTGACTGCGCCTTCTACGTTTGAAAGCGACACGACGCCCTGCACGACACGTCCGCCGAAACCGTCATGCAAATCTAAACGTACGGCTTCCGACGTAGCCATCGCATAAGTCAGCCCAGAAAATTGCGCGTAAGCAGCAATAGTAAAGACAAGAAGCGTACTGAAGATGATATGAATGAAATGTTTCATGAGCCTATAGGGAGAGCATCTGACGATGTGGAGCTTTTTAGTTTTCCCAAGAAAAACAGAGATAAAATGGTATGCATTACACCTAACTATTGGACTGCAGGTAAACAGACTATACGGAAACCACTATCCCCAAAACAATTGCCAGGTGTACAAGTCACACAACTTCTTGAGGCTGAACGACAATAAATTGCAC
>JAFZAB010000128.1 GCA_017548425.1 Victivallales bacterium
GCCGGGGGCCTTTTCTTTTTCCGCGCGGGGCGGAGCCCGCGCATCTTCATGCCGCGCGCTTTCATGCCGCGCGCTTTCATGCTTTTTCCTACTTGCTAGAAAACATGTAAGCTTGCAGTATATTATTATTTCTATTTTGGGTGAGAGAAAGCGTTTTTTGCAATTTGGAGTATTGTAAAATGTCACCGAAAAAAGTATTGACAGTTGCTGGTTCTGATTGCAGTGGTGGAGCTGGCATTCAGGCTGATTTGAAAACGTTTCAGGAACGTGATGTCTATGGGATGGTCGCCGTTACCTGCCTTGTGGCCATGGTTCCGGAAAACTGGCATCATATCGTGACGCCGGTTGACACAGATATGATTGAAAAGCAGTTCAAAGCCGTCGCCAATGGCATCGGTGTTGAAGCCGTGAAGACGGGAATGCTGCCGACTGTGGAGATCATCAAGTTGGCGGGTGAACTTCTTGCCGCCGCGAAGATTCCGAAAGTCGTGATTGATCCGGTCATGGTTTGCAAGGGGGCGGGGCAGCCTTTGTTCCCGGAGAATACGAAAGCCATGATAGACTATCTGTTGCCGTTGGCGGATGTCGTTACACCGAATACATTTGAGGCGGAGCAATTGGCGGGTATGGATGAGTTCAAGTCAGAAGACGATCTGTTGACAGCCGCGAAGAAAATCCATGCCTTGGGAGCAAAGAATGTCGTCATCAAGGCGGCGAGAATTTTTGATAACAAAACGGTTGATTTGTTCTATGACGGAAAGGACGCGTCATGGCTGCGTGGCGATAAGGTCAATACTACATGGACTCATGGGGCGGGATGTTCGTTTTCCGCCTGCATCACGGCGGAATTGGCGAAAGGCAAGTCCGCGGCGGAAGCGGTGGCGATGGCTCGCGAGTTCGTGCGTTGCGGATTGGAGCATTCCTTCCCGTTGAATCAGTTCGTCGGACCGATTTACCACAAGGCTTTGGCCAAATTCAATCCAGTTGTCGCAGAAAAGTGACATTGGTTGCATGATGGAAACAGAAGAACAGCATATTCCAGAGGAATTGGAAGAGACGGTCTCTTCCGATTCCTCCGCCTTTGACGCGGAGGGATTTATCGACACGGCGGACGAAGAGCACATCCGCCGTGAGAAGGCGAAGGCGCGCGAGATGCGTCAGTCCCAATGGTGGAAAAACGAATGCGGCAAAGGCGTTTGCTATTATTGCAAACGCCGCATACCGCCGAAAGAACTGACGATGGATCATATCGTGCCTATCATCCGCGGCGGGTTTACGCGAAAAGGCAATGTGGTGCCTTGCTGCAAGGAATGCAACAACAAGAAAAAATACATGTTGCCGATTGAATGGCAGGAGTATATGGATAGTTTAAAATGATTTGAAATTCCGCTTGATTTCAGTCGTCATACATGACGCGCAATGCTGGAATTGCATCAAAAACAAGGAGATACGACATGTCGGAAATGAAAGTGGCGATAATCGGGCTTGATACGAGCCATAGCGTGGCGATGCCGAAACTCATGAATGATCCGGCGTGCGAGCCGGATATGAAAGTTCCCGGCATGAAGGCGGTGACTTGCCTGCGCTTCGAGACACCGTTCCAAGGCAAGGAAGGTTTGGACAACCGCCAAGCCCAATTGGAAGGATGGGGCGTGAAAGTCACGCTTAATTTTGATGAAGCGATTGCGGATTGCGACGTTATCATGATGGAAATCAATGATCCGGCCTACCATCTTGATTATTTCAAGCGTCTTGCGAATTTAGGCAAGCCGATATTCTTGGACAAGCCGATGGCGGCCAACGTCGCCGAAAGTCGTGAAATCATGGATTTGGCGCGGCGTTATGGGACGCGTGTCTGGTCTGGTTCCAGCCTCCCGTTTTCGCCGGCGATCAAAGCCGCGATGGAGAAGACGAATGGCCAGCCAGTCGTCATTGGCAGTTGCTTTGGCGCGATGGGCACGGCTCCCGCGGGCGATTCGCTGATTTGGTACGGCGTTCACAGCTTTGAGATGCTGCAACGCCTCATGGGAACTGGCGCAAAGCTTGTGCGTTCCATTGACAATGGTGTAAGCATCGTGACATCCGTTGATTATGAAGATGGACGCCGTGGCGTGATTGAATCCATTCGCGGATTGTGGGCGTATGGCGGCCGTATCCAGACGAAGAATCAAGTTCAGTTCTTCAATGTTGATTCAAGCCGTTTGTACCATGACTTGCTGTTGGAAGTGAAGGCCTTCTTTGAAGGCGGCGAAGCTCCTGTTTCCATGGAGCAGACGTTCGAAGGCATGGCGATGATGGAAGCGGCACGCAAGTCGATTGAGACGGGCCGTGCGGTTGAAGTCGAGAAATTGTAAGGAAAACGTTGGCCCATGGGAATGCGTGAGCAGTTGCTGTCGCTAGTCGTGAAGACGAGCGTTGATTTGCCTCCTGATGTCGAAGGCGCGTTGGAGAAGGCGTTGTCGTTGTCGGAGAAAGGCTCGGGGGAGGAGGCGGCATTGCGGACGATGCTGTCGAATGCCGCGATGGCTCGTGAGAAGCGTATGCCGATCTGTCAGGACACGGGAACGCTGATGTTCGTGGTGGAAGCATCTTCGACTTTGAAACGCAACGACTTCCAAGAAGCGGCAGAATGGGCGGTCGCGGAAGCGACACGTCTTGGCGTTTTGCGGCAGAACTGTGTCAATTCCCTGACAGGAAAGAATACGGGAAACAATTTGGGAGTCGGCAGCCCTGTCGTTCATTGGCATGATGCAGGCGGGGCTGTTTCCCGTGTGACGTTGATGTTAAAGGGCGGCGGCAGTGAGAACATGGGCATCCAATACAGCCTGCCGGATTCAACGTTGGGGGCGGGCCGCAATCTGGAAGGTGTTCGCCGTTGTGTTCTTGACGCTGTGCATCGTGCGCAAGGGCAGGGATGTGCTCCTGGGATTCTTGGTGTGTGCATCGGCGGTGATCGTGCAACTGGTTATGTCGAAAGCAAATTGCAATTGCTTCGAAAAATCGGCGAGAGAAGTTCCGAGCCTGAATTGGCGGAATTGGAGGAGCGGTTGTTGAAGGAGGCGAACAGCCTTGGCATTGGCGCGATGGGATTCGGCGGCAAGATGACATTGCTGGATGTGTTCATCGGATGGCGCTGCCGTTTGCCGGCGTCTTATTTCGTCAGTATTTCCTACATGTGCTGGTGCTGTCGCCGCCAGACGATTGAGTTGACAGAAAACTAAAACAGAAGTGGAACGGACATGAAGTCGAAAATCGTATTGGTTGGCATCGGCGGTTACGGCGGACAGTATGTAATGGCGTTGACGAACTGGAAGGGCGATCGCAATTGGGAGGTTGTGGGAATCGTCGATCCCATGGCGGAGAAAGCGCAACGCCGTGCGGAGGCGTTGGCGCTTTGCGACCGTGTCTATAACACATTGGATGACTTTTATGCGGAGCGGCAGGCCGATTTGGCCGTGATTGCTTCGCCGATTCAGTATCATTGCGAACAGACTTGCGCGGCATTGGCGCATGGTACGAATGTCTTGTGCGAGAAGCCAATTTGCGCCGTCATTCAGCAAGCCTATGAGATGATCGAAGCTCGTGACAAGGGCGACGGCAAGTTTGTGGCGATTGGTTACCAGTGGTCGTTCAGCCCGCAGATGCAGGCTTTGAAAGCGGACATTCTGGCGGGAATGTATGGTAATCCGAAACGGTTGAAAACCATTGCCTTATGGCCACGAACCGATACGTATTACGGCCGAAACAATTGGGCAGGCGGCCTCAAAAGCGCCAAAGGCGACTGGATATTGGACAGCCCTGTGAACAATGCGACGGCACATTACCTGCATAACATGCTGTATGTGATCGGGCCGGCTGTCGATCGGTCGGCGACGCCTGTGTCCGTGCAGGCCGAATTGTATCGCGCGAATCCGATCACGAATTACGATACGGCCGCGTTGCGCGTCATGACAGACGGTGGTGCGGAGATTCTGTTCTACACAACGCATGCCGTGAGCCGCCTGCGCGGGCCGGAATTCGTGTATGAATTTGAAAACGGCACAGTTTATTATGATACGCGAAAGCGTCGCATGTGGTCTGTATTGAAGGATGGAGCCATGAAGGAATACGGCAATCCGCATCAAGGCGTCGAATGCAAGCTTGGCGATTCCATCAAAGCGTCGTTGGGCGAAGGCGGTATTGTCTGCGGCCCCGAGGCGGCGATGATGCACACGCTTTGCATGAACGGTGCGCAGGAATCCGTGCCGTCTGTAAAAGAATTTCCGTGGCGCGATGTTTACAAGATGGGGGCTCCTGGTAGCCAAGTCCGTGTCATGACAGGACTTGCAGAGCAGATGGAAGGCGCTTACGACGCGAATCTGCTGCCGGGCGAATATCAACCAATGGCGTGGACACAGCTTGGACAAAAGGTTTCATTGAAGGACTATAAGTCCTTCAATGGTTAGTGGTTAGTGGTTAGTGGTTAGTGACTGGAAGGGCTGTTTTTCAGCGTGGTCGATGGTCAGTGGTTAGTGGTTAATTGACGACATTGATTGGCACGCCTTCAGCGAACGCCTTGATGTTGTTGACAAGCACGTCCACAAGGCGGCTTTTCGCTTCCGCCGTCGCCCACGCGAGATGCGGGGTGATGAAGCAATTTTTTGCGGTGAGAAGCGGATTGTCCGCTGTGGGCGGTTCCGTTGAAAGCGTGTCAGCGGCGGCTCCCTCGATTTGTCCGTTGTTCAAAGCGTCCGCCAATGCGGCTTCGTCAACGACGGGGCCGCGGCTTGTGTTGATGAGAATGGCGGAGCGTTTCATCATGGCGAGTTTTTCCGCATTGACGAGTTTTTCCGTCTGCGGTGTCAACGGACAATGCAATGTGACGAAGTCGCTGATCTTGAATAGTTTATCAAGATCGATCTGTTTGATGTAATTTGGAACGTCCGTCTTCTCCGTGCGAGAATGTGCAACGACTTCCATGCCGAAGGCGTGGGCGATTTCCGCCACTTTTCGGCCGATACGGCCAAGACCGACAATGCCGATAGTCTTATGTGCAAGTTCATGCAATGGCGTGACTTGAAAATAAAAGAACGGGCAGTTCGTCCAGCCATTTTGATGGACGGCTTCCGAATGCTTCGCGACGTTCATGGAATGTTCCAAAATGAAGGCGAAGACTGTCTGCGCAACGGAATCCGTGCTGTAGGCGGGCACGTTGGTGACGACAATGCCGCGCCGCGCGGCTTCCGCCGTGTCGATGACGTTATAGCCAGTGGCCGCGACGCCGATGTATTTTAGACAAGGCATCAGCGGAAGGTTCTGCGCGTTGAATTTTACCTTATTCGTAATAATCAAATCGGCGTCTTTGGCGCGCTCAAGCAATTCTTCCTGTGTCGTGCTCTTAAAGAAGGCGATTTCAGAGACATATGGCTTGATACGGGCAAGATCTTCTTCAGGCGTGTCCTGCCAGAAGCCATCTGTGATGACGAGTTTTTTGAATTTCTGCATGGTGTTTTTCCCTTTTGCACATGGATTGGATATACATACCTAATAATATTCTCCATTGTGGGCAAAAAACGAGTTTTCTTGTATGGAATAGGTTGTTTTTATTGCCAACGGCGAGACGCCGATGGCACCTCCCCGGCCAACGGCGAGACGCCGATGGCACTTCCCACTGTGTCAAAAAGTCCATTGTGGCGTGTCAAAACGTCACAGTTGGGAAGAAAAATAGCGGAAAAACAGAAAAAATCATCTGTTTTTGTAGCTTGTTGAAAAGTTGGCACGCTGTCTGCTAAAATGAAATTGTTCTTCAAAAGAACTAAAAGAAACAAGAAACCATAAAATAAAAAAGGAGTTGAAGATTATGTGGAAAACGACAGGTACATTGCTTTGGGATCCGTGGCGTGAACTGATGAACGCTGGCAACGGTTTTGATGAATTGCTGAATGGTCTGGTTGGCAGACGTGGCGAGTTTCCGCCGACGAATGTTTGGATGGACGAAAACAAAATCGAATTTGCTTTCGAACTTCCTGGCATGAAGGCTGAAAATCTGGATGTTACGGCGAAACATGACACGTTGACCATCAAAGGTAAACGTGACGAAGAAGCACTGCCGGAAGGCGCGATGTTCTTGCGTCAGGAACGCGGAGCGGGTTACTTCTCAAGAAGTTTCTCACTGCCGTTCAAGGTTGATTCGGAAAAGGTTGAGGCTCGTTATGTGAATGGTATTCTTAAGGTTACGCTTCCGAAAGCATCGGATGTCATGCCGAAGAAGATCAATGTCATCAACGGCTGAAGCTAAACTAATTAAGTAAACAACAATTAAATAAAAGGAGAATAAACCATGTCGGAGCAAATTGAAAAAAACAACAATGAAAAGAGGGAAATTCCAGTCGTAACCCCGAAAGTTGATATCATGGAGACGGAGACGATTGTGTATCTGGTGGCAGAGATGCCAGGGGTGAGCGAAAAGAATGTTGACATTGATCTGCAAGGCAACAATCTGACGATTCGAGGAAGTACAGTGCCTGATAGCGGCCAAGCGGAGCCGACACGCTCTGAATACTATCCCGAAAAGGCGTATGAACGCCAGTTCACATTGGGCAACAGCATTGATTTGGCCAACATCAGCGCGAACATGAAGGACGGCATCCTGAGGCTCACGCTTCCGAAAGTCAAAGAACATTCCCCGCGGAAGATCGAAGTGAAGTGCTGCTAAGGCACGTCGGGTAAACGGCGGCGCGGCGCATGGAAATGAAAAATCCATGCGCCGCGCTTTTTTTGTTTTGCGGTGTTTTAGTTTTCGAAATACATGATACGCACTGCGTTGCCACAACTGGCCGCGTTGTGCTGTTGGGAGATGGTCATTTTCATCGTATGCGGGACATTTTTGTCCAATTCGTCGGCGAAAACGACGGAATAGGGGTAATGGAGACCGCTGCTGTAAGGATGGTATAGGTCAAAATCTTTTGGCGGCTGGTCATCGATGGAGACGGTGACGACGCCTGCATCTGGTCCTGCCAGCAGGAAGATTCCGATGCGGGAACTCTTGAATTCAAGAGAAAGCGTCGCGCCCGGAATGGTCGCGTAAATCATTGGATAGGAGGCGAATGTCTTGCGGAACGAGCCTTGGAGGTTCTTCCAATCTGGCTGCCCAAGCGTCCAATTGGCATCGGCTTGCGCTTTGTCCGGTGTTACGAGACTTGCGTCTTCAAGAGAGAACGGCGACATGGGCGGCGGAAGCGGACGGCTGGCTGGCGGTTCGTTTGCGGCAACGGCCTGAGCCTTGAGAAGACAGGCGACGTCGTCGCCGTAGATGGCGGCTCCGAACGGCGCGGGATGGACGCCGCCGAATTTCTTCCAGTCGAATTCGCCATGCTGCATGCGCTGTTGGACATCGGCGGCGAAGTTGATAGACGGAATGTGATAGTATTCGGCGACGGTTTCATGCGCGGCGATTTCATGCGGGACAACGCCAGGCTGGCGTGTGTTGTCGTAGGCGACCGGAGCCTTGTCGATGGTGACGGAGCCTTTGTCGTAGTTGGCAAGATGCGACTCGTTGGCCGTATAGAGGAAGACGATGTCGCTATTGGGACTATGTGTAAGAGTTTGGCGGACAATTCCTTCCATGGCTCGTTCAGATCGTTTGGCGGGGAAGTGGCCGTCTTGGTTGTCATTGACGGCGAATTCCACGAAAAGCATGTTCAGCTGGCCTTGGGGGACTTTGGAAAGGATGTCCTTTTGAAGTCTGAAAGCACCTGTGTCTGAACACGTTGAACTGATTCCCGCGTTGATGAAATTGAACTGGCAGTTGGGATAGAGGGCTTTCAAATCATTTTCAATGTGTTTGGTGTAGCCGTTCATTTCCGTGATGGAGCCGCCAAGGAAGGCGACATTCGCCGCTTGCTGTGAACGGAAGGCGTGTGTCGAAGACGCCAAATTGCCGCCATGGAGGCGGATGAAATCGTTTTCGCCGATGCTATGTGCCTTGAGGAAATTGGCGATGACGGATGGATCTTTGAGACTGTGCGGATGGTGTTCGCAATCATGTTTGGCAATGATACGGATGTTGCCGCCAAGCTTGCTGAAGCGATAAGCCAGAATGGAGGTGTTTTCGACCATGGGAACGACGGAATCCGTTGCGCCGCAGACGGATAGGACTGGAACGTTGTGCTTTGCAAGCGGTTCCAGATTGTCGAATGGCTGGTCTGTATAGGCGACGGCTTGTTCAGCGGTGAGATTGTACGCTTTCAGACATTGCGCGGCGTCTCCCGGCGTGTTTTTGTTCGGTGCGAGCGGCCATGATTTGAAATCGCAGACAGGCGCGTCCGCATAGATGGCGGCAACTTTTTCTGGATTTTGTTTGGCCCAATTGAAAATGATGAGGCCGCCGCGGCTCATGCCTTCAAGAACAGGCTTGGGGGAGAATTGGTATTTTTTTACCAAAAAGTCATAGAAACCGTTCCAACGCGCGACGGCGGAAGGTGCTCCGAACAGTCCCGCGACATCATGGTAAACCAATACAAATCCGCTATTTAGGAGTGCGATATCGGTCTGCGGTTCATGCCCGAAAAATCTTGCGCGCCAAATCCATGGATGGGCCGGATGCCATTGTTTGGGCGTGACGATGATGGACGGAATGTCGTTGTATTTGAAATCGAATCGGTCGAATCCATGGAACGACGATTTCGAGACAGGTTGTGGTAGCGATGAGATGATGTTGTCGAACGCGTCGGCGGAGAGGGCGGAAGTGCAGAGGGCGGTTGTCATGAGGATGGGAATGAGTGGATGCATATTTTTTGTGGGGATGTTGTGATTTTTGAATGAAAATGGCAATGATTTTTTAGTAATGTAAAGAAAAACTGCTGAAAAACTACAAGCGGAGAGGAAAAAAATGCATGAAAAGGAGAAAAAAACAAAAAATGGCGATGGCTAGAGTGGCAAGCCATGAAAGAGAGTGTATATTAAGAGGCATAACGTCAAGGCGTGGTAGCCAAGTGGTAAGGCAAGGGTCTGCAAAACCCTCATTCACCGGTCCGAATCCGGTCCACGCCTCCATCCTTATTTTATAATCATATACAGCACAAGTATATGTGACACAAAGAGAAAATTCCATTCACTTTGATTTATGCAAGGGATGGAGTTTTTTTTGTTTAAAGGGATGATTTGGCGGAAAGGCACAGAAAAACGATTTTGTAGGTTTTGGATTTTTAGATGGGCAAGAAGCTGACAGATTTTGATGATTATGATGACGATATTGTCATCGACAAGAAGCTGAAGCGCAAGTTGGCGCGGCAGGCCGCGCGTGAGGAGCAGCAACAGCAGCAGCATTCTGTCCAGGCCGAACAGGACGACACGATGAGCCGCGTGGCGTTGTTGTGTCAGGAGAACCGCTGGCGGGAGGCGGTTTTGCTGTGCAGGCAGTCGATGGCGGAGGCCGAAGAGAAGGGAGAGAACGATTTGGTATTCACCCTGCAGATGGCCCTGCCGAAGCTAGAGTATTCTTTGCGTCGTCAAATGGTTGCGGCGCTTGTCAATGGTATGAAAAACATGAAGATGGAATAGGAGACCCGCCTGGATGCTGGAGAACAATGAAAAAATCCAGGGCGTGAACTTGTCAGAGGTATATGGCGTCATGGTAAAGGAACTTCCTTGGTCCGTGATGCTGTCATACATCAACGCGAACGCCAACTTGTTGAAGATGTGTACGATTGGTGGGCACCGTCTGGATCCCAACAAGCGTGATCGTTTTGAGAAAATCATCATCCGTGAAGCGGAGAAGGCTCATTATTCGGAAGCCGTGTGCAACGGTGTCTTCGCGTCATGGTATCCTGTGCATACGGATTTGCATCAGGCCCTTGAAGACTATTTCCATTCGGATGAATACAAGACTTATCGTGACGGACGCGGCCTCGGAGAGGATGACTATGTGCTTCCGGACGAAAAAATGGATGCCCTCTTCAAGATTGAAGATTTGGGCTTCTGGCGTATCTTGTTGTGCTTCAGTCCTTTGAAGTTCTCCAAGCCTCAGGCGGACAAGATTTTGAACAATCAGGAAGGCAGTGCCGAACTGGTTGAGAAGATGAAAAAGCAAGAGGCGACGATTGCTGAATTGACGCGTAAGAACGAACAATTGGCCGCCGAAGCCGAACGTCTTCGCGCGAAACAGAGCGCGGACAATTCCGAAATACAGGAACTGAAACGTCAGAACCGCCAGTTCCGCACGGATGGCGAACAACTTCAGCGCAAACTGGATAGCATGCAGGCTGAGAACCGCCACATCGCGCAGCAGGTTACGGCGGCGAATGACAAGCAGCAGGATTTTGAAAAGCAACTGCGTGACGAAACGCAGCGCACGGTGGCTCGCATCCAGAATGAACTGGATCGTTTGACGAAAGAGCTTCAGAGTTGGCAGAGCCGCTATGAAGAGCAGAAGTTCGCGAACCGTCAGTTGGAAGAGGGCAGGGCTGCGGCGGACAAGGCTCGTGACCAAATGATGGCCGAAAAGAATGAAATCCTGAAGGATCTTGAAGAAAGCCAAGGCTTTGCGGATGTGATTCTTGGCCGTATTGATTGGCCGCACGTCGGCGCGGCGATGAAAATCACGCCTGCCGTTCGCAAGAATTTGAACAGCCTTCTGAAAAAGCTTAACTATGAAGAAGACCGCACGTTGACCATCGAAGGCACGCTTCCGGAGTTCTGGAGCAACCTCGCGGCGGGTGATTCGGCGTTGATCAAGAAACTGGCCAACAGCTCCATGGAAGAGCTTGCGTCCGGCGATATCAACGGTTATTGGCAGGAGATCGGCAATCAGTTCAAGGATGTCCTCCAGAATCTGGAGGCTCGTCTGGCGTTGTTGACCATCCTTCAAGATTTGTTCTTCCAGACGTTGGAAATGAGCGATTTGGACGTCAGCAAGCTTCCCAGCAAGTCAAAGGCGAAGAAAAAAGAGTGAAACTTGCCTTGATTTTCGTGGAAAGTGATTGACAAAACGAAAAGACGCAATACATTTATTAATGTGTTTTGACATTTATGTGCGACTAGCTCAGTTTGGTTAGAGCGCTACCTTGACACGGTAGAGGTCGGCGATTCGAGTTCGCCGTCGCACACCATTATAGAGCTTCCGATTCGGATGAATCGGAAGCTTTTTTTTTGTCTTGCGCGGCCGTGGATGCAGCTGTCGTCAAGAATCCACGAGAAAAAAATCATCCGTTGCTTTACTTTATAAATTATGGTATAAATTAAAGTTCGACGGAGTTTGTTACCATTCATTAAAAAGAGAGAATTGAACATGAAAGACGACATCAGCCGCCGGGTTGAGCAGTTCATCACAGAAGAACAGCAGTTCCATTTGGGTTTCCTGCCAACCGAGCAGTCGAATCCGCTGACGCGGAGCTTGAGTTCGGATTATGCGGAAGACACGAAAAAAGGTGTCCGCACATTGCAACGCGTTGATCGCGAAGTCCTTAAAATGGCTCGTAACGTGCTTCATTCTGAACAATACAAGAAGCTGTATGACCGCACGTATGCGACCATTATGAACGGCGGGCGGATCATTTTCTCCGGCTGCGGCGCGACGGGGCGTCTTTCCATCATGCTAGAATGCATGTGGCGGGAGGCCTGCGCGAAGAATCCGGCCGTCGCGAAATACGCGGATCAAGTCGAATCCATCATGACTGGCGGCGATTATGCGTTGGTGAAATCCGTCGAGTTCTTTGAAGATTACGCCGTGTTCGGCCGCCGTCAGGTTCAGGAAGCGAACATGGGGCCAAAGGACACGCTGGTCGCGATCACGGAAGGCGGCGAGACGTCGTCCGTTTTGGGAACGGTCGCGGAAGCGTTGGATCGCGGTTGCGCCGTTTTCCTGCTGTTCAACAATCCCGCGGATTTGCTGGCGAAGCATTTGGAGCGGTCGCGCAAGGCGATTGAAGATCCGCGTGTGACGGTTTTGGATTTGTATTGCGGACCGATGGGACTGGCTGGCTCGACGCGTATGCAAGCGACGACATCCGAACAACTTGTGGCCGGTGCCGCATTGGAAGCGACCATGCAACGGCTGCTTGGTCTGCCGGAGCGTGATTACGTCGATGATTTTGAGAAAATGCTGGCCTCTTTGGAGACGGAGCAATCCGTCGAAACCATCGCGAAATACACGGAATTCGAAGCGGGCATCTATCGCGAAAAAGGCAAACTGACGTATTTTGCGGATGATTTTCTGCTGGACATCTTTACGGATACGACGGAACGTTCCCCGACGTTCATGTTGCCGCCGTTCCGCAAATGCGACGACAAAGTTTCGCCGCAGCCATGGACATTCGTCAAGAATCCGCTTTGTTCGACGCCGGAAGTTTGGGATCGCGGCATGCATCGCGCGTTGCGTTGTCTTGACTGGAAGCCTGCCGACTACGAAGCGATGGGCACGGCGGATAAAATCGGCAATAATCCGCCGAAAATTTCAGCTCCCGAACTGCTGAAATTCATGGTTGGACAGGAGAATGTCGAAGAGCGTTGGGACAGCGGAAAAGACGCCGCTGTTTTGGTGGAACTTGCTCATAATGAAAAGCTTGAAGCGGCGTTTGATCAATTGGCGCCAAAATTCGCCCATCAGGCGAAACTAACGTTGAATACGGCCATTCCGGGCGCGTTTTCAGTGGATGCGTATTGCGACGGCGGAGCGTTGGAATTGATGCGCCATTTGGCGTTGAAACTTGTGTTGAACAACATCTCCACGGGAACGATGGCCGTTTTGGGACGCGTCACCGGCAACTGGATGAGCTGGGTCGATTGCACTAATAAAAAGCTTTTGGACCGCGGTGCACGGCTGTTGGTGGAAATCGGTAAGGTCGATTATCGGACGGCTCTCAGCCTGTTGTTCGAGGCGATGGATCATCTGAAACAGACGCGCGGCGAGAAGCCGTCTCCCGTGCAGGTTGCATTGCAGTGGTTGCAACGTCCGAAAATCAATTCGCTGAAGGAGTTCCAAAAGGAACTGAAACCCAGCTGGCTGTTGATGACGGGGCCGGAGAATCCATTCGCCGTGACACCCGCTGATATGGCGACCCATGATATCGTCGCCGCTGAAGACGGAATGTTCGTCGTCGATGTATGGCATGGCCATCCAACTCTGGGAGAAGACTTTACGGTTCGTGCCGAATGGACGCAGACGGATGATGGACGCTATGCGGGACGGTTGTCTTACAACGGCATGACTGGAAAGACGTTCATCACGGAAATCCAGTTCCCGCTGATTTCCGTCAGTTTCGATGTCGATGCCAAGATTCTGACCGGCGAATGGGACATGGGCTTCACGTTCGACGCGAAAATCATCACGGCGGGGCAGTACGATATCAAGCGGACGATGGAATCCATGCAGTTCGGCGCCGTCCTGAGGCCGCATGGGCAGAGCGTCTATTATGATTTCCGCGATCCAGAATGGAATCTGAAACAAGTTCGCTTTGCGTTGTCGAAAGACCGCATTATGACGGTCGCCGGCGTCTATCTCTGCCCGCAGGGCGACGCGCCAGCGGAAGAGGGCGGCGTGCCGTATGAATGCGACGTGAAGCCTTTCGAAGGCGGTTGGTATCAGGCCGCTCAAATCTACCGTCCATGGGCGTTGCAACAGAGCTGGGTGACGAATCGTCCGAAGAACAACCCGTTGCGCGACATTGACTTCTGGTTCTGGAACCGTGGTCTTGTGAAGGATGTCGTGCCGCCTGTCGAACAGTTGAAAAAGGACTGCCCGGAGGCGAAACTGGCGTTGGATTGGTATTGGTGGCATACGAATCCGTATGACACGGATTATCCGTTCTTCTGGCCGCCGCGCGAAGGCGAGGAGACATTCCGCGCCGCCGTGAAGCGTCTGAAGGAGCAAGATATTTATACGCAGGTCTATGTGAATGGCGTTTGCTGGGACTGCGATGCGGATACATGGACGCAGGGCGGCGACCGCGATGCCGTGAAACTGCCCAACGGCGATTTGCGTGCCCATGCCTTCAACAAATACAACAACCACCGTCTGGCGTGGATGTGCGGTGAAGCGCCGCACCATCATGACAAGATTTCCGAATTGCTCGGCCATCTGCACGACTGCGGCCTGTCAGGCCAGTATCTGGACATGATCGGCTGCGCGACGTATGGGCCGTGCTACAATCCGGACCATAAGCATCCGAAAGGCGGTGGCCATTACATGCGGGACGGCTATCGCAACATGTTGCAACGTCTTAAGGATGAATATCCAGACTATCCGCTGACGACAGAAACCGCGAACGAAGCCTATATGGATTTGTGCGACGGCGGCATCATCTGCACGAGCGCGTCCATCGAACACATGGGCAATGACTCGCGGGACATGGTGCCGTTGTTCAGCGCCGTCTATCACGGATCGTTCGCGCTGTTCGGCAATTACGCACATCCAGACGGCGTTCCGCCATGGGATCCGAAATGGCCGTCGGAAGACAAATGGCCGGAGGAAAAGGATTGGAACAGCTTGTATCCAGACCAGTTCTTCGTGGAAATGGCACGTCCCATCGTGTGGGGCGTCCAGCCGATGGTCTGCCATCTGCGTCCTGCCATCTATACGGAACCGAAGTATCACGATGTCTATCAGTTCATCGTCGATACGGCGAAATTCTACCATGACCATAAAGACTTCCTGTTCGACGGTACGATGATGTCGCCTGACGGCTTCAGTTGCGACGAAAAGGAAGTGAGCTTCCTGTCGCGGATGATTTTCACGAAGCAGGCGGAGGCGCGCGTCATCACGAAGACGCTACCGTGCGTGCTGCATGGCCATTGGCGGAATCCGAAGGGCGAATACGCGTTGATTCTGGCGAACTACACGGCGGATGCGCAACCGTGGAGTTTCCGTGGGAAGAGCGGCATCATTGCCGCGCATTCCTATGAATGCATTAAATTATAATGCTGAATGCTGAATGCTTAATGCTTAATGCTTAATGCTTAAATATTAATATGGAGAACTTTTACACACGTCTTTGCAAGAATTGCGGTTCGGCTTTGGTGTTCGATCCGCAAAAGCAGAAGCTTGTCTGTCCCGCTTGCGGAACAGAATATGAAGCTGATGAAATGAAGGGCGAAAACGTCGTCGAATTGGATCTGATGGATACGCTGAAGGCGATCGAACAGTACAATGAAGACGACGACAAGCTCGTCGTTCACTGCCCGAACTGCGGTGCTGACAGCGAGTTCCCGACAAACGTCGTGGCAACGCACTGTCAGTACTGCAACACGCCGCTGACGGGATCCACGTTGAGCCAACGGACGTTGCGGCCGCAGGGCATCGTGCCGTTCGCCATTTCGCATGACGCGGCCGTCATGGCGTTCCGCAAGTGGCTGCAAAGCTTATGGTTCCTGCCGAACAAGGCGAAAAAGCTAAAGCTTGAGGAAACCATGCAGGGCGTCTATCGGCCGTTGTGGACATTTGATTTCAAGACGACGACGCGTTATACAGGTGAACGCGGCGAACATTACTATGTGACGAAGACGCGTCGCGTCAACGGCAAAACGGAGACCTACCAGGAGCGCAAAACACGGTGGTATCCTGCTGCGGGAACGGTACATGTGGCGTTTGATGACATTCTTGTTCCGGCGAGCAACCGCATGTCGAAAGCCCTTCAGGAGGAATGCAAATGGAATCTGGAGAACGCCGTGGACTATTCAGAGGACATGATTCGCGGTTTTGACGAAGAGAGCTATGATGTCAAATTGCGGCCGGCCTTCGAAGAGTCGAAGGAAAAGGCCAAGCCGGGCATTCAAAGCGCTATCAGGCGTGACATCGGCGGTGACGAACAACGGATCAGCAGCATGGACACGTCCTATGCGGATTTGAGCTACAAGTTGTTGCTTGTGCCGTTCTGGTCCGCCACATATCGTTTCAAAGGAAAGCCTTACACATATCTTGTGAACGGCCAGACGGGTGTGGCGCATGGCGAACGGCCGTGGAGCGTCGTCAAGATCACCTTCCTGATTCTATGTATATTGGCAATTGTCATTGGTCTATATATGTTGTTTAATCAATAAACACAAGGAGGCAAACCATGGGTATCATGAATTTCATCAAGAACCAGTTGATCGACATTGTCGAATGGCCGGAAGAGACGCCTGGCGTGCTCGTCCACCGTTTTGAGCGGGCGGGCAACGAAATCAAGCGTGGCGCGAAATTGGTCGTTCGGCCTGGTCAGTCTGCTGTGTTCGTGAACGAAGGGCAGATTGCGGATAAGTTTGAACCGGGCACCTATTCGCTTGAAACCAAGAACCTTCCGATTTTGACGACGATTCTCTCGTTGCCGTACGGCTTCAATTCGTGGCACAAGGCGGAAGTGTATTTCATCAAGCGGACGGAGCAGCTGGACCGCAAGTGGGGCACGTCGCAACCGATCGTGATGCGCGACGCGGATTTCGGAAGGATTCGTATCCGCGCGTTCGGCAACTATTCGTATCGCGTCGGCATGACGGACAACATGCTGCAGCGCTTCGTCGGCGCGAAGAGCGAGTTCAAGGCGGAAGAGCTTGAGAAGCAGATTCAGCTGAAAGCCATCTCCGAATTTTCCGATTCACTTGGCGAACTGCAGATTCCAGCATTGGACTTGGTGGCCAAATACAACGAAATCGGTGAGCGCGTCATGCAGAATCTGCAGCCGGTGATGAACAACATGGGGCTTGAACTGATGACGTTCACGGTCGGCAACATCTCGCTGCCGGACGAAGTGAATGCGGCGATCGACAGGGCTGGCGCGATCAACTCCATTGGCGAAGTACAGGACAACCAAATGCGGAAATACCAGCAGGCGCAGGCCGCGGACGCGATGCGCGATATGGCGCAGAACCAAGGCACTGGCGGCACGATGATGGGCATGATGATGGGCGGCAATCTGGGCGCGTTTGCGGGTCAGCAGTTCCAGCAGTCGCAGCAGCCGCAATATCAACAGCCGCAGCAGCAGATGGCTCCGCCGCCACCGCCGCCGGCAGCTCCGATGTTCTACGTGGCCGTCAACGGCCAGCAGCAAGGCCCGTTCACCATTCAGGCGTTGCAGGGCATGATCGCGAGTGGCGGCTTCGGCCCGAATTCGCTCGTATGGACGGCTGGCATGAGCGGCTGGCAGGCGGCTAACACCGTCGCCGCGTTGAGCGGTTTGTTTGGCGCCGTTCCGCCGCCGCCTCCGCCGATTAAGTAAGAGGTTTATACATTATATATAAGGAAAAGACGCAGGACAGAGAACAGGCAGCATGTTGTGGATTCAGGACGATGAGTCGTTGAAAACATATTGCGATGCGGCTGCGCGTCAGCCGATTGTCGCCGTTGACACGGAATTCGTATGGGTGAAAACCTATCATCCGCAGCTTGGGCTTGTCCAACTGTCCTGCGAGGAAGCGGGAAACGCCTTGGTGGATCCTCTGGCCATTACGGACAGGGGGCCGCTTAAGGCGTTGTTGGAAAATGAATCCGTCGTGAAAGTTTTCCATGAAGCGGCCAGCGATCTGCCGATTTTGCGCAGATGGTGCGGCGCGTTGCCACGGAACATCTTCGATACACGGATTGCGGCGGGCTTCGTCGGCATGACGGCGAAGCTGTCGCTGAAGAAATTGCTGAATGAATTGCTTGGCGTTGATTTGGCCAAGACGGAGACGCGGACGGATTGGCTGCAACGTCCGTTGACGTCGCGTCAATTGGAATACGCGGCGGAAGATGTGCAGTACATGCCGAAGGCCTGCGTCCTTTTGAAGGAGAAACTAGAGGCTTTAGGAAATGCGGCCTGTTTTGAGGCCGAAATGGCTGAATATTCTCAAGAATCGTTTTATCAAGAAGTTGATGAGACGAAAGTCTGGATGCGTGTGTCTGGAAACAATCTGTTCAATGGTCGCCAACTGGCGATTTTGAGCGAATTGGCGCGTTGGCGCGAACTGGAGGCGCGGGCGAAGGACATCGCCCGCCCGCGCATTATCAGCGATGAGCAGATTGTCATGATTGTCCAGTCGATGCCGAAAGATTTGGCGGAACTGCACCATCGGACGAATCTATGGCCCAAGACGGTGGAACGGTATGGCGACGCGATTCTGGCGTGTCTGGAGCGTGGAAAGGTCATTCCAGAAGCGGAATTTCCAAAACGGCGGACTATCCCCATGGATGTCCGTGTGCTTAAACAACGTGCGGATCGTGTGTTGTCGTTGATAGAAAAGCGCGCGACGGCACGGCAGATTGATTCTGTTTTGGTTGGAAGCCGTCGTGATGCGGAGTCATTGGTTATGGCGGCGGAAGAGAAGGCCTGGCCATTCCAACATCGACTGCTGGAAGGATGGCGCAGAGAAGTATTGGGCGACGTCATCGTGCAGATGATCCAGAGCCATTTTGCGAAATAAACCACGTATGCCGCTTTCATAATGCATAATTCATAATGCATAATGTATAATTATTGCAAGGCAACCATTTAGAACCGCGTAGTGGTGATCGGAACGCAGCCGTGGGTGATAAACCCACGGAATAGTCATGAGCGCCGTGTAGCAACATTCATAACGCAATAGGCGTGTAAAATGCCATATATTGAAAAAAAAGATTTGACTATCCTTTTGGCAGTCATATATTAATTGATGATTTTTTATGACTATTGAGTCAAATAAGTTCTGAAACCACGGAAAAAGCATGCGAAAAGACGTTCAAAACAGTTTACAACTTGCAATGGGCGATGTCGCATGCCCCGTGAAAACAGAATTTAGCCACGTAAGCCAATCAAGCCTTACGCGCATCGGCGCGGTTCATTTCGAAGAAGGCTTTATCCACATTTTCGTTCAAGCCATCGGAAACTGTTCCTGCTGAAAGATTTCCAATGGCTTTTTGCTTTTAGCCCCAGAACGTTCGCAGTTCGAGGGGCTGCGTTAGCATACCCCGCTTCCATGAAAACGGAGAACATTACGGTTGAGTTTGATGAACGGCTGCTGGAGCCGTCCAGCCAGGAGAAGGTATTTCCTGTCTATACGATGCCGTTGAACGAGTTTCGCCTGAAGGAATACTGCGCCAAGAACGGAATCTGCTGCTATCTTCCGTTGAGAAAGGTCTGGAAGGTCAATTCCTACATGAGCCACGGGAAGCCCTACAAGAACTCCAGGATGGTACTGCGGCCCATGTTTCCGTCGTACATCTTCGTGAAAGCGACGACCGAACAGCAGTCGTTGCTGTGGTCGAGCAAGACCATCGTACGTTTTTTGGACAAAACGCCGCTCAAACGCCTGCTGGAGGATATCCGCGCCGTGCGCGCGTTTGAAACGACCGGTCTAGAAAAAGAGATTGAATTCAACGTCGATATCAAGGAAGGTGACCGTTTCATCATCGAGACCGGCGTCTGGGAAGGCGTCACGGGCTGGTTGATGAAGAAGGACAAGAAGTTTCTATGGACGGTTGAACTGGAGTTTGTGAACCAAACCATCCGTACGGAAATCAATCCAGCCGAATACAAGATGATTGCGGCAGACTCAATTAACAATTAACAATTAACAATTAACAATTTATAATTATTGCAAAGCAGCATGTAAAAGTCTCGGAGCGACATCGCACGGAGTGCGAGACCATGCGTAGCTCATTGATTTGAGTTTTTTCTTTAACGTAGTATTTTAAATAAATATGATGCATGGCAACGATTGTCATGCGTCTTGATTTTCAATCTTTGGAGGTGATTTACCTAAGCTAACCACGGGCTTTCGCTCTGGATTATTCAAGGGAGGCAGCAATAAATGTCTGAACAGACTCTCAATACGATAAGTTTTGTGGCGATGATTGTCGCCTTGTTCGCCAAAAAACATCATTTTGGCGAATCAGCTGCCTATCATTACTTGAACAAATACGGTGGAGCCGCATTGCTGGTGAACCATTACGGTTATCTTCATACTCAGGATTATGAGCAGGTGGTTGATGATTTGTCCGACTACTGCCGCCGCCAGGGAGGCTCGCTTCAATGATCCTTTATCATGGCAGCAATGTAGCAATCGAACGAATCGACCTAAAGAAGTCTCGTCCATTCAAGGACTTTGGGCGAGCTTTCTATTTGTCGGCAGATGAACAACAGGCATGGGAACGTGCCGTTGCGGCCATGACGATGTGGGGAGGAAGCCCATGCGTAACGGCTTTCGAGTTCGATGAAACGCTGATGTCATCCGGAAAACTGAAAGTGAAGACGTTTGAGGCATATACGGAGGAGTGGGCGGATTTCATCTTCGCCAATCGCGACCGCAGGAATCCACCGTGGCGGCATGATTATGACATTGTTTACGGACCGATTGCGAACGACAGGGTTGGTGAGCAGGTGGTGCTTTACAAAGGTGGTTATATAACCCGTAGCCGTTTTCTGGTGAAACTGAAACATTTCAAAGGGATTACATTTCAGTATGCCTTCTGTACTGAACAATCCATCAGGAGGCTGAAAAAGATATGACGGCGCAAAAACGTTTTGAGTTGCTGAAACTAAAATTGACTGAGGAATTGGTCGCCATTTTGGTGGACGAGAAAGGGATCTCCATTCCAGTTGCCTTTGATATGGTATATCAATCAAGAACATACGCTAAATTATCCGATCCTAATACAAAATTGTACATTCAAAGTGTCGGATATGTATATTCATTGTTCGAAGACGAGATAAAAGAGAAAACAGATAGCGTAGCGTCATAACGAAATCAGACATCATCTTTGATGTTATATCTTTGCTTTAAGCTTTAAGCTTTAGGCTAAACTGTAAATTGTTAATACAGCATTAAGCATTAAGCATTAAGCATTAAGCCTCGCTATCGGCCGTTCATTATGCATTATGCATTAATAAAACGTATCTTGGATATCTTGTTCGCTGTAACAGGACTTCTGATTTTCGGCATTCCCATGCTGTTCGTGGCTCTGCTGATTAAGCTTGACAGCAAAGGACCAGCCATCTTCCGTCAGAAACGACTTGGCTACAAAGGAAAAGAGTTTGAAATCCTCAAGTTCCGCTCCATGTGCCAAAATGCGGAACATACCGGTTCAGGCGTTTATTCTGGAAAGAACGACGCACGTGTAACACGTGTCGGCAGAATCATCCGCGCTACCAGCATTGATGAATTGCCGCAGCTGATTAACATCCTCCGCGGCGACATGTCGCTCATCGGCCCGCGGCCGCCACTGACCTACCATCCGTGGCCTGTGACAGAATATACGCCTGAACAATTCAAGATGTTTGAAGTTCGTCCGGGCGTCACGGGCTGGGCGCAGGTTCATGGTCGAAAAGATGTCGAATGGCATCATCGGATTGAGCTAAATGTCTGGTATGTCGAGCATTGTTCCTTCATGCTTGATCTGAAGATCTTTTTCATGACCATCTTCAAAGTCCTCAGTAACGCTGATAACGAAAACAAGGGAGCTACGCTCCAGCCTAAAGCTTAAAGCCTAAAGCTTAAAGCAAATGTAGAATTAACAATTAACAATTAACAATTAACAATTTATAGTTTACGGGATTGTTTGATTTGGCTGGAAGAGCAGTACATCCAGAAACTTCAGAACTTCCATAACATCCAGAATACAAAGTCTATAAGATCGGGAGGGACGCGAGCCCGCGCGTCCGGTCACGCAGGAGCGTGACCCTCCCAACGCATCTCATGCTGAAACTATTCTACATCACCAATCAGCCGGAAATTGCGAAAATCGCCGAGGATGCAGGTGTCGATCGTATCTTCATCGACATGGAATACATCGGCAAATCTGCTCGTCAAGGCGGCATGGACACGGTGCAGTGTCATCATACGGTGGAGGACATTCATGCCGTCCGTTCCGTCTTGACGAAATCAGAACTGCTTGTCCGTTGCAATCCCGTCCATGATGCGACGGCGGATTATGGCTCCACTGAAGAGGAAATCAATTCCATCGTCGAAGCTGGGGCGGACATCATTATGCTGCCGTATTTCAAAGCGGCAGAGGAGGTGTCCCGTTTTCTGAAAGCCGTCAACGGTCGTTGTAGGACCATTCTTCTTTTTGAAACGCCTGATTCCGTGGCGAATCTGGATGAAATCACCGCTCTGCCAGGCATCGATGAAGTCTTCGTCGGCCTCAATGATCTAAGCCTGGGCTATGGAAAAAAGTTCATGTTTGAACTGCTGTCCGACGGAACGGTCGAGCAGATTTGCCTGAAATTCCGTCTAAAAGGATTGACCTATGGCTTTGGCGGCATTGCCGCAATCGGCACAGGCATGCTTCCCGCAGAGGCGATTCTCAAGGAACATTATCGACTGGGCTCATCCATGGTCATCCTGTCTCGCAGTTTCTGCAACTATCTGATAATTCATGACATGGATGTCATCCGTGAGAAGTTCATGACGGGCCTTCGCATCATTCGCGCCTTCGAATCGGAAATCTCCTCCCACAGCAATTATTTCACGACCAACTGCCAGTTTGTTCAGCAATGCGTCTCGAGCATTCTCTCCCGTTGATTTCTAATTATTTATAACCACGAAATACACGAAAGAACACGAAAAATCAAACCACAGATAACACAGATTACACAGATTTTTAACCACAAAACACACGAAACACACCAAAATGCCTCGCCGCCGGGCCGACGAGATACTGAGGATTCAATGAAGAAACAAGGCAATGGCTGCGAATGACGCAAACGGCTCCGGCGGCTCGGCGGTTCGTCACGCTTCGCGCAAGTGAAAACAACATCATGCGAAAGCTTGAAGCTCATGGCCTGTTAGTTATGGTTGTGATTCAATATATTACGTAGGTTGTTAATTGTTAATTGTTAATTGTTAGATGAAATTGCTGATAACAGGTGCATGGAAGGCGACGGATGAGCAACTAGATGCCATCCGCAAGCTTGGCCATGACATTGTCCTTCAGCCGCAGGAAGCGGATCCGCTGGTCTGCCCGGCGGAAGACGTGGAAGGTGTCATTGGCAATGGCCTCTTTCTGTACCATCCGATTGAGAAGTTCCTAAAACTACGTTACATCCAACTGACGAGCGCAGGATTTGACCGCGTGCCGATGGACTACATTAAAAGCCACGGTATCGAAATCCATAACGCACGCGGCGTCTATAGCATTCCCATGGCGGAACATGCCGTGACGGGGGTCCTGACGCTATACCGTCGTTTCCATGATTTCCATGACTTCCAAAAGGAATGCAACTGGCAGAAAATCCGTGATTTGGAAGAGCTTAACGGTAAGATGGTTGTGATTGTCGGTTGTGGCAACGTCGGAACGGAATGCGCGAAACGCTTCGCCACTTTTAGCTGTCGTGTCACCGGGGTGGATATCGTTGTCCGAGAAGATGATAACTATCGGCAAATGCTTCCGCTGAAACAGCTGGATGACTGCCTGCCGACGGCTGACATCGTCATTCTGACGCTTCCGCTGACCGATGAAACGCGCCATCTCTTGGATGCCCGGCGGCTATCACGGTTGAAAGACCATGCCGTCATCGTGAATATCGCCCGTGGGGCGGTCGTTGAACAAAACGCATTGGGCAAAGAGCTGATATCCAATCGGTTGCGTGCCGTGTTGGATGTCTTTGAAGAGGAACCGCTTTCGAAAGACAGTGCCCTCTGGAACCTACCGAATGTCGTTTTGACGCCGCACAACAGCTTCATCGGCGACGGCGATGCCCAACGCCTTGCAGACGTCATCAAACAAAATCTAATTCATAATTCATAATTTAGCTAAAAGCCTAAAGTCCAAAGCTTAAAGTAAAATACATGGAGGATCCCGCTCCTGCGGGAACATAAAGCAAAATGCCGTGGTTAGTGGTTCGTTTAATTTATAATTATTGCAAGGCAAACATTTAGAATTGTATCATGATGGAGGAATGTTTCTATAGGTGAATCCATGATGGATACTACCTTACGGATGGATGATGAATGATTGAAAATACAAAAAGCAATCTGTTGACTTGTAGGTAACAAAACTAATATTATGTTAGGTCTAATGAAAACGTTGGACAGGAGATGAGGTTTTGTTGCATGGAAAATTAGCGAAGAGTCAAAAGCAGAATGCCGGCATATCCTTATACAATTCATGAATCATTGAAAATCAAAGCCTTAGGGCCACTGTTGGATGTCGTGTTGGACGACATCCGTCCAGTCACCGTGCTTGTCGGCGAGTCGGGCAGTGGCAAGAGTTTGATTTTGAAGGTTCTGGCGATGATGCGCCATGTCTGCAAAATGGAATTGATAAGGCGGGCCCTCAAGATTTCCGGTGTCAACAAGACGTCTATCAGCATCCGCAAGGATTCCTATCTGGCTTTTGCCGAAATTGGAAATCTTGTTGGATCCGAGACGCGGATTGGTTATGAATTGTCCTGCAATGGCATGCTGAATTGCCAGATATCGTTGGACAAGAAAGGCTTTAGCGTTCATTTGGACGATCGTGCTTCCAATGACGATGCAGGGCCGTTCCTCAAAATCGCATTTATCAGCGACACTCGCAACTTGCTGGCTTCCTGGGCGCGGAAAGGGGCAAACATACAGTCCAAGATACTGGACAATTATTTTTCTGAAACTTACGGACTCTGGGATGAGGCCATGGATGCCAAAAGTTCCACAGAGCAAAGTATCGACTACCTGAATACTAAATTGCTTGTCGGGAAAAATAAAAGCGGGCGGCGAGATGTTGTCATAGTTAATAAGGCTGGACATAAGACCTTGTTCGAGCATGGAGCTTCCGGCGAAAAGGCTTCCATACCTATCTCGATAATCCTTCGGTATTTGACCCGTGGGTATGATTATGAACAAGCCGTGCGGCGTTCCTATAAGAGCATCATTCTTGATGCGATGATGGGGGAATCAGAGGGCGGAAAACGGTTTATCCCTGGTGATAAGATACTGCCTTTTAAGAATTACTGCCTTTTTGTGCATATCGAGGAACCGGAGTTGAGTCTTGATCCAATGACGCAGCTTCGCTTTGCTGACGATTTGATGCGCATTATGGATTCAGCCATCGACGCGAGTGCATTGGAAGCCTCAATCATGTTTACGACACATAGTCCTTATTGGATCACCGCACTGAACACAATTGCAGAAGAAGGAAAAAATAAGTTTTTGTCTTGGAAACGTCTTGGTGGCTATCTCATTAAAAATGATGGCACGATTGAGTCGCTTAGAGATGAGGAATCGCATTTGCTCATGACGCCCAACATGGACGAAGCGTCTGAGACATTGGACACGCGTTATAATTCGGCACTTGAAGGAGCTCTCAATGGAAACGATTGATGTCAGCGGCTTTGGAACGCTTTCGGTGTCGATCGTGACCATACGGAAGCCGGGGCAGTCCTATACGTGTCATGAGGAGCATGCTTCTCTTAATGTGCAGAATGATGTTTTGGCAGATATAGCTTTTGTGAAGCTCGACAAAGGTTATTATCCTGACGGAAATGCATGCGATTATAGTATTTCATCCCAGACTGAAAGCCCTATTGGATTTCTCTTGGAATTGAAAGGACGTGACATGGAGCATGCGGTTGAGCAATTAGGGAACACTCTTCAACGATTAAAGGATAGTCGCGTTACCGCTCTTTATCAAGAGGCTTCTGTTGTTGCAAGTGGAGCGCAGAAAATTCCGACAGCTAAATGGCAGAAGCTTCAGCAACAGTTCTTTAGTGCAAATAGAGTTCGCCTTAATCGTTATGCGAATAAGGGGACGGTATTGTTTTCCAAGACGATAGCCAAGAAGTAACCTTTTTTGAATTTTGCTTTGCTTTAAGCTTTTAACCTTAAGCCTTTAGCTAAATTGTTAATTGTCAATTGTTAATTCAGCATTCAGCATTGCCTATAGGCCATCAGCCATACGCAATAAGCCATCAGCACCGCCTTCGGCGGCTCCTTACCACTCACTAAATAAATTTGACATTTTTAAAAGGGAATGTATATTTGATGGTATCATTCAATAAGAGGAGGATACCATGGCAACATCAAGCATATTTGCTGATTTTACAATAAGAGACAAGAAGACGGCTCGCGCGTTCGTCAAGGCGATGGAGGTGTCGGAGAAAATACCGCCTCAAAAAAGGACGGTGGATTTCCAATTTGTCGAATCTCCTGAGGAAATCAAGAAAGTCGCCGATGGGATTAGAAAGAATCGAAATGGCAAGAGGGCGTGACGGATGGCTTTCCGCATAGTCAATCTGCTGGATTTGCTTCAGAAGGCGAGTCTGGGTGACGTCCATGATTTTTTGTGTACGTTTTCCTGCCCGCTGAACACTGAAATCGAGGATTTCATCAAGAACAAATCCATTGATTTTTCTCGACAGAAGATATCAATTACCCATTTGGTGCTGAATGAACAGGATGAACTTGCCGCTTTTTTCTCTCTGACGCAAAGGTCGATAGATGTAGGATGTGACAAGTTGAGTGCGACAATGCGGAAAAAGCTGATGCGCCACGGCATCTACAATGCAGACACTAATAGTATTCAGGCGTGCGCCTATCTGATTGCTCAGTAAGGAAAAAATTCGAATTCCGCAGTGCATGATTGTCCTTCTGGTGATGCGCTGATGGAGATGGCTTTTTCTGTTCTAGTAAAAGTCCAGCACAACATAGGCGGCGGAGTGGCGTTTCTTGAATGTGAGGATCGCCCAAAACTGCTTGATTTCTATCGGAATGCCCACAACAATTTTCAACTATATGGCGAACGAGAGACTGAAGACGGCTTGAAGTATCACCAACTCATGCACATTTTCAACGAGAAGACATTTGCAAACTGAAATTTTGTCGGTTAGTTGTCAGCTTTTAGTGTATTCAGTGTTTTCTGTAGTTTTCTAAATAATTCAGCATTTTGAATTTAGCATTCAGCATTTGCCATAAGCCATAAGCATTGCCTTACAGGCGATATAAACGTAGCTGGCGGTAAATGCCGCTCGGGCCTTGGAGAGGCCCAATTCGAGTAACCCCTGGCGGAAGCCAGGGGTGAACGCTTCCCCATAACGTCGGCCCTGAAAGGGCCGAATATTACCAGCCATTTTCGTGGAACTATAACCTAAATTGTTAACTGTTAATTCATTAGAACCACGAATACCACGAATTCACACGAAGCTTTTGACATTTACCTAAACTGTTAATTGTTAATTATTAATTGTTAATTCTGTATTTCGCTTTCAGCTTTCAGCTTTCAGCTAAATTGTTAATTATGCATTATGCATTATGAATTATGAATTCGAAACCTTTGGTTTCAATCATCATTCCCGTCTATAACGTCGAGAAATATCTGGACAAATGCGTCGCCTCCGTCGTTAACCAAACATACACCAATCTCGAAATCATTCTTGTTGAGGATGGATCGCCCGATAACTGTCCCGCCATTTGCGATGCTTGGAAGGAACGGGATCCACGAATCAACGTCATCCATCAGCAGAACGGCGGCTTGTCACACGCCAGAAACGAAGGTCTGAAAATCGCCACTGGTGAGTTCATCGGTTTCGTCGATAGCGATGATTGGATTGAGCTGAACATGGTTGAGGTTCTAATGTCGGCTCTGTTGGAGACGGATGCCGACATTGCATCATGTTGCTTCCAGAGTGAACGAGAAGGTTCAGAAGCCATTATAAACAAGTCGATTCCCCAAGAAAGAATCTTCTATTCATCTGAAGAGGCTCTGGAGAAGCTGTTTAAAGGAAGGCGATTCATCCAGAATGTCGTTTGGAATAAAATCTATCGCCGGACAACCATTACAAATAATTTGTTTCCAGTTGGGAAATTATATGAAGATGGCTTATGGACAGCCAAAGCTTTAGGAAATGCTCGAAAAATAGTCTGCATTGATTGTCCTCTCTGTCATTATTTATATAGGCCTGAAAGTTTGTCTCATGATGCTCGACAAAAACAAAAGAGGTTTGAAGACGAGCATGAGATGATTGTGCAACGGATTGAATATATCCATGAACACAATCCAGCGTTGGAGAAGTGGGCGATTTTAAAACTACAAGACTTTTGTTGTCGAGAATACATCGATATAAGTATCCATTATAATCATCTTGATACAGATCATTCAATCCGCCGTGATTTGTATCGACAATTCTGTCAGCATAAGCCAGTGATCACTCTGGATTCTGACAATATTGGCAGGAACATCGGCCGAATCCTCTTCTGGATATCTCCTAAACTGCTTTTGAAAATCATGAATCTTTTTTAGGTTAAGAAAACCACAGATTTTTTAACCACAAAATACACAAAAAGTCACGAAAATCAGTCCACAGAAAACACTGAATAAACAGAAATGCCTCACCGCAGGAGCCGACAAAATCAGAAGAATTTTGGTACGTATATGAAATCTATAGAGAAGAGAATTCCAACGGCTGCCTGCGGCTCGGCGGTTATCGACCGCTGCGCGGAGCTATTTTTCAATTACTAATTAACAATTAACAGTTTAGCTTAAAGTTTATAGCAAATACAAACCGCTTTTCGCGGAGCTAAAAGTCGAAAGCCTAAAGCTGAAAGCAAATTCATCACGAATCATTGACCAAGGACTTCAAGCTTCCTCATGACATTGTTTTCACTTGCGCGAAGCGTGACGAACCGCCGAGCAGACGGAGGCCAACCGTTTCACGGAGCTAAAAGCTTAAAGCTGAAAGCTTAAAGCAAATACAAACTCCTTGGCTAATTGGCCGACGTCTGCGAGGCTTCTGTTTTTTCCGTGTGTTCTGTGGACTTCCTTAATATTTCGTGTTCATTCGTGTCAATTCGTGGTTCTATCAATAGCCTGAAAAACATCCTAGACGAACGGAAAGACCTCAGGCAATACCTCTTCAAGCGTGGGTTCTTCCTGAACGATCGATCTGACATCGATCTCCAATCGTTCCCGTTCTACAATCAGTGGAAAACCACACCCATCGGATGTTATACCGCCTATGTGCATGAGTGTCAGAAGGTAAGCGTTTTTGAAAAAGACAACCGCTTCTTCTTCCTCTTCGGCCATGCCTATAATCCATTCACCATGGAGATCGACGAGACGTCGATACTCTCTCGAATCGCGGATGTCTATCAGACGGAGGACTATTGGGAACGTATCAATGAAATAACCGGTGTCTTTATTTATGGAGTAGTTTGTGGAAAACAAGTAGAGTTCATTACAGATCCGTCGGGAATGCAATCGTCCTATTATGGATTGGTTGATGGACATTTCTACATCACGTCTCATGTCCAAATCGTGGGGGATTTGCATGATGATCTGCAGATGAACGACTTGACCAAGGAGCTATTGCAATATAAATACTATTACAGAGTCCTGGGCGCCTATCTTCCGGCAGACATGACAAAGTTCGATGCCGTAAAGCGCATCGTCCCGAACATCGACTATCGATACGACGGAAAGAATGTCACCCACAAGCGTTTCTGGCCGACAAAGAATCTGTCACCAGCCGTTGAACAGGACGATTACGAAAAGGTCATTCATGATGCGGCTGAGATTCTGAAGAACAGCATGCAGCTGGTCGCCAGAAAATGGTCGAAACCATATATCTCGTTGAGTGGCGGTATTGATTCCAATACAACCTTTGCCGCCGCTAATGGAATCTATGATCATTTCAAGGCGTTCAGCTACATCTCCGCTCCGAAAGAGGCGATTGATGCCGCCGCCGCGGAGAAAATCGCCAGACGTTTTCATGTGGAATGGCTTCGCTTCCAAATCCCGTCAAGCAATGAGGACGTAAAGGACTTCAAGGAGATCAAAGCGATCATCGACCATAACAACGGCTACATCGTCAGACACTACGACAATGAATACCGCAAGCGGATTATCCTGATGCGGCAGCTGGATTGCGATGTGGAAGTGAAATCATGGGTGTCTGAAGTCATCCGCGCCTATTGGTATAAGCACTATGGTCGGTCGACCATGCCGCCGCTTTCACCGAAGCTGTTCCGGAATCTCTACAAGATTTTCATCTTCAATCGCCGTCTAGCCCATAAGATTGACGACGTATTCGACAAGTATATCCAAGACTTTGAATATGAAACCATTCCGGATGCCTATCTGCCGGCCGACATGCATAAAGTCGAAGTTGCCTTGGGCAGTTGGGGAGGCATGGGCACGTCCGAAATGAAAATGTATTCGGACATTACCTATATTTATGACAATCGAAAGTTCTTTGATTTGCTGTTCAGAGTCCCATTGGACAAAAGGATTTCAGATAAGCATCATCTGGATATGAAAAAGATTTTGAACAAAGAACTTTATGATATGCATATCCGGGTCGTCAATTTGAAGGAAACAAAAACAAGAGCCTTTCTCCTGAATATCATTTTCAACCTTAATCGGATTTTGCCATAAGATTAAGTAGCTTTAGGACTTACACAAATAGCATTATGAACAAAAGGCCTTAAAAAGCCAAACTCGAGTAACCCATGGTCGAGTGAAGCGAGACCATGGGGCATATCCCTAAAACAGCGGCCTTGATGGGGCCGAATTATCATTGCAAATCTGCTATTACTGTGTTGCTCAAAGTTTTTTTGATGAAAAAAGCATGTTGTGCAAAGGATTTCGTTTCCCAGCAATGGGATTCCGTCGCGTAGCGACATCGCACGTAGTGTAAGCCATATAATAATTATGAATTATGCATTATGCATTGCCCATAAGCCATAGGCCATTAGCCATAAGCGCCGCCTTCGGCGGCTTTTCGTGGTTCTTGATCTGAAAAAATCGTCTGAAGATTTCAAAAATAATATTTGTGTTTTGCAAAAGGGAGGATATATTTCAAATAACAAGATTATTTCTGATTAGTTAGAATCCATTGAGCATATCAAAAGAGCATGACGATGCAAGAGAAGCTTGTCAATCCAACCATGATAATCTGGGCGCGAAAGCGCCTGGGGGATTCCGTGGAGGCGTTTGCCAGGCGGTTGGGCGTTTCAAGCCAACGTGTAACCGATTGGGAAAACGGCGACGTGTTCATGACGTATGCCCAGATCAAAAAACTTGCGGCACAGTCGTTGTTGCCTGTTGGATTGTTCTTTCTCGAACGTCCCCCTGAATTATCCATTGGAATGGCGGATTTCCGCAATGGCGGTGAGCACAAGCCGCTTTCCCCTAGCCCGGAATTGTACGCCGTCGTCTCCACCATGAAATACCGTCAGGCATGGTATCGGGACTATCTGTTGGAAAATGGCTGCGCTCCTTTGGATTATGTCGGAAGTGTGACGACCGACACGCCCGTCAAGGTCGCCGTTGACGGGCTGAAGGCGATCTTTCAGTGGGATGACGATATCGTTGCCCAGTGCAAGGATTGGGAAAGCTGTTTTGACAGGCTGACGACGGCCATGGAAGACAGTGCCGGCATTCTGGTCATGCGCAACAGCGTGGTGGACAACAATACCAGCCGCCATCTTGATCTCCGCGAATTTCGTGGTTTTGCTTTGGCCGACCAGTATGCCCCGCTTGTCTTCGTCAACGCTGCTGACAGCAAAGGCGCCCAGTTGTTCACGCTGGTCCATGAAGCTGCACATATCCTGCTGAATCAAGGCGGCATCAGCAATGCCGACCTTTCGGAAGTGCGGTGCGACCACGCTGTCGAACGTTATTGCAATGCTGTCGCGGCCGAGTTTCTTGCTCCCGAGGCAACAGTCAAGTCATGCTGGGCTGAAAGCAAATCTTCCGACTGGTTGGAACGTATTTCCACTATCGCTCGTCATCTCAAGCTGAGCCGCCAGGTCATCCTGTATCGTTGCCAATCCCTGCGTCTGATTCCCTCGACAGTCGCTCAGGGCTTGTGGGAAGATTTAAAAAGTATGGAAAATGTTTCCGGAGGAACTGGAGGAAATTTCTATGCCATGCTGAAGAATCGCGTCAGCCGTTTGTTTGCCCGCATGGTCATCGCGGAAAACGATTCAGGCAACATATCGTTCACGGACGCCTTCCGGCTTTTATCCGTCAACAGTCCGGCGTCTCTGCGAAGGCTTTCGGAGGCAGTGGGGGTGTAGCCATGGCTTATCTGCTTGACACGAACGTCTTCATTGACGCGGCTGAAACATATTATGCTTCTGACATTTGCCCAAGCTTCTGGCGTTGGTTGCCACATGAAGAAAAGGTTCGCTCCATCAAGGAAGTCAAGGATGAACTGCTCAAAGGCAACGACAGCTTGTCACGATGGATCAAGGCTGAGTTGCCAAATGATTTCTTTTCTACGCTTTCAGCGAAAACACGCAAACGCATGTCCGCAATTGCGGATTATGTCCTGAATCGTTTGGGAGGAAATTATAGCATCGAAGCCCGTCAGGAATTTCTGCAAGGGGCGGACGCCTGGCTGGTCGCCGCTGCTATGGAGAACGATGACGTCATCGTGACTCATGAAAAAAGGAATATTGATCATCGCGAAACAAAGAAAGTGTATTTGCCGACTATAGCAACGGCTTTTAATATTCGATGCATGAGAATTTATCAAGTACTGCGTGAATTACAGATAGTGCTTGGATAATTGCCCCCCCCTAAACTGTTAATTGTTAATTGTTAACTGTTAATTGGAAAGAACCACGAATTCCACGAATTTCCACGAAGCTTAACCTAAACTATTAATTGTTAATTGGACTAACCACTAACCACTGCATTTCGCTTTCAGCTTTCAGCTTTTGGCTTTTAGCTAAACTGTTAATTGTTAATTGTTAATTGTTAATTCAGCATTCAGCATTGCCCTTAGGCCATCAGCCTTCAGCCATAAGCTATGTCCGAAGGACATTCTCTGGGATGATGTGACTCTCCATAATCCGTCTGGAAGACGGCACTGTATTAGTTTGTATTTTCTTACACACTCATGAAAACAAAACGAGAAATAGAAGAACTTCTGAACAAGTATCCCGAATACCGTGATGCTTTGTTCTGCAGAGGATATTATTTGACCGAAGACCATGATACGGATGAACAGGCATACCCGTTCTATGGCGCGTGGAATGTCTTCATGGTGAAAAGCTTCAAATGCTTTGTCCATCCATTGCAGACTTATACACTCTACAATAGAGGAAGCGATACTTATTTACTTATTGGACATGCCTATAATCCTTTCAGCATGTGCCATGAGGAATCGAAACTTTTAGTGGATTGTGCAGATGCGTATGCTAGAGGAAAAGCAGAGCTTTTTGAATCCATCAATGAATGGACAGGCATTTTTGCCTTGTTTGTTTTCTCTGATGATCTGATGGTTGTTCAAGATTGTGGTGGCATCAAGGCAGTCTATTATGGTGAAGTCAAAGGGAAGACCATCATCACGTCGTTCCCACAGATTGCCGCGGATTTGCATGGGCTGGAAATGGATCCTTTTATCCATGAATTAACCACCAACCGTTTTTTCAATATCGGCAACCGCTATCTGCCTGGTGATTTGGCGCCTTTCAAAGAGTTCAAAAGAATCGGAGCCAATGTCTATCTTACCCGTAATAATGACCATCAATATAAAATTACAAGATTTTATCCAACAGCCCCGCATCCTGAATGTAAAACAGAAGAAGATTACAGGAAGATTGTCGAGAAATCCTTTGAAATCCTTCACAAAGGCATTGAACTGGCAGGAAGAAAATGGTCACATGGAATGATTTCATTGTCTGGTGGTACCGACAGCAAAACGACTCTTGCCTGTGCAAATGGATGCTATGATAAATTCCGTTATTTCAGTTATCAGTCCAAGGATACGGAGATTGTCGATTCTGAAGCGGCTCATACCATTTGCGGCAAAATTGGTGTTCAGCATGATATCTATAAGATACCCGACAATAATTCCGATGTGAAGGATTTTGATGTTCTGAAGGCTATTATCGACCATACCAATGCATGGGTTAAGAATTTGGCGGACAATGAAATCCGCAAATATATCTTCTTCTATCGCCACAAAGATATGATGGATGTCGAGGTCAAGTCATGGATTTCGGAAATCGTCCGTGTGTTCTTCGACCGAAAGTACGGTTTCAGAATGCCTGCAAAACTGACACCGAGACATTTCAGCATTTTCCAGACTCGCTATTTCCTTGCTCCTTCACTGTTATGGAAGAGTGATAGTCTTTATAAGGAATACATGAAGAAGTTTGATTTAACTGAACCAAAGTACAATTATGAACATACCGATTTGTACTACTGGGAAGTCCGCATGAGCAGTTGGGGAATGCAGGTCGCGAATTCACAGGACATCTGCCATACTATTACGTTCCCGTTCAACAACCGAAAACTTGTGGATATGATGTTGTGCGCTCCACGTGAAAAACGTGTCACCGATCAAATGCATGCGGATATCATCCGCCTTGCCAATCCAACCATTGCTAACGCGGATATCCATATTGCCAACAATTACTTCAAATCCAAACGAATATGGCTGGAGAAGATTTATTATTACTATCGGATTATTCCCTATAAGCTGACGCATTGGAATTAAACAATGCCACTAAAGAAGAAGTAAAGAAGAATAAAACAATTAGAACTACATAAGCGGTGGGTGGTAACCTATAGCAATTATCTCTGCGAAGCAGCCATAGCTCCACGTAGTGGCATGATAACCGCCGAGCTGCAAGCAGCCGTTAGAACTCTTTCCTTTTAGTCTTTATACGTACACCAAAAGTTCTTATGATTTTGTCGGCTCTTGCGGCGAGGCAATCTGTTTCTTTCCGTGTATTCAGTGGACTCATAACAACCATTAGTGTTCATTCGTGTCCATTCGTGGTTAAAAAAATCCGTGTATTCAGTGTAATCTGTGGTTTCTTAAACTTTATTTGGGTATGGCATTGATTACGCCACATAATTTTTCATTATCAATTGAATGAAGAAATTCATCCTCATATCCCCAAAGAATCGCACGGTCTATAACTTCCGTGGCGATCTGATCAAAGAGATTGTCAAACGCGGCTATGAAGTCGTCGTGACAGGTCCTGATCGGACGGATGTTGATAAAATCGAGGCACTTGGGGCGCGTTTCGTCGAAATACCGATGAACAAAACGGGCACGAGCATCCTTGGCGATTGGCGATATTGTCAGGCATTGACAAAGCTGTTAAAACAAGAAAAGCCTGACGTGACACTTGGTTACACGGTCAAGCCGTGTATCTACGGGGCCATCGCCGCCAAACGAGCAGGCGTGAAGAACATCAACAGCATGATTACGGGCGGTGGTTACACCTTTATTTCGACATCATGGAAGGCGCGGATTCTTGGAATCATTGTGCGTTTTCTCTATCGTATTGGTCTGAGTTGTGCCCATCATGTGATTTTTCAAAACAATGATGATTTGCGTGAATTCTGTGACTGTAGACTTGTTAAGCGCGATAAGTGCTTTGTTGTGAATGGTTCTGGCGTGAACATGGATCATTTCAAGCCAGTTCCATTCCCAAAACAGATGACATTCTTGATGATTTCCCGTCTGTTGAAGAGCAAAGGCGTCAGCGAATATCTAGAAGCCGCTAGAATTGTGAAACAGAAGCATCCAGAAGTCCGTTTCATGTTGCTTGGCAAATACGAGACTGCCATGCAGGACGCATTGTCGAAAGACTATGTCCAGAAGTTCATTGACGATGGCATTGTGGAGCGTTTTGAAGAGACCTCCGATGTCCGGCCTTACTATTCGCAATGCAGCGTCTATGTTCTCCCTTCCTATCGCGAAGGGACGCCGCGGACAGTGTTGGAAGCCATGGCAATGGGACGTCCAATAATTACAACGGATGCTAATGGATGTCGCGAAACAGTCATCGATGGTCAAAATGGTTTTATGGTTCCAATAAAAGATGTAGATGTTCTTGCAGATAAGATGTGTTGGATGATTGATAATCTGCAGGACATACCTCGAATGGGTGAAGCGAGCCGTCGGCTTACTGAAAATAAGTTTGACGTTCAAATGATTAATAAAGAGATATTGAAATTAGGAGGTTTTACAATATAAATAAATCTAGCGGTGGGGATTAACAATGATCATTAATTACTTTTTTGTTAAAAGGAAATGACAAATGAAGTATGAAGTTCATATATTGAAAGTTGAAGATGCCGATGCCATAGTAATAAAATATTGGCCAAATGAAAGTTCGAAGAATCCTATTACTGCAGTAATCGATGCTGGTAATATTGAAGATGGTGCAAAAGTGGTGAATTGCATAGGTTATTCGGAAGTTGATAAGATTTGTCATATTAATTATGCATTTTGTACACATCCTGATATTGATCATAAGGGAGGATTTTTTGATTTATTTGAGAATTCTAGAGTAAAAATTGAAAATATGTATTTATTTGATCCATGGAAATATTTAACCAAAGAAGATTTTGCAAGGTTAAAATTAATTTCAAGTGCTAAAGAGAGGGCAAGATTACCATTTATTCATACAAAAGATTCAACAAAGAATCTTATTGATATTGCTGAGAAGAAAGGGGTATTAAGGCAAATACAAAAAGGTATGTATTTTAACGATATTCCAATCAGTGTGTTGGGGCCTAGTAATAAGTTCTATAGAGAATGTGCGTAAGGTATGATGGAGAATTATGCAGAAATAGTTGATGATGCAAATTTTGAACCATATGATGTTAATACATTGATTGATGAAGATTCAGCAAGAAGTGTTATTGATTTGGATGATGATAATTCATGTTCAAATCGATCAAGTATAATATTATTGTTTGAACCACCAAATGGAAGAAGATATCTTTTTCCTGGAGATGCTGCATGTGATTCACTTTCACTTGTAATAAATGAATATATAAGTAAAATAAGAGGATGCATTTTAAAAGTTCCACATCATGGTAGTAAACATAATCTTTCAACAAAAATAATTGATTGTTTGAAACCAAGAAGTGCAGTCATAAGTGCTAAAGGTTCAAGAAAGCATCCAAATAGTGGTATAGTTTATTGGTTGAGTAAGCATTGTAATGTTTACTCAACTCATAAATCTAATGGTTTGATTTATGGCTCGGAAATTTATGGTAATGCAATACCACTAAAAGAGAAGATAAAAGAGTAGTATAATGGATTTTCTTAAATCAATAATTTTCAAATTTTCAAAGTATGAGTTACTCAATAGGCTATTGCCAGGTGTCTTTTTTGTGTTGTTGTCAAAAGTATTAAAATGTCCAATGTTAAAGCCAGATAATTGGGTTGAAACATTTGGTGTGTATATTTTTTGGGGAGAATTATCAAGTCGAATTGGTGCACTTTTTATTGAACCATTTCTAAAGATTACAAAGTTTGTTAGATTTGCTGAGTATTCTGATTATCAAGATTATCAAAGAGAAAATAAGGAATACAGTGATAAGTTGATTGCAAATGCAAATTTTGCACGAACACTTTGTGCACTTGGATTGTTATTGGAGGTTATGAGATTGTGGGTATTGTTACCAAATTGTAAACACATAGCATGCGTTAGTTTTGGCTGGCTTGATATTGCTGTTTTTGCATGGACGATTCTTTTCCTTTTTGCTTATTGTAGACAAGTAAATTTCCTAGTAGATAGAATTGAAAAATTTAAGAAAGATCGTACTGATAGGCCAATTTGATTATAGTCAGAAGATGGGAGGGATAAATGAAGAATCTACCGCATTAAGCAGTACCGCAAAAGTGTAGGTCGCCTTTTGAGAAAGCGTGTTATCGCGAGGACGACTATGGAAAAGAAATGTCGTTTCTCGTGTCTTTGTGTCCTTGCTGGTTGCATGTTGACAATGATTTCCGTTGCTGGGGGATACAGTTTCGGGACGAAGGCTAACATGTGGGTAGCCGTTCTTCAATATACACTGGGCAAGGGCGCTTTCCCCCTCCGTTCTCGAAGAAGACGCACCAGCGAATGGAAAATTAATGCGTTTATAGTATTTTGGAAGATGATGAAGTGCGGGCCTCGTCCGCCGCGCTACGAACATTCTCCGAGCCAAAAAAATGTCACAAAAAGCGGACAATCAACGTGGCTGCTCACAAGTACTTTTGAAACAAGAAGAAAATGATATAATGTTTATCGATCATTTGCCAGAAATAGAAATTTTATAGATTGTAAAAAAAATGTATAAGTTGTCAATACAATTATATGATATATAATATAGAATAAATAACAACAAGTAATAAATTATAAAGAATTATTAACAATTAATATAATATAAGATGTTACAAAATAATAAATATTTATTTTTTATCGGAGTGCTCTTAAATGGGGGGGCTGAAAGAGTTGTTTCTATATTAGTAAACAAAATGATAAAAAGTAATAAAAATATAGAATTGCTTATATATTATAAAAGTAAATATTTTTATGTCATTGATGATAAGGTAAAAATTACAATTGTTGAAGAAGAAACAGGAACAAGAAATATATTAAAAAATATAATTTGGGTAAGAAATTATATAAAAAATAATGCTGATGTGATTATTTCATTCATGGCTGCTTTTAATATGTTCATTTTAATAGCAACACTAGGATTGTCTAAAAAAGTGATTGTAGCAGATAGAAGTGATCCATATAGAATTCCTAGTAACTTTGTTATTAGACTATTAAGAAACATATTATATCGTTTTGCAGACGGAGTGGTTCTACAGACAAAACACAATCAAGACTACTTTTCGAAAAACATTCAACAAAAAAGTATTGTTATATATAATCCTGTTGATATTGATAAAATTGCACAAATTCAATTAAATGATTTTAAGGATGATATAATATCAGTTGGGCGTCTGATACCTGTAAAAAATCAGAAATTATTACTTGAAGTTTTTGCTGAAATTCATAAACAATACCCTAATTATTCATTAATTATTTATGGAGAAGGAGAAGAACGTGAGAAGCTTCAATCTCTTTCACATGCTTTGGGTATTGAATCAAATTTCTTTCTTCCTGGTAATAAAAAAGATATTTTTAATTGTATGGCTAATGCAAAGCTTTTTGTTCTTTCTTCAAATTATGAAGGAATGCCAAATGCTTTGCTCGAAGCTATGTGTCTAGGGCTTCCTGTAATTTCAACTAAAGTATCAGGAGCAACAGATTTAATTGAAAATGGTGTGAATGGTATTTTAGTTGACTGTAATAATAAAATTGAACTTACAAATGCAATTATAAAAATGATTAAAGATAATGATTTCAGAGTAAAGTGTGCGCAAAATGCTCTTTTACAAAGAAAAAAATTTTTGCCAGATGTTATAATTAAACAATGGATAAATTATATAAATTCAATAGAAAATAAACAATAATATTAAAAAATGTACTTTATGATATAATGAAGACACTTACCGTCATAACAACAACTTATAATAGGGCCTATTGTCTGCATCAAGTTTATGAGTCGCTTCTTCGGCAGGATACAAATGATTTCATATGGCTTGTTGTTGATGATGGTTCTACGGATGACACCAAAGAGAAAATTGAAGTGTGGAAAGCAGAAGGTAAAGTCGATATCCAATATGCTTACAAGCCAAATGGTGGCATGCATACGGCTCGAAATTTTGGTTATGAACTTGTCAAGACAGAATTGAATGTGATTATTGATTCTGATGACTGGATGCCTGATAATGTCATCAGCAAGGTTATTCAATTTTGGATTGAAAACAAGAGGGATAATATTGCAGGTATTATTGCATTAGATGCTGCTCCTGATGGAAAAGTAATTGGTTCATCTATGCCTAAAAATATAAGAGAATGTCATTATCGTGAATTTTTTGGAAAATACAAAGGATATGGTGACAAGAAACTGATTTATCGTTCAGAGTTAACTCGACTTTATCCATATCCGGAATATCCAGGTGAAAAGTTTTATCCAGCATCTTATAAATTTATGATGCTGGACCAGAAATATACGATGTTGCTTATGGATGAAGTTGTTTGCATAGCAGATTACAATCCAGATAGCATGACATACGCTAAATATGCGCAATATAAAAAATGTGCTAAAGGTTTTGCACATTTTCGTAATGAGACAATGCGTATTTCTAAAGATTGGAAATACATCATGCATCAGATCATTCATTATTTAGTTGAAAGTCGGTTTGCTGGAGAAAGACATTATATTCAGAAATGTTCTAGACCAATTTGGGCAATTTTATTCTGGCTTCCAGGGTATGTATACTATTTATTTCTGACACATACAAGACGAAAGTATTGACAAAATATTATTTTTGTGATTGGCTTATGGATATATCAATACTTTTTAACTAATTATTTATCATTATTTTTATCTTTAAATGCTTCAAGTTGTTTTATTTCTAGTGATTTCAACATTATTGGCATACGCTATACAGCAATCCAATGTGTATATTCCATATAATGGAGATCCTTGGAATTGTGGATGGCAACTTCATAGTGGGAAAAACTATATCTGTTACATTATTTTTCTATTATTTGCTATCTTTTTTGTTGGTCTTAGACAAAGGGGTAATGATACTCCAATATATCTCATAAACTATTTGACGCAAATTACTGCATTTCCAGGTGAACTTAATGGCATGAAATGGTCTTTAGGAGCAAATCCTGGGTTCCAAATCTACCAGAGTTTGATCAAACTTGTTTTTGGAAACAATGGACTTTGGCTTACAATGGTAACAGCCATTATTTCTACGATATCATTGTTTGAATTTTATCGTCGATACTCAATAAATTTTATATTTTCTATTTATCTGCTTATAGCCTCCACACTTTTTACTTTCACAATGGGGGCGATGAAGCAGGTGCTTGCCTTCTCGATAGGTATTTGGATACTCCCACTAGC
>JAFZAB010000129.1 GCA_017548425.1 Victivallales bacterium
ATTCAGCATTCAGCATTCAGCATTAAAGGAAATTCCATGAACTTAGAAGACTACCGTAAGCAAATCGATTCCATCGACGACGACATCCTCAAACTCTTCCTGCAGCGCATGGAAGTCGCAGGCGAAATCGCCAAATTCAAAAAAGAACAGCATGTGGCCATCGGCCATCCCGCGCGTGAACGTGAAATCATCATCCGCCTCGCAAGGGCGGCCGGGCCTGAATTTGCCAGTTACGTCCAAATGCTTTACGGTACGTTGTTTGATGTCAGCCGTGCCCATCAGCATCAGCTGAATTCCGAGCCGGGCGAACTTTCGTCACATTTGAAAGCGGCATGGGATGCCTCCTTCAACAAAACGTTGCCTAGCCTAGCCTCCGTCGCCTGCCAAGGGACGGAAGGCGCCTATTCCGGCCTTGCCGCAGGACGTTGCTTCCAACTACCGGACATCACATGGTTCCGTAACTTCGAAGGCGTCGCACAAGCCGTCAAAAAAGGACTTTGCGACTACGGTATCCTGCCCGTCGAAAACAGTACCTATGGGACGGTCAATCCTGTCTATGATCTCATGCAGCAGCATCGTTTCTACATCGTCAGAAGCATCCGTCTGCATGTGCAGCATTCGCTGCTGGCCCTGCCTGGCGTGAAGATGAGCGACATCCGCGAAATCGTCTCACACCAGCAGGCCATCGGTCAATGCGATCGTTTCCTCAGCGGACTGTCCAACGTGAAAGTCACACCTGTCGCCAATACCGCCGTCGCCGCGGATCTTGTCGCGACATCCGGCCGACACGATCTCGCCGCCATCTGCAGCCATGATTGCGGCCGTCTCTACAATTTGGAGACTTTGCAGGAAAGCATACAGGACAACGGCAACAACTACACGCGTTTCATCTGCATTACGAAGGACTTGACGATTCTGCCGGGAGCTTGCCGCATCAGTCTGGTCATGTCGTTGCCGCACCGTCCGGGGTCCCTCTATTCCGTCATCGCGAAATTTGCGGCGCTCGGCCTGAACCTCCTGAAATTGGAAAGCCGTCCCGTCTCTGGAAGCGATTTCGAATTCCGCTTCTATTTCGATCTGGCAGCCACGGAATGCTCACCAGCCGTTTTGAACCTCATGAACGAACTGGAGCACGAACTGGAAGATTTCACCTTCCTCGGCTGGTATAGCGAAGCATGACGGTGGTCCCGCTTGCGTCTCGCCTGCGGGAAGGTGGTCCCGCTTGCGTCTCGCCTGCGGGAAGGTGGTCCCGCTTGCGTCTCGCCTGCGGGAAAAATGACAGTTGCCAATGCGAATCACAACCGCTTCGCATTGGCAAATCTGTTTTTTTGAATTAGAGTATTACATATATTGATATGTAATACAGATTCAAAAATAGAGGAACACTTATGAGCGACGCCATCAAAAACGCCTCCCATCCTTTCGCCAAACAGAGTCCGATTTTCCGACATGCCTACTGCAAAGGCCTGATTCTGTCGATTCTCGCCAACAAGGCACTGCCGAAAGCCACGCGCATGGAACAGTCTGCAAAGGCTCTTCAGCAGATTTCCGCGAATCTCGCCATCCAGCCCAGCGAAGGCTTCGACGCCTATCTTCAGAACATCGCGACGACGGACATCGAACAAATTCTCAGTAAACTTCACAACACGTTGAACGACAAAGTGTCGCCCATCGCCTTTCTCTATGAAGTGGCTTTCCTCCAACCCACCAGTTTCCGGACGGACACGGCTTTCCAAGACGTCTGGAAACACTTCGCGGGAGTCTTAAAACTGCCCGCCAATGAAATCACCGACCTGTGGAACGCCTGCCAGACGCTCGCCAACTGCCAGTTTCCGCCGCTGGACATCAGCCTTCTCTCCTGGCTGTGCGGCGCATGCGGCATCAGTTGGGCGGAAATCGCGGCGTTGTTCGCAGGCGAATCCGATCTCAAGGAGAACATCACGATCATGCTGGCCGGCGGTGTCCCGCTTGAACTGGCGTGGTGCCCCGCGGGCGTCTTCCAGATGGGCAGCCCCGCCAACGAGGCGGAACGCGAAGACGACGAACTGCAGCATCAAGTGAAAATCTCCAAAGGCTACTGGATGGGCATCTATCCCGTCACCCAAAGACAGTACAAAGCCGTCATGGGCAACAATCCGTCGAACTACGACGGATTTGACAGCCATCCTGTCGAAAACGTCAGTTGGTTTGACGCCAAGGCCTTCTGCAAGAAGGCTTTGAAAGATGCGCAAAACGTGCCGGAAGGCGCTGTGTTCGATCTTCCGACCGAAGCCCAATGGGAATACGCCTGCCGCGCAGGCACCACCACCACCTTCCATTTCGGCAACGAGTTCAATGGTTCGCAGGCAAACTGCGATGGCACAAGGCCTTACGGAACCAAACAGGCAGGCCCTAACATCGACTGCACATGCAACGTCGGCAGCTACGCCCCCAACGCATGGGGCCTTTATGACATGCATGGGAACGTCTGGGAATGGTGCAACGACTGGTATGGAGCCTATGACAATGGCTTTGTCAGCGACCCGCAGGGAGCCGCAAGCGGCACGCAGCACTCCGAACGCGGCGGCAGCTGGCGAAACGCCGCCAAACGCTGCCGCGCCGCCATCCGCCGGAAGAGCGAGCCTGACCAAATCTATGACAATCTTGGATTCCGTGTCATTCTGACCATCAAGGAAGCCTAACCATAAGCCATAAGCCATAAGCCATAAGCCATAAGCCATGCACGCCACCATCTTCCAGCCGCCATATCCCATGCACCATGAACTGCAGCAGACGTTGGATTGGCAGACAAGCCATCTGGCCGCCATTGCCGCGCATGAAACGGATCTCGTCATCCTGCCGGAAATCTCCAATGTTACGGGATACAAGGACTTGGATGACATGAAACGCGCCATCAACGCCGAAGGGAAAGCCTTTGTCGACACCCTGCAAAAAGAAGCAGACCGCATTGACGCCGTCATCATGGCGGGCGTCATGACGCAGGACGTGCAAGGCGTTCTGCGCAACCAACTGGCCGTCTTCCAACCTGGCAAGCCAGTCATTCATCCCTACACGAAAAACCATCTTGTCCAGCCCGAACTGCAAAAAGGCATCAAGCCCGGAGATGAAGCCAATTTGTTCGAAATCAACGGCGTAAAATATGGTTGCGCCATTTGCTACGACTTTTATTTTCCTGAAATCTTCTGCCACTACGCGAAACTCCGGGCGGATGTCGTCGTCATCGTCAGCCATCAGCGGCAGGAACCGACGGAAAACCTTGGTTTCCTGACGCGGGCCCGCGCGTTCGACACAGGCTGCACGATTCTCCGCTGCGCCCCCGCCATGGACAAACCGACGGTCGGCGGCCGTTCCATCGCCGTCGCGCCAAACGGCACTGTCATCGCTGACGCAGGTGGCGTTCCAGGCATCATCAGCTTTGAGTTCGATCCGCATGCGCGATTCGTCCGCGCCGCCTCCTATGGCGAGCCGGATCGTATCGTTGATTATCGCGAATCGTTGCAGCCTTCCTGCCGGCCGGAATTGTATTTCTAGGAGACTAGAATTCTAGAGCTTTTGGAGCTTCAGCAAAAAAAATCCTCCGCGCTGTTTTCAACGCGGAGGATTCGCTTTTTTAGTAGCTGACGCTGTTTCGATTAGCGCTTCAGCTCTTCTTCGTAGTAACGGCATTTGCCGCCGGAGTCAACACGTTTGACGGCGTGCCAGTCAAGATAATCGACATGGCCGTCAGCCCAGGCGATGTTTGCGCCGGAGTTGTGGATGCAGCTTTGGCTGTAGTTGCCCGGATTCGTGTAGGTACCGCCATTGGGATGCAGCATGCGTTCCAGGAAGCCCTGGGAATCCGCCCAGCCGATATACGGGCTGGAGCAGTCGCCGATCATCGTGCATTCCGACGGTTGTTTCATCATGGAGAGGGAGAAGCCACCAATGCGGATGGCCATCGGTTCGTTGAAGCCGTAGGTCGGCTGCAGGTTGGATTTGTTTCCGCCGGTGGAGGTCGTCGTACCGTCGATCCAATAGCCCCATGCATCGCCAGTCTTCTTCACATTGCCCGGGCACATGAAGGCATTGAAATCGCCGCAGTAGTCATAAGCGGCTGAGGCCCAGTACTTCGGTCCGGAGTTGAGGTTGGAGCCGCCGCCTTCGTTCAGACGATGGTAGTCCCAACGCCACCACGGGAACATGTCGTCGTTGTCGCCGACATACATGACCATGGAGGTGCCCAACTGTTTCAGGTTGGATGTGCAGGAAATGGCACGAGCTTTGGCACGGGCCTTCGCCAGCGCCGGCAGCAACATGGCCGCCAGAATCGCGATGATCGCGATGACGACCAACAGTTCAATCAGTGTGAAACACAACACTTTTTTAAACATTTTTGGCTCCTTTGTTTGTTTTTTGGGGTTCGTTTTGAAAAATCGACTCAATCAATTTCCCATTAAACGCTAAAAATAGCAGAATATTCACAGATTGCAAACCGAAATGCGTCAAACAGCCTTTCAAAATTAAGTTTTTTTATTTTTCTCAAAAAACAGGCGAAATCGTCCTGCATTCCGTCACTTCTCCGTCAAGAACGGATTCAGCATGACGTAATTGACGGCGACCGTCTCGCCTTTGACGGCATTCTTATTATTTATGGTAATGGTGATTTCAGGCTTTGTCGCCTTGAAGACAACATGGTGAAGATTGCATTTCGGAACATGGTGGTTGTGCTTGTACTGCCCCCATTCCCGCTTGTCAACATGTACCCACGACTGCGCCGCGTCAATTTCCGCGCCATCACCCAACGTGACATCGACGCCGATGCGATGCGGATTGAACTTGTTCTCTTTCAACTCGTTGTAATCCACAGCCGCAAATTGCAGGCAGTACATTCTGCCAGGCGTGAAGCCTTTCGCGACCTGCGAGACGGAGCTGGTCACGTCGCTTTCCTTCGTCAGTATGGCGAACGTGTCGCCCAATCCGCGCGGCGCAGACCAACGTTCTTGGCTCCGATAGGCGTATCCATCGAATTTACCGACAGTTACGTTTCCGACGGCCGTCCAATTCTGGAGACCATCCACGAAATCGCCGTTGACGACATGGCCGGGGGAATATGTGAATCCATATTCGTCCGACAGCATCGTCTTCTTCCCTTCGATGCAGTAATGGCGTGTCAGCATGAAGCACCAGCGATAGAGTTCAAAGTCGCAATGTCTTGTTCCCCAATAACCTGTGATCGCCATATCCTTGCATTCCGGATGGTTCGCCAAAATATTGAACTGCAAATCCAGATAGTATTTGTAATCGACGTTCGGATGATGGGCCAATGAAATGACAGGAATCTGGATGAAATTGCCGAAAATCAGCCCCCAATGGTTGATGATGTCCGGATAGTACTTCTTGAAACTGGCGGTCCGTTCGACGATTGCGCTGTTCAGATATTCTTTCGCCTCCTCCAGCGTGGGCAGCGTGCGGCAATAGACTTCCGAAATAAGCCGCCCACGCCCATGGCAGGCGTTGATGCAGGCGGCCAGAAAATCATTGTCCACGCCCGGAATGCTTGGTTTGCCTGTAATCCATGTATAGGTGACATGGTCGTTCTTCGGGACAAAGCGCTTCATGCCCGCCGTAAACGGCAGGATGGAGGCGTAGTCGCCAAAGAACTGCTCGTCACAACTGACACCTTGATACTGCGGATCGTTCATGCCCTTGCATGTGTTCAACCTCTTAACTAGTTCATCGGCAGATATATGCACTGTTCCGATGCTGTCGATCCATTTGTATCCCGCTTCAAAGAATTCTTTCTGATGCTCCTCAGGCACCACGCCGTCGTTATGCGTCGTGACGGCGTAGTGGACGTATTTGTTTTGGAAATCCCAGTCGTACGGCGGATTTTCGGGAAGCATGCTGTCGCAGCACGGCTTGTAGTTGTAAATTTCCGGAATGGAACGGATAATGAGCCGTCCGCCATTAGCCGCGCCTTTGACGGTGATGACATGGTCGCCTTTGAGGATGTCGCGGAAATTCTCAAGCCGCGGCGTCTTGGCGGAGATGACGGTAAGTTTCCCGTCCAACGTAATTTCCAGCGAATCGGTGGCCGCGTCCTGCGCGGCGATGAACACCCAGCCGTCCCGCACGGTGCAGAAACGGAAGGTCTGTTCAGCTACAGTTTTCTTCAACGGATTGTTCAAGATTTCGACGACCAGATTGTTCAACCGCTTGTGCCCTTTCGCGGAAGTCTTCACGGGCTTGACGAATGTGGCTGTGTATTCCTGCTTCAAGACGATGTTGCCGTTTGCACGGTTGACGACCGATACCGCCAGTTTGAAATCCCCTTCCTTCACGCCGTCATGGAACACGAGCGTGTTCTTTCCATTTTGCAGCATGATGGATTCTTCAGGAAAATCATCGATGGCATAATGAATGTCAAAGTCATTATATATTCCACTATCAGGCAACTGCCCATGGAACATGAAATCAATCTGTGGATGCCGTTGCCCTGTAATCCAGTCGAACATGCCTTTTTCGGGTAGCGGAATCTGGTTGACAAGCGGCTGCCATGGAATGAGAACCGGCTTGCTCATGAGATTGACCTGTTCGCTTTTCGCCGATTCCGCCAGCGCTTTTTCCGTAAGTGCCTCCAGCCTAACATCCTTCACTTCAATCGTCCCCTTGAAATCACACGCGAAAATCGCGAACGTATGCATGCCGCCGTTCGCGTTCAGCATCGTCACGTCCGCTGAGTAAGGCGTCCAGTCGGAATCTTTCGGGAACCGCCTGATACCAGTATCATGGTACCATCCGCGATCATAGACGACGATACCGCAATGCGGGCTTTCAAAGCCATGCGTCCGAACCATTGCGGACACGCGGTATTTCTCTCCTTCGATTAATTTCAGACCCGCCTGCTTGACGACGACCTCCGGCCATGGTTTTGTTGTATCTATTTGGGAAAACTGCACATAGCCCCTACCGGTCTTTTGGTCTTCAACCATGAACCGTATGCCATCCATGGCTCCCGTCGCAATCCAGTTGTCCGGCGTCTTGGACGGTTCGCCGGTCATTGGATTGAAGGCCGTCCCTCTCATGACGCCGTTGACGAGAATATTCTCGCCCTGCTGGACGGCTGCATGAATCGATGAAGCGAACAAAAGCAATACAAAAACGGAAAACAACAGTCGTTTCATTTGATTTTTCCTTTTTATTTGTAATGAGTTATAATCAATATCACGCTTGTTTGAAGGAAATGGTCGGAATGTCCGAATAGTCCATCGTCCAGACGCCGCCTGTCACGTCGTAACGGATTTGATGGCGCAATTCGAAATCCGTCTCGCCGTCGCGGCGGCAGGCGAATTTTCCATTCTGCTTGAAATATTCGTCTCCATACTTTATATAAATCTGATGCGGATTGCCGACCGGATGATCTGTTGTTGTAACTGCCGTTCCATCAACGTCCTGCGGTGTCACAAATACGGCGGATGGGCGGAAACCGGCCTCCACCATGTTACGGAAAATGGCGATTTTATCGTACACGGAGCACGTCCCGTCATCAAGGCTGTGGACAATGATGTATTTCTCTTTTGGATTCATTTCGAACTGCTTACGAAGATGTCGCAAATCACCCGGATCACGGATTTCCTGATGGGCGGGCGTCCTGTAGAACGGTGATTGCGGATCGCGTGACCAACCGCCCTCCTTCATGTCGAACGCATGATGGTCCGTCAGTCCTGCACAGCCGCACAAATCGAAAATGCATGAAAAGCTGCACGGCGCCAATTTGGCGCACATCAACGCGATGATGCCGCCACCGGACTGTCCGGCGACATACAGCCGCCGTTTGTCAAACGGCTTCCCTTCCGAACGCAACCTGTTCTGCACGTGATAGATGGCGCGAAGGCAATCAACCGTCTGAATCAACGCCAAATCATATGGAATCCCATCCTGGTCATCATGACCGCTCTGCAGGTAGTTCACCGTGACAGCGACCACGTTGTAGCGATTGCAAAAATCATCGCAAGCCTCGAACAGCATATCGTAAGTTCCTGTCCAGTAATGGACAAGGAGCATGATGCCTGTATGTTCATCACAGCCCGCCGCCGGTTCGCGAACATACATCGGCACGGGGCGCCGCTTCTCCAGAAACTGATAGTCCTGCCCTTCAAACTCAGAGATGTATTTTTCAGTGTCTGCCATTTTGGAACTCCAATAAGAAAAGGAACATAAGGGACATGAATGACAAAAGGAGATAAGCGACATGAAAAACTATTCCCGCTTGCCGTGCGGGATATTGACATGCGCTGTTTTTGATTTATAATGTATGTTGTTTTATTGTGTTTTACATTTTCCGCTATCGTTTTTTTGAAAAAAAGGCCATCCCGTGTTGCACTTCCAGCCTGTTTCGCTAGATCAAAAACAGAAGATAGAGGACTATCTCTATCGTTATGGCGAGAATTCCTGCCAACATTCCTTCGTCGCCATGTACTGCATGGAGGCCAAATATCAGGACATGGTCTGCGAACAAGACGGATGGCTCTTCACGCTCCGTTACGGAAAAAGCACGGATACGCATCGCGTCTATCTCTTCCCGCTTGGCGACACAAATGACATGGATGGCCTGCGCAACGCCCTGGCGGCAATTTTGGAAGACGCCCATGAAAACCGTCGTTCCGTCCGTTTCGAAACCATCACCGCAAACGCCGCCAAATTGCTTAACGAACTGTATCCCGATCAGTTCGACATCGAGGCATGCCGTGACTGGTATGAATACATCTACCATTTCAATACGCTGGCCAACCTCCCTGGCGGGAAGCTCGCCTCCAAACGCTATGACATCCAGACGTTCTTCCGCGACTACGAAGGCCGTGCCGTCATCCGCACCATCCAGCCAGACGACATCGACGGCATCCTCCGTTTCCAACAGGCATGGCTGACGGAAAAACAGCATATCGATGAAGACGTCCAGCTGGATTATGAAAATCTCGCCATCCGAAAAGGGCTCGCCCACTACCAGGAGCTTGGGCTTTCCGGAATCGTCGTCTTCATCGACGGCGAACTCTGCGGCTACGCCTACGGCGCACCGCTGTCGGACACCGCCTATGACGTCATCATCGAAAAAGGCGACAGGCATTACGCCGACATCTACAAAATACTGAACCGCGAACTCGTCAGACTCTGCTGCGACGGCTTCGCCTACATCAATCGCGAAGAAGACGCAGGCGTCGAAGGCCTGCGGAAGGCAAAATTGTCCTACAAACCGGACATCTTGCTGGAAAAATTCATCGCCCAAGAAAAAGTCGTCCTATGAGCAAGCTTGAAGCAAACGTCTCATTATTCATCATCACCTTCTTCGCGGCCATCCAGTACGCCTTTCTTTCCGGCGTTCCGGCCTCGGTCTCCTATTTCGCATTTCTCTGCGTCACCAACTTGATCGGCTTCCTGCTCGTATTGGCGATGTTCTTCAACGAACTGTTCCGACTGGACATGAAACTCATCAAGCAAAGCGCCGTCCTCTCCGCCGAACTCTTCGGCTTTAATCTCTTTATCCTGCTCGGCGCGAAGAACATGGACACGACCGTCACCGCCTGCGTCCTCTCCTCCTATTTCGTCTTCGTCCCACCGTTCGCCTATTTGTTCTTCAAACAGAAGCCAGAGAAAAACAGCCTCATCGGTATCGCCATCGTGCTCGTCGGCATCTTCTTCATGATGAACTGCAACGGTCTCGGCCTCATGAAGCTGAACATCGTCTATCTTCTCATCGCGGACGTCTTCTTCGCCATCTATATTTTGACTGCCGGCAATTATACCGCCGGATCCAACCCGTCCATCCTCGCCCTTGGCCAGCTCTATTTCAGTTTCATCTTCTCGCTCATCTGCTGGACGGCGGAAATGCTTTGGAAACACGAAACCATGACGCTTCCGAAAGCGCCCGCCTTCTGGGGGAGCGTCATCTTCATAAGTTTCTTCATACGAAGTCTGTACACTATCATTCAAATCTACGCGCAACGTTACGTCAGCGCTTTGAACACATCGTTGATCTTCTCGACGGAAATCATCATGACCATGGCCGCCACGCCAGTTCTGACCAAACTGTTCAACATGCAGACGGAAGAAGGAAACATCACGTTCTTCCGCATCATCGGCGCTATCGTCATGGTGGTCGGCATTCTCGCCAGCGACTCGTCCGTCACAGATGGGCTTCTCAACAAATGGAGGGCCGACCATGAATAGCCATGAACGTCGCCATCATATCCTTCTCGTCCTCTGCATGGCGTGCATCTATTTTCTGGCGGATCTGCCCGTGCAACTGACAGGCTTTCTCCAATACGATTCTTTCATCGGCATCAAGAACTTCCTGCCGACGACACTCGGCCTGTTGTTCGGCCCATACGGCGTATTAGGTTCCATTATCGGCTGCACCGCCACTGCCGCCATCCTTCGCACACCCATCAGTTTCATGCTACTCGAATGGCTCTGTATCGCTCTGCCAGGCTTCGGCATATGGCTTCTCTGGCATCTTGGATCCACCACTCCGCGAATCCGCTTCAAGCGTGTTTCCAGCTACTTCCGTTATATAGGAATTCTTCTGGTGCTCCATGCCATCTGCGGCGGTCTGAGCAATTTTTTCATCGATGGCGGAGCCTTCCGGGAAATCATGATCTCCTATGTCTCGCTCAGCATACTGGTAGGCATTCCCATCAACATCCTTTTCAATGGCGTTCTTTGTTTGGATTTGGTTCTGCCGCCGACATACTATCTGGCCAATTCAGCGGATTCCATCACGATTCAACCGAAAGAGGCCGCCATCAAAGATTTACAGGATTTTCTCGACAGCATATCGCAGGAAAAACTCATTGCCTCCGTCAAAAAGGCGGAATACCAAAGCACGTTGGAGGAGATCTTCCTGCGGATTCTCAAAATCAAACCTACGGACAGTATCCATGTCCAAATCGGCCTGACCAACATCATGTCCGCCGTCTTCACATATGAAGGCCCCTCGGTCAATCCAATGCTACCACGTGACGACGATGATGAAATCGACAAGGCCGGGCTCGCCTTGTTCCGCCATAGGACGTTGCATACCAACTACCTCCATCGTGGCGGCATGAACATCATCCATTTTCTGACGACCGATGGTCTCGTCGCCATGCTGACGAACGACGCCGAATCGCTGGAGCAATTCAACGGGCAGCTGGAGGATTACGCCACGTCGCTCAATATCGGAAGAAAACAGCTCTTCGCGTTACAAAATTGCCTGGAGGAGCTGTATATTCGTATATGCAAGGCGATACCAGACGTCAAACTCACCATTCAGGTCACTTACGACGACACGTTTTCCATACAGCTTTCCTACGCAGAGCGACCGTTCAACCCGCTTATCATCGGAAAGGAAGAGGACGAAATGGACATCGCCAGCCTCAAGCTCATCAAGCATAGGGCGCTCCGTGCGTCGTATAAATACAAATACGCAGAAAACCTCGTGCACATCGTCATTTAGGAACATTCAATGGATTCCAAACGAACGTCTATCAAATCCAGAATGCAGCAGATGGTGTTGCAAATCTCCATCGCCGCGATTCTGCTGACCAGTATTGTCGGCATCGTCACGATGCTGAAAATCCGAAAGGTCAGTGAAAACGCCCTTCTAACACAAATGGAAAACGCCATGGGCGATATCACGTCCAACCGTGCGCAACGGGCGGACTTGCAGCTGAACGTTTTCACAGGCTATATTTCACGTTGTGTCAGCTACATCGAGATGCTCTACGATTCGCCGCGAAACTTCGCCAAGCGGCCTGTCCTGCCGCCGGATGCCGCGAAAAAAGGCGTTTATTCCATGCAACGCTATCCAGCGTCGAAGGATGTCAAACTGACCGCCATTGAAGACGAACTCGCCCTGCTCGGCAATCTCGAATCCGTCTGGTTCCCCATGATGGAAAAGGACGGCGCGATGATCACAACCATCTATGTCGGAACGGAAAGCGGATTTCTCATCAGCTATGATAAAAACGCAGACATAGCGGAATTCGAAGCAGGTGAAAAAGAATCCTATTTCGATTTTTTCAAACAGTCATGGTATCAGGACGCGAAGAAAGCCGAAAAAGCCTTCTTCACAGACCTCTATCCGGACTCCTATGGACGCGGCCTCATGATCAGTTGCGCCGCGCCATTCCATAAAGGAAAAGACTTCGCCGGCGTCGTCTGCATGGACATTCTGGTGACCGATTTGCACAAATCCATCATTGACTTCAAGATTGGCGAAGGTTCTTTCTCCTTCTTAATCAACAAGAAAGGCGATATCATCGCCTCCTCCACCCTCAAACTTGACCAGACGGAATTCGAAAACATCCGCAATGAAAAACACCCCGCCCATGCTGTTGCAAACATAATTCTCAGCGGCACCAGTGGAATCACCGCCCTGCCAGACAAAAGTGTCTTCTATGCGTTCACACCGATTACCGCCGCTGACTGGACACTCTGTGTCCATATCCCGAAAGCCCTCATCTTCAGTCCTGTACGAGAAATCAACGAACACATCCAACTGGCCATCTGCCTTTTCCTCGCCGCATTTATCATCATCATCATCGCCGTCATTATGCTCGCACGCCAAGCGTCCCGCGCCATCACCAGACCGCTCCTCCGTCTGAAAAATGACGTAGAAATCATCAGTCAAGGCAATCTGGACAGACGCGCCCAAGTCACCACAAACGATGAAATCGGAGATCTCGCCCACTCCTTCAACCATATGGCCGTCTCTCTTGACCAATATATTAAGGATCTGACAAACGTGACGGCCGAAAAGGAACGAATCGGCGCCGAGCTCGATGTCGCGAAGCATATCCAATCGTCCATGCTTCCCTGCATCTTCCCCCCCTATCCCGACCGCAAGGAGTTCGAAATCTACGCCACGATGCAGCCTGCAAAGGAGGTCGGCGGAGACTTTTACGACTTCTTCATGGTCGATGACACGCATCTCGCCATCGTCATGGCGGACGTTTCTGGGAAAGGTGTTCCGGCCGCCCTCTTCATGGTCATCGGAAAAACGCTCATCAAAGACCACACGACGCCTGGAACGGATTTGGGCGACGTGTTTTCAGAAGTCAACGACATGCTCTGCGAATCGAACAGCGAAGGCCTTTTCATCACCGCCTTCGAAGGTGTTCTCGATCTCAAGACAGGCGAGTTCCGCTTCGTCAACGCCGGCCATGAACCGCCGTTCATCGCGCATGCAGGCGGGACGTTCGCGCCGCATAAGATCCGCCCGGGCTTTGTGCTCGCAGGCATGGAAGGCGTCCGCTACAAGTCCGGCTCCTTCCAAATAGAGCCCGGAGACAAGATATTCCAATACACCGACGGCGTGACGGAGGCCACTGATTCACAAAACAATCTCTACGGAATGGAACGATTGACAAACGTGCTCAATGCCAATTTGAACCAGACGCCAACCGACATCCTGCCGGCCGTCAAAAAGGACATCGACCTATTCGTGGGCGACGCCCCGCAATTCGACGATATCACGATGCTGTGCCTCGAATTCAAGGAGAGAATGATATGATGAAGGAACTGACAGTTGACGCGGCCATCGAGAACATCCCCGCCGTGACCGCCTTCGTGGAGGAACAGCTTGAACAAGTCGGTTGCCCGATGAAAGCCCAAATGCAAATCGACATCGCCATCGACGAGCTCTTCAGCAATATCGCGCAATACGCCTATACGCCCAAGACCGGCAAGGCGACCGTCCGCGTGGAAGTGACGGAAAATCCAATGGCCGTCGTCATTTCATTCATCGACAATGGCATCCCCTACGATCCGCTCGCCAAGGCTGATCCAAACGTTTCGCTGCCTGCCGACGAACGCCAAATCGGCGGTCTCGGCATTTTCATGGTCAAAAAATCCATGGACGAAATCAACTACGAATACAAAAACGGCCAGAATGTACTAACGATCAAAAAGCATATCTAATATCCGGGATGACTGCGCTTCTGCGCAGCCAGTGGTTAGTTGTCAGTGGTTAGTGGCTAGTAATTTCCCCCACCACGAAGCGCATGGAAACTGCCGAGCAGACGGAGGCCAACCAGAAGCCAGCATGATTGGGACTTCAAGCTTCCGCATGACGTTGTTTGCTCTTGCGCGAAGCGTGACGAACCGCCGAGCAGACGGAGGCCTGCCAATCCTCCTTTCTCAAGAGTCTCCTTCTTCCCACAAATTCTTCAGAATGATGGCCGACGTCTGCGAGGCATTCTGTTTCTTCCGTGTATTCAGTGGACTGTTTTTCGTGTCCATTCGTGTCCATTCGTGGTTCTAAATAAATGATTTACCAACACTCATTCATCGTCTGCAAGACGATGAATGAGTTCGGGGAGAGCAGTTTCAAAATTCACGCCGTACCAATGCTCCGGCGGCGTGTCGCGAATGCATATCCGCACAATGTCCGCCGCAAGCGACGCCGCGCTGAACGCGGGCATTCCGCGAAGCAACGCCCCCGCAAAAACAGACGCATATACGTCTCCTGTTCCAAACGACATACGATCCACGCGTTCCGTGAAATAATACGAAACCTCCTGCCCGTTGTCCATCGCGAAACCGATTTTTGACGGTTCAAACGAGACGCCTGTCAACAGAACATGCTTCGCGCCAGTTTCGCGCAATCGTTTCAGCAGCCCTTCGATATACTCACGATCATATCCTTCCAAGACAGGCTTCTCATTTAGCAGCAAGGCGGCCTCCGTCAAGTTCGGCAGGATGTAGTCTGCTCCGTCGCAAAGCTTTACAAGCTTGCTTGGGAAATCATCGTCGAAGCCTGCATACAATTTGCCATAGTCCGCCATGACGGGATCGACAATCCGCACGGCTTCTGGAGCCGCGCAACGCTCCATGATATCGAGAATCGGTTGTATTTGATTTTCACGTACATAGCCAGTGTAGAAGGCGTCGAATGTCAGTCCGTTGGCGAGCCATTTCTCTTCGATAAGCGGCATGTCGTCCGTCAAATCATGGATGCGGAAATGCGGAAAGCCAGTATGCGTTGAAAGCACGGCCGACGGCAGGATGGCCGTCTCCACGCCGCATGCGGAAATGACAGGCAGCGCAACGGTCAGCGAACACTGCCCGACGCATGATATGTCCTGTATGGTAAGAAGTCTTTTCATAGTGGTTTCAAATGGATTTGCAAAAGTTATAATATAACACATAACTATTTTTTTACTGGATATTCTGGATATTCTGGAAGTTCTGGATATTCTGGAAGCTTTTTTTCCAAAAAATCCAGAAAAATCCAGATGAAAAACAATGAAAACTGCTTATATTTTCCACATCCATCCAATCAAAATCAAAGGAGCCCACATGAATTTCAGACATACCATCTCCACTGGCCTTCTCATGCTGTGCAGCCTCTCCGCCATGGCGGAGGACGCGGACGGCGGTTATCTCTTCGCCCACATGATCCCAAGCAACTACGGGCGGCTTTACTACTCCATCTCCCGCGACGGTCTCACATGGAAGACGCTGAACGGCGGAAATATCGTATTACCAGATTATAAGGGGCATCCCGACATCGTCCGCGGCGGCGACGACCAATGGCACATGGTCGGCGTTGTTTTCGGCGGCGATGTGAAAGTCCCCTATCCCGTCCATTGGCACACAAAGGATTTAATCACATGGGAAAAGGAAGACCTGCCCAACGCCATCATGACCGTCTCCCAACTGGATCTTCGCAATGACGGCGGCTGGTTCGGTGCCCCCAAGACCTGCTATGACGAAGCAACGCAACAGTATGTCATCACATGGCATGCCTACAAACACAATCCAAAGGACAACAAGGACTTGTGGGAATCCATGCGCACCGTTTATATCACGACGAAGGATTTCAAGACGTTCACCCCCGCCAAAAAGCTTTTCGCCTTCACAGGCGACGCGGCGACGACCGCCACCATCGACGTCATTCTAAGAAACGTCAACGGAACCTATTACGCCGTCATCAAGGATGAACGTTGGCCAGAGACCGTCCCCACGGGCAAGACGATCCGCATCGCGAAATCGCAGGGCGGCGTTCTCGGGCCATATTCGAATCCGGGCGCCCCGATCTGCCCGTCGTGGCATGAGGCCCCCATTCTCATCATCTCGAAAGAAGGCAAATGCCGCATCTACACGGAAGCCTACACGAAAGGCGGCAAATACGACATGTTCGAAGCAGACACGATGGAAGGCAAATGGGAGCAAAAGGAATACGAATCCCCAAAATCCCGCCACGGCTGCATGATTCCAATCGACGAAGCCACCTACCAAAATCTTCTGAAAGCCTTTGACAAGTAAGCTTAAAGCTTAAAGCAAATACAAAACAAATCATCCAGAACATCCAGAATATCCTCCTTTCCTTTTATCCCTTGAATCCCTTTCCATCCCTTCATTACCACTCCTTCCCACCCAAAAGAAACCACCATGATCACCAGAATCTCCATCACCCTCCTCGCGGCGGCCGCCGCCATCGCCGAAGTACAGCCTGAACAAGCCTTAATGCCTGAACGCAAAGGATATATCGTCGTCACGGATGCCGTCAAGGCCGACGGCAAGACGGATGCCTCCGCCGCCCTTCAAGCCCTCATCGACGCCAATCCGAATCGCACGCTTTTCTTCTCCGACGGCGTCTATCTCCTTTCAAAACCGCTGTGTACGCCTGCGGAGCCGACGAAGAGCGTCGATCTCCAGCTCTCCAACTACGCCGTACTCAAGGCGAAAGCCGACGGTTGGCCGGAAGGCGAGCCAGTCGTTCGTCTCGGCGGCATCCATCCCGCCAACAACATCCGCACCATCGGCCACTTGTATTCCATCACAGGCGGCGTCATCGACGGCAGCAACGTGGCGGACGGCGTCTCCATCGACAGCGGCCGCGAAACCGTCGTGAAGCAGGTCAACATCAAGAACACGCGCATCGGCCTCTACATCAGAAGAGGCGCGAACAACGGCTCTTCTGACGCGGATATCACGAACGTCAACATCGTCGGAACAGGCAAACGCGATTCCGTCGGCGTCATCATCGATGGCAGCGACAACACGTTGACGAACATGCGCATCGCCAACGTTTTCACAGGCGCTATCATCCGTGGTGGCAGCAACATGCTGCGCAACATCCATCCGCTTTACACAAGCAATTACGAAGACTACAACGAAAGCTGCGGCTTCCGCAACTACAGCGCCCACACGAAGTTCGATTTCTGCTACAGCGACAATTTCGGCATCAGCTTCTACGAATCCAACGGCGCTTCCGCCATCTACGACAACTGCCAAGGCTGGTGGTATTCGCCGAAAGCGCTGAAGCAGGTCGTCTTCAAGACGGACGGGCCGTTCAACGCCGTCGTCACCAATCTCCGCGTCGGCTTCCGCGGCGACGAGACCTATCATATGATTCTCGACGAAAAGAAGCCTGGCGGCCACGGCGTCTTCCTCTACATGCATGTCAAGCCTGACACGATCAACGAAAAGGAACGCGCATTCGAAAAGTATGTAAAAACAGACTATTACAAATAATCGTCTAGATATCCCAGATATCCCAGATATCCCAGATATCCCAGATGCCCAGTAAAAAATTCTCATGAACATCCCCTTCACCCAACTCACCCTTTCTCTTATCATCGGAGCAACTATGGCACACGCACAACGCGAACTTCTATGGGATATGGAGCACATCACGGAGATGACAGGCGGCGCGAAACTGACGTTGCACCATCCAACGTTTCGTGACGTATCCATCGTCCATGACGCGCCGTGGGAAGGCAATGTCTGTTGCTACCACACTGTCATTCAGGACGGCGCCAAATATATGATGTACTATCGCGGCATGACGTGGAACATGCCCGGCATGGCCGCCCATCCGGACGTCACCTGCTATGCGGAAAGCGACGATGGCATCCATTGGCGCAAACCGAATCTCGGCATCTTCGAATTCAACGGCTCCAAAGACAACAACATCATCTGGATGGGGGATGCCAGCACCCATAATTTCGCGCCGTTCCTCGACACGAATCCCGCCTGCCCGCCCGAACAGCGCTTCAAAGCCATCGGCGGCACGGACACGAAGGGCCTCTTCCTCTATGTCTCGCCCGACGGCGTTCATTGGCAGCTTGCACAGCCAGACCCCGTCTTCACAAAAGGCCTTTTTGATTCACAGAACACCGCCTTCTACGACAACGTCCGAAACTGCTATGTCCTCCATTTCAGAGACATGCAGCCGATAAAAGACCATTTCAGCGTCCGCGCCATCCTGCGTGCGACATCGCAGGACGCCATTCATTGGTCCGAAGCGGAATGGCTCGATTACGGCCCCGATGCGCAGCCGATGGAGCTCTACACGAACGCCATCACGCCCTACGTCCGCTGCCCTGAAATGTATATCGGTTTTCCGAAACGCTTCCTGCGCAACCGCACGACCGTTTATGACCACAGCGGCGGCGGCGGCATTCCAGGCCTTTCCGACGGCGTGTTCATGAGCAGTCGCGACGATCTCCACTACCACCGGTGGTCCGAGGCGTTCATCCGCCCCGGCCTTCAGCACGAACGTTGGATCAACCGCAACAACATGGCCGCAAGTGGCTGCGTCGTAACGCATTCTGATATTCCAGGCACGCCCGATGAATTGTCGATCTATTCCACGGAAGCGTATTATTCGGACGTTCCCAACCGCATCCGCCGCCACACGATGCGCATGGACGGATTTGTCTCTGTTCAAGCCCCTTACAGCGGCGGCAGCTTCACGATGAAACCAATCACCTTCAAGCCGACCGCCAATCCGCACGCCATGCCGGACTGCCCTGTGCAGATCATCAACCGCCCGCAGGGCGACCGTGCTCTAAAGGTCTTGCAACCATGCGTCTATACATTGCCTGTCGAAAAAAATCTCGGCAAGCAAGTGACATTCGCCATCACAATTGACAACGCGGAGACTGGCTCGCCGCGCCGTCTGTTCTCCTCCTATGCAGGCGGGAAGAACAATCCTGGCGAACGGAAGTTCTTGCTGGACATGCAGATAGGTGCGGCATCATCGGATTGGCCCGTCCTGCGCTTCTGGTATGACGGCATGGAAGTCGGTGTGAACGCCGCGGACTGCCCCGATTGGAAATCGCTCAGCCGTAGCCGTCTCGCCATCGTCGCAACCTATAACGACGGTCTTATCTCCTTGTATCTGAACGGCAAACGCTATGCCACAGGCGGCGAATCTGGTCATGGTGATTTGATCACGCCTATTGGCCCCGTCCGTTTCGCAGAAGATTATCCGCCCACGGCGACTACCAACGAACCGTATCTCGGTGAAGTTCTGGAAATGGCGATTGTCCAACGTGTTCTGACCGACGACGAAATCGCTTCCGCCGCCGCGAAGAATCTTTCCGCCGTCGTTTCCGAAACAGACAAAGGCCTGCACTACGACATGCAGAACAAGAATGTCTGGCAGCTCGCCAACCGCCTCAATCCGAATCAGAAACCGTTGGATTTGAGATCGTTAAGCTGGGGCGACACGATGCTTCTGCTCAACGCCTCCACGTCCGCCGCCGGCGACATCCGCTGCGAAATCCGTGACGAAAACAACCAGCCGATTCCGGGCTTCACGCTTGCAGAATGCACGCCGCTCTACGGCGATGATTTGGAATTGATTATGACATGGCAAAACGGTCCGGACATCACGTCTCTCGCCAACCGCCCCGTCATCCTCCACTTCGAACTGCGCGACGCCGACGTCTACTCTTTCACCTTTGGCCAACCCTAAACCGCCCTGCGGGCGGTGCTTATGGCTTATGGCCGCTGGCCTATGGGCTATGTTTTTTCTAGAGCGATGAATAGCATAACACCTTTAGCCATAAGCCATAAGCCTTAAACCCTTGTCCTCCAGCTTATTGCTGGCGGACAAGACGTGTAATCGCTTCGCCTACCTGCCAACGCAGGTAAGTAAGGCGTTCTGGTTCGGGTAGCAGATGTTCGGATTTCCGTCCGCCCGCGTTCGGAATGAACACCATCGCCTTCACGTCTTCCAATATCTTCTTCGCCTCGGCGTCGTTCTTTTCGTTCGCAAGTTTTTCCAGCAGCGTGTAGTAGCTGTAGTCTTCCACGCCGTCGCGCAACGCCTCCAGACGGATGGAGCTTTTGAAAGGCTTGTTGATTGGATCGTCTGGATAAATCACGTAACCATCGGCATTTGGATAACGTACCCGGAACGTGTGGCCCGGTCGGTCAGACTCGAAATGGACTTTGTGAATGCCCCATTGAACAGGATCGTGCGTAAACCAGTCCGCCCCCCAGTATTCATAGCCCAACAAGCCATGCTTCCACGCATAGAGCGGCAGCAGACGTTCGATGGCGTTGTACGGCGTATCGACGCACATCTGGCCGTCGGTCGTAATCAGAAATTCAGCTTCCGCATCCTTCATGATCTTGAACTGCTCGGGCGTGACCTGCCCCTGCACACCGATGCCCCACACGTCGATCTTACCCAGCCATTCAGGCACGTAACGCCATGTGCTGGAATAGATTTTGACGGTCGGCCACGCTTCGTGGAACATATCGCACAATGCGATCATCTGCTCCTTGATGCCTGGCACGTTCTCATGCGGCTCGTCCGCCACATAGAGGAGGAAACGGTCTTCCAGCCCCATGTCCCGCAGATGTTGCATCATGAGCCGCAACGCCTCCTGGCAGACGCGCTTGTATTCGGGCGTAAACGTCCCTCTGTCAACGCCTTCGTATGGCCAATTGCCTGGATACGGCTTGACGCCAAGGAAGTTGGCGGGCGGCCTCCCCCAGCCGAAAAGTTCGCGGAAAATCGGCAGATAGGCCCGCGGCACCGCATTCAACTGCTTCATCAGATAATGCGCATCCCTGTCGAACTCCGTGAAATCTGCTGTGACCTTTCCATCGACCAATTTGAAAATCGGTCGGTCGGGCATTTCGTCCAAACTCACCTTGCAGAAAGCACTTAAATAGACCGCCAAATCCCTGGGCGTGTAGCGTTTGTATTCGGATCCCTTCCAGAAACGGTTGTCGAAAATGGCAGTCATCTTGTTCGGCGGCAACCTGAATCCCCAGACTGTAACGCTGTAGGGAACTTCCAAAAGCGTCTTGTCGCCGTCCTTGAACGTGATCACGCCGCGATAGACGCCCGGCTTGGTTCCAAAATTGGTCATGAAAAGCACATGGAACCCCATCGTCATATTCTTCAACATGCCGATTTGCACGCCGTTGATATTCGTCAGCGGATCGGGATACAAATCAGGAAGGCAATTATCAGGCACGCACAATCCATAAACTGGCAGGTTTGTGAAACTATTGTATCGGCTCTCCGAATCGACCTTCACGTATGTGCCCATGCGGATTCCCCCAAAAAACGGCCCTTCCTTGCCGTTTTCATCGCGTGGTATGCTGACGGAAAAATACAATCGTTTGATATCAACCGACGTGCGGACGGCCAGTTGCAACGGTTCCGATTCACCCTGCGCCATCCATATCGCCGCTTCACAAGGCTCATCCGCAACTAGCGTATCAGGAAAGACTTTCCGAATCGTATCGACCTGCTTGGCCCGCAATATGGCTTTCGCCGTCAGATCCGACTGGCTCTCCATGACCGCTTTGGACAATGGCAGCACCTCCGCCAGCAGAAGTCCATCGTATTCAAGTCGATCCGGCTTATTCGATGACAGATGGATTTCGACAACGCTGTCCGGATACTTTCCTGTAACAACCGTTGAAAACGGTCGCCAGCCGCTACCAGGCACATCCACACTGATGTTCGTGTATGGCGACGGCTTTCCCTTTTCAAACTCATGCGCCCAGACACGGCAGAAAGCCTTGCTGTTCACCCAGCCCGCCAATAAATAGGTATGTCCCGTCTTAACAGGAACTTCCTGATACAGCCCATGCCAGCCGTTCTGGCCATTCACAGCTTCGATGATGCCCATGCGTTTGCCGAACAAGCCGCCCTCCTCCATGCGGCAGGCCTTGCCGCCATGCCATACATCATCGGTCTCAAACGACGGATTCTTGACGAGATTGACGGACGATTCCAGAAAAGTCGCATACGCCTCCTTGTCGATCTTCGATGTGCCTTTCGCTTCCAAATCACTGAGGATAAGGCTGTTCTGCGCCGCTTGCGCATCGGAAATCTGATTCTGGCGGTCTTTCGCGAGATAAATGGAAACAGGCAGCGAACTGCGCGGCGCGATGCCGTCGATTTTGAAAATCAAAACATCCCCCGCCTGGATATGCGGCGTGGCCTTGCCGTTGACGAATACTTTGTAGGCCGACGACGGATAGTTTGCATGGACGACACGATTCGCCTGGAATGCGCACAGCCGTTCCGTCATCGGCTCATCTGTCACGTTATAGGCGGCCAGAAGATATCTTTCCGGCCATTGCTCGGCATCCATCTCCCATGACGTAACATGTTTTCCCTCGGTAATTTCCATCTTTTCAACATCGCCGAGCTTGTATTCAAATTGTTCCTTTGTCTCAAAGAACAGCTCGACGTCGTCAAACCATGCCGTTCCCTCCGTCGCGTGCATGACCGTTCCGAAATTCATCGTGTTGGCATCGTCTGGAACGGTTCCCGTCATTTCAATCTGCTTCCAATCGAACGTGCCGATGTTATTCCAGACGTTTTTCGGATCACGCCCAACATTGCCCGACGGGCCGATATGCGCGTAAAATCCTGCGCCGTAATTGCTTCCCTTAATGTTTTCACCTTTCACCCAGCAGCGCATGACATAACGGCTGCCCGGCTGGACGGCGAACGTCCGACCGAACTGCACCCACGTCGGAACGGCTCCCGACAGAACCGTCGTCATGACGGATTTCTTGCCGCTATGCGCAACCGTGTCCGACCGCGCATTGACATGCTTCTCGTCCGTCATGGCAGAACGCCATCCGGGCGGCGCGATTTCGTTGCCGTCTTCGAAGGAATCCGTGAACGTCTTCAACGGCGCCATGAGCTTGTCGGGTAGCGGCCATGCCGACGGATTGTCCCAATAGAGCCACAGCGTGACGGTCTGCCCCGCATCCGCCTTCACGGGAACGATGACACTGCCATCTTCCGTCAACGCAGGTCCTTCAGGATGAATGGCAACCATCAGCTCCATGCCATTGTCGTCAACGACGCGGATGTCCTTCGACGGCGTTCCCGCCAGACCAAGCTCCTTGACGGGAACGAACAGCATGTCGCCGTCGCTGGCGGTGTCGCCTTTATTGGTTATCATGATGGCACGACGCTGCTTATGGGGGATGTTATGATCAAGATACAGCGGATAGCGCCATGGGGCGGCTGACGCGTCTAACACCATGATTGCCAGCAAGATAACAAGCCATTTTTGTTTCATATTTATTCCTCTCATTTTTCTCTAGAAACGCTAGATTTTCTAGAAGCTCTAGAAGCTCCAGTCTTGCATTCAGCATTCAGCATTCTGCATCAAAGAAGGCAGCTTCAGCCTGCCTTCTTTGATGCATTCAATATAATCCGCCACGGATTCAATCGGCGTCTCCGTGCCAACGACGAAATCCCGAATATCGCCGAAATTATGCGCGTCCGAACCAGCCGTCATGGGCAGGCCGTATGTTTCCGCATAGACTTTCGCCAAGTTGTTGTCAGCATCTAGATTACCGAAATTGATGATTTCCACGGCATCGACGCCGCCTGGAATCAGATGCATACATTTGAGGTGACGTGACCGACGGAACGGATGCGCATGGACGACGAACGCCCCTGCCTCCCTTACCAACGCAAGATATTCTTTCATCGGCAGTTGAGCGCTTTCGGGATGTTGCAACAGCCATTCTTCATCCAGCCCGTATGTGAGAAATTCCGCCCCGTCGGTGGCCGCCTCGAAACCGAAAAACACCTTCAGGCCGATTTCATCGCCGTGCGCTTTCGCGGCCTTGTAGCCTGCCGTCGCCACGGCGATCTGCTCCTCCCACGGTGCCGTACGGTCCGCCCGTGTATTGCCGTTGATGTAATGATCCGTTATGATGATGCCAGAATAGCCTTTCCGCTTGTAGGCCTCCGCCGCTTCAGCCCCCGACCATTTCCCGCATTTGCTGCTTTCCGCCGTATGCACATGCGCGTCATATAAAAACATGATTAAGCACTCCTTTTCAAAATGACAACATTATCTTAATATAATACACCTTATACAAACGACATTCTTTGATAGCTACTTGATTTTATCCAACATGGTATTATTTTTTCTAAAATGTTAGAAAATATCCTTATCTCCGCATTTCTGCGTTAAACAGAACAAGACGCATCAAATAAATACCATACGAAAATTTTCTGACCACTGTTCATATCGTTGGTCAAAGAAACATAAAGATCAGATAAATGTTCGATTCAATAAATGAACTAAAGAGCCAAATAGGGCTTGGGGAAGATTCCATCTTGGAGTTCAAGACCTTGTCATTCACGGGCTCAAAAATCAGTTCGCCATCACGTCATGACATGGCGGATGAATTGGCTGCTTTTGCCAATGCATTCGGCGGAATCATCCTGTTGGGTGTGGAAGACAAAACAAAGACTGTCATTGGTATTCCGAACAATCGTCTGGACAATGTAGAAGAGTGGATTTGCGCTATCTGCAACGACTCCATCACTCCACAATTATTCTGCGGTATAAGAAAAATCTACCTGTCCAATACTTCTGGCAAGAAAAAGCCAGTTATACGCATTGACATTCCCAAAAGCCTTTTTGTCCATCACAGCCCGGGTGGATATCTACAACGATTGGGAAGCTCCAAACGTCAAATGTCCCCAGAAGTTCTGGCTCGCCTATTCCAACAGCGAAGCCAATCCAGACTTATTCGTTTTGATGAGAGCATTGTCGAAACCGCCACGACAGACTGTTTGAAGCCTGAGTTATGGAAGCGTTTCAAAACGCCTCTTTCTCCAACGGATGACAAGGATTTTCTCTTGAAAATGAAACTGGTCGCCGTTGATGAAAGCCAAAAACTGCATCCAACGATCAGCGGTATTCTCATGGCATGCGAACATCCTGAAGACCATTTGCCAAATGCGTTCATTCAAGCGGTGGCATATCGCGGAACAGAACGGAATGCAATGTATCAAATGGATGCCGAAGACATCGTCGGCCCGTTGGATGTACAAGTGCTCAGGGCATGCAAATTCGTCCAGCGTAACATGCGAATTCTGGCCTATAAGAATCCGGGGCGAGTTGACGTTCCACAGTATTCACTTGCCGCTATATTCGAAGCACTTGTAAATGCAGTTGCACATCGTGACTACTCAATTTACGGTGCGAAAATCAGGCTTCAGATGTTTGACGACCGTCTGGATTTGTTCTCGCCTGGAGCCATACCAAATACTATGACGATCGACAGCATGCCGTTGCGTCAATTTTCCCGAAATGAACTCATCACCAGCCTGCTGTCACGTTGCAATATCCCGAAGGAAAGCAACTATTCGGGACGATCCACCATGATGGACAAACGCGGGGAAGGTATTCCCATCATTTTCTCTGAAAGCCTAAAACTGTCTCGCAAGAAACCTGTCTATCGCCTAATCGACGATGAATTGCTGTTGACTATCTATCCAGTCCTGAATGTCTTGCCGCCACCAACAACCATAGATGACGGAACCATACATGACGGAACCATTCATGACGGAACCATGCATGACGGAACCATGCATGACGGAACCATTCATGACGGA
>JAFZAB010000130.1 GCA_017548425.1 Victivallales bacterium
GAGAATATTTAACTTATCTTTTTCAATACCTTTTTCAATACCTTTTTCAATACCTTTTTCAATACCTTTTTCAATACCTTTTTCAATACCTTTTTCTACCAAATACTGTGAATAATTGCACATGTCTTCTGCCTCCCGGGTTTTGCTTAAACCATATTTCTTATGAAGTTCATCCAGCCGCTCCAACGGGCTGGCGATGTCTGTCAACAAAAGTTGCAAATAGCGGATTGTGTCGTTCACGGGCTTCGTCGGGTCACCGTTGAACCGGACGATGTAACCTTCGAGCAGTTCGTAGTCCTCTTTCTTGGCATCCATGTTGCCGTCGCCGTAAACCCGCTCCCCTGCGAGGAAGAAGTGGTCGATGGACGGCGACTTGCCTTCTTCCAGTTCTGGACAGAACCACAGCGAATAGCATTTGCAGATATCTCCGTAATCACTCCCCGTGAATGTGACACCACGCTGTCTGGATATCGTACGACATAGATAATATACCATACGTGATTCAATTGGATAGCCAGGTGAATCATTTTTCTGCACTTCGATGTCGATGACCACGCCGATCGATCGGTCAGGACGATTCGGAGCAGGTAACAGCAGAACGACATCGAACACCGTCGTCCGTTCAGCTAGTTGTCTGTCCTCTACATTGTCTGTCCTGACACTTTCAGGTTGTACCTCCCCCGCATGAACAGGAATTTTGCGAATCTCCATCTTTGCGTTCGGAAGGTATGCTGTCATGACCTCTTGAATGCTGATCTTTTTGTATTCATTGATGAAATTCACCACCAACCACGCTAGAACCTCCCGATTGCTGAAGATTTTCTTGATGAGAGGATCCCCGCTGGGGTCATCCTGTCCTGCAAGGAGATTTTGTCCCAAGGCACTGAATTGTCGTTGTGTATCTTCTTCCATAGCCGATTTTCCTATTGTCTCACCATCCTCCCCTCCCTCTCCAATCTTGTCATCGATACAACATAGCATGGCAATGGAAGAAGTCAATAGATACCACAAAAAATATTTTATATAGTATATATAAAGATTTATAATGATTCTTGATGATTTTTTATGACTTTAACCAATCAACTAGGCATGAATCATGAAATCATGCTTTTACCGTTCTTATGACTTTGTTTCACATATGGTTGGTCTATCTACAAACACAAAAAAAGCAGCCTGATGGATCACCATCAGGCTGCTGTCGAATCAAATGGACGGAGAAGACTTAATTAATTAGTCATTCTGCAGGTCATACTTACCATAACGCATCGTTCCGCCATATTTAGTCCCACCGCCATTGCTATACCTAATCCGAAGGCCATGCCAATCAAGGGCATCAACGTGACCGTCAATGAACGTAATGTTCCAAGATTTTCCATGGCAGACCCAATCAGGATAAAGGGCATCGTTAGAATTACCGGATGTAACACTAGAACCTGTACCACACCGCAAATATCCTTTCAGATAACCATTGCTGTCCAGATTGTTACCGTCACCGCAATAGCCACCACCGTCCCAATAATAGCAGCATCCAAGCATGAGGCTCTGGGCTGGCTTGCGGATAAGGGATACTTTCATGGCATTACCGTCAAGAACATGGCTGAAGCCGTATGTCGGATAAATCATAGAGTGTTCTTTCGTATCTTGAATTGACGTTCCGTTCACAAAATATCCATAATTGTCCACGCCTTGATGCGTGCCTTTTTTCATTTTATCGATTCTGTCTTTATTTTCAAAGACCGGGCAATTGAAGATTTTTTCTTCACCGCTGTTTTCATAGGCATGATGAATCCAAGGTTTTGCGAACGTACCACCTTTTACAAGGTTGTTTGCAGGGTCGTTGTCATCGCCTTTATGGAATTCAGGGAAGGCGTTTTTGTTGTTGCCGACAGCCATGAGCATAGCCATGCCAAGTTGTTTCTGGTTGGATGTGCAGGAGATCGCCTCGGCCTTTTCACGGGCTTTGGACAAAGCCGGCAGCAGCATGGCGGCCAGAATCGCGATGATGGCGATGACCACCAGAAGTTCAATCAATGTAAAATGCTTTTTCATCGTTTTCTCCATGGTTTTTTCTAATGGACTCATTGATAATTGTGGATTCAATTCATATAAATTAATTTAATTGTCTTTTAATATAAATCAAGCAGTCTGATGGATAACCATCAGACTGCTTGTCGAATCAAATGAACGAAGAAGACTTAATCAGTCATTCGTCAGGTCATATTTGCCATAGCGCAGGGAGCCGCCATATTTAGTCGAACCATCCGCGTTATATCTGACTTGAAGACCATGCCATTCAACTGCATCGACATGACCGTCGATATAGGCGATGTTGCGGTTCTGTCCGTGCAAGTTCACATTGGAATAATCGCCGGCGGAATATGAACCAACGCCAACGCGGCCGTATGATTTAATGTAGCCGCTGCCATCAATGGCATCATTGCAATAACCCCCGCTGTTCCAATAGTAGGAGCAACCGAACATGACGCCTTGAGATGGTTTGCGGATGTTCGTGGTTTTTAATTTACGAACATGAAGCTCATAATTGAAGCCATAGGTTGGATAGACAGTAGGGTGTTCTTTATTGTCCAAAATGGTCGTTCCGTTGACAAAATATCCAGTATTATGGATACCTTTATGGCTTCCGCTCACCATGTTGGATTCATAGCTGGCATTTTCAAAAGTCGTGCAACGGAAGATTTTTTCTTCACCGCTGTTTTCATAAACGGCATGCATCCAGATCTTCGCATACGTATTTCCGGAAGTATTGAGATTATTCGATGAATCATGCCACTCAGGGTAGGCATTCTTGTAGTTGGTTACATACATGAGCATGGCCATGTTCAACTGTTTCAAGTTGGACGTGCAGGAGATGGCTTCGGCCTTTTCACGGGCTTTGCCGAGAGCCGGCAACAACATGGCGGCCAAAATCGCGATGATGGCGATGACCACCAGAAGTTCAATCAATGTAAAGAGTTTTTTCATCTTCATCTCCATGGATTTTTCTAATGAACTGTATAAATATTCTAGATTCGGCTTTTATTGAATAATTTAATGCCTTACAATAATAAATCCAGCAACCTGATATCTTACCATCAGGCTGCTGGAGAATCGCGTATTAAACAAAGAAGACTTAATCAGTCATTCTGCAGGTCATAGGTGCCATAGCGCATGGGGCCACCATATTTAGTAGCACCATCTCTGTCATATCTGACTTGGAAGCCATGCCATTCAATCGAATCGACGTGACCGTCGATGTAGGCGATGTTTCGGTTCTGGCCATGCAAGGTCATGCCGGAATAATCACCGTCTTTGTAGCTACCAACACCCGCTCTTCCAATACTTCTGACAAAGCCTTGCGGGTCAAGACCATTACTGCTTGATGAAACCACACATTCGCCACCGCAGTTCCAGTAGTAGCTGTCCGCAAAGAAGACGCTCTGGGACGGCTTGCGGATGTTGGATGTTTTAAAACCTTTGAGGCGGTGAAGTGTATGATTTTGACCATAGGTCGGATAAATCATACTATGTTCTTTGCTATCCTGCACCGTTGTGCCGTTGACGAAATAACCCGTATCTTGCACGCCTTTGCTTGCATCAGCTACGGTTTTCTCAAATGACGGGCATGAGAAAACCTTTTCTTCACCAGTGTTTTCATAAACGGCATGCATCCAGATTTTTCCATATTGTCCACCGGTGGCGGAAAGCGTATTTGCAGAAGCAAAATAATTGAAGGTGTTCTTGTTGGCGGTCAGATACATGGTCATGGCCATGGCAATCTGCTTCAGATTGGATGTGCAGGAAATGGCTTCGGCCTTTTCACGGGCTTTGCCGAGGGCCGGCAACAACATGGCAGCCAGAATGGCGATGATGGCGATAACCACCAGAAGTTCAATCAATGTAAATAATCTTTTCATTGTTCTATTCTCCTATAAGGACAGAATTAATCTTCCGTCAAGTCCTTGTAACCATAGCGCATGGAACCGCCAAATTTCGTTATGACGTTGCTATCACCTTCTTTTTTATAACCATATCTCACACGGCAGGCGTGCCAATCAAGCGAATCAACGTGACCGTCGATGTAGGCGATGTTTCGATTCTGTCCATGCAGTGACACATTCGAATACTCACCAGCCGCATAGCTGCCGACACCAGCCCGGCAGATTTTCCTGGTAAAACCGTAAGCATCAAGAGCGCTGTCAACATAGCATTCGCCACCGAGATCATAGGCGTCGCCATCGGCGAAATAAACGCCTTGGGACGGCTTGCGGATGTTGCTCGTTTTAAAACCTTTGGTACGATGAAGTGTCCAATTCAAGCCATAAGACGGATTGATGAGGCTATGTTCTTTGTTATCATTAATTGTCGTACCATTAACAAAATAACCATAAAATACGCCAGAAGAAGTACTAGCGGCTGATTTTTCGTACGACGGGCATACGAAGAGCTTTTCTTCGCCGGCGTTTTCATAGACGGCGTGGAACCAGACTTTTGTATAGCCAATTGTAGAAGAACTGGTAAGATTATTAGCTGAAGCCACATAATTGAAGGTATTCTTGTTGGACGTCAGATACATGGTCATGGCCATGGCGATCTGTTTCAGATTGGATGTGCAGGAGATGGCTTCAGCCTTTTCACGGGCTTTGCCGAGGGCCGGCAGCAACATGGCGGCGAGAATTGCGATGATGGCGATGACCACCAGCAATTCAATCAGCGTAAACAGTTTTTTCATTTTGTCCTTTCCTCCTAAAGAAGGGATTTGTTGTGGTTTATTGATGAAATTAACTAAAACTTAATGTCGCAACTTCTAATTTAATCCTCCTTTAAGATTATGCAATGAGAAAAATGTAAAAAAATCTTAAATAATTTGATTTTTCTGCCGTTTCATGTCTATTGTCTTGATTGGCCCTGCGGAAAGGGCGTGAAAATGACGTTATTTTATATGTTATTTTATATAAGGTAAAGAAAATGCACAAAAATTTGCTTTCGACACTATTGTTGAGCTCCTGCCTCGCGGTCGGACAGGCCGTCCAGCCGAAGGATGTGATTCTGGACACGGATATCGTCGGCGACATCGATGACACATGGGCCCTCGGCATGCTCGTCAATTCGCCCGAACTGAATCTGAAACTAGTCAGCACGGCGACGGGCAATCCGCTGTTGCGGGCGAAATGCGTCGCGAAGATGCTGACACGCCTTGGCAGGACGGACGTGCCGATCGCCATCGGTCTGTACAGCACCGTGAACGCCGTGCAGAAACGGCAATTGGGCTGGGCGGCGGACTATGATCTGACGATGTATCCGGGCCCCGTGTATTTCGACGGCGTCGATGCGATCATCTCCGCGTTGGAGGAATCGGACGAACCGACGCTGATCACGATCGGACCGTTGGCGAACATCCAGCAGGTCTGCTTGCGGCGGCCGGATCTCTGTGCGAAGACGCATCTTGTGTCGATGGCGGGTTCCGTTTACAAGGGGTATGCACATGATCAGGTGAACGGCCCCGTGGCGGAATGGAACGTCAAATGCCAAGTTCCGGAAGCACAGACGGTGTTTTCGGCAAATTGGAAATCCGTCACGATCACGCCATTGGACACATGCGGCTTCGTCCGTCTGAAAGGCGAACGCTACCAGCGGATGAAGGAGTCGCAATCGCCTGTCGCGAAGATGATTGTGGAGAATTATCGCCATTGGCTCGGCAAGCCCGGTCAGACGGACGAGACGGAAAGTTCCGTGCTATTTGATACGGTGGCCGTCTATCTGGCCTATACTCACGACAATCTGAAGATGGAGACCGTCAACATTGAAATCGACGACGGCGGCGTCATGCGGTTGAACACGCCGAAAGGCAAGCCGATTAAGGCGGCCGTGGATTGGGTGGATCTGGACGCGTATGAAGAATATCTGGTAAAACGGCTGACCACCGTCCGATAGGACGGAGCTAGAAGCCAAAAGCTAAAAGCTTAAAGCATAAGACATTAGGCTTTTAAGGTATGTTTTGTTATTCACGTTTTTTATGTTTGTTATTAAGTTTTGAGCTTTGAGCTTCCAGTGACTCTGCATTTGCTTTAAGCTTTAAGCTTTAAGCTTTTGGCTAAAATTATGAAAATCTATCTTTTAGGAACATGTTCTGGAACGGAGCCGATGCATGGGCGGAATCACGTCTCATGGGCGTTGGACGTCAATGGCCATCTGTATTGGTTTGACGCGGGCGAGTCGTGCAGCCACACGGCCTATCTGCTCGGGCTGAATCTGATGGCTATCCGTTCGATTTTCATTTCGCACCCCCACATCGACCACGTGGCAGGTCTTGCCAAATTGCTGTGGAGTTTGCGCAAACTGGATTCGCGGAACATCGGCAGCATGGAAGGCAAGACGGTGGAGGTATTACTGCCGAATTCACGACTTTAGCCAGCCCTATTGGAACTTATGAAGGAGATGGAAAACGGCTTCAAAAACAATTTCACGATAAATGACAGAGTGATTGAACCAGGCATCATTTTCGACGATGGCGCCGTCCGCGTGGAGGCGTTGCGAAACGGCCATATTTCATCGCGGGAATCGTTCTCCTTCCGCATTCAGGCGGAAGGTAGAACGATCGTGTTTTCAGGTGATGTGAAATCCATCACGGAATTGACGGAATGGCTGGATGATGGCTGCGATTTGTTCTTGATGGAGACGGGCCACCATAAAGTCGCAGATGTGTGTGGTTTCGTGAAGGAACGTCCACAGGTGAAACGGCTTGTTTTCATCCATCATGGCCGCGAAATCCTTGAGCATTATGAAGATGCCATCGAAACCGCGCATTCGATATTGGGAACGGACGGTCGTGTGCAAATTGGCTATGATCGACAGATCATAGAGCTTAAAGCTTAAAGCTCAAAGCTTAAAGCTTGGTCGAACAACTTGCATTTGCTTTCAGCTTTAGGCTTTCAGCTTTCAGCTCCGCGAAGCGGGAACCGCTTGCGGATGATTTGCCACCGCAGGGAGCTCTGTTCCAAAATCCATGTCTTCAATGTATGTGGAGGCGTGGAGGCGAATCGATGGAGCTCCTCATCCGTGCAACGGAACATGACGGGAAACGCGTTCTCTGCGCCAAATAGTTCGGCGATATGACGTTGCGCAATTCCCAAACGTCTGCAATGGAACGCATGGCGAATCAGCAGCCATGCGAAAACAAGCCCGACCAATGACCAGAACGGCCAGATGGGCATGGTGTGAATCCATTGCGTCCGAAGGATTTGCGCAAACAGCAAGATGAATGTGACGCCAAGGAACATGAAGGAGTCGGTCTGTTTGCGGAAAATGCCGCCGATGAGTTTTCGGAAGGAACTACTGGACGTCTGATAGGCGAAGGTCTCTTCAAACTCTTCGGAGAGAAGCGCAATTCGCGCGACATGGCAGAGTTCATGGGCGAGCAGTTCGTCGCGATTGTAAATCAGCCATTTCTCCTGCGTTTTGAACGTGCGGCGGATGATGAACATCGTGAAGAAATCCGGATACGAGCAAAATGCGCAGCCTCCGAAAAGAAGCGAAAACGATGGATCGATGAAAAAGCCTGGAACCCAGTCGATTTGAAAGCGATAGAGCCGTTTTGTGTGTTCGGCGATTTTGGCGAACAGCGTGTTCGGGATGCGGTCGTCTGGCGTGACAATGATGCCTTCCGCATCGTATTTTCCGTCTTTTCGGAGGGCGTCTTCCAACTTTTGGCGATTGGTCTGGAAGAGGCGGATGCGTTTGGCGAAATCCTCTGCCGATTCATCCGCCACCAGCAGGAAGCCGTTGGCATCATAAGCCGCTAGTGTATCGATATTTCCGCTAGCGGCTTGCAGTAAGTTTTCCTCTGAAAAGGGATTGTCCATGAATGATCAGAATTCCACTTTCGGAGCGGCTTTTTCCGCTTCCGGAACTTCGAAATACGGCTTCTGCTCGTAGTGGAGGGTGTTGCCCGGCCACTGCTTGATTTTCGTGTTGAACGTGCGAACGGCGTCGTTGTAATCTTTTCTGGCGACGGCGATTCTGTTTTCCGTGCCCGCCAGTTCGTCCGCAAGAGCGCGGAAATTCTGGTTGGCCTTCAGTTCGGGATTGCTTTCGGAGACGACAAGCAACCGGGAGATGGCGGCGCCGACTTCGCCTTCCGCCTTCATGCGATCGGCTTGTGACAAATTGCCAGCGGCCAGTTTTTCGCGGGCGGCGGTGATGGTCTCAATCGCCTTCATCTCATGCGCGGCATAGCCTTTGACCGTGGATACGAAATTGGGAATCAAGTCATTACGGCGTTTGAGCTGATTATCGATCTGGGCCCATTTACCGCTGACATCCTCCTCCATAGCGATGATTTGGTTTTTGAGTCCAATCCATGCGCAACCGGCGATACCGGCGGCGAGAATAAGGCAGAAAATCAGAATCAGAATGGATTTTCCCATGGTCGTTTTCCTTTTCGTTTAAAATTTACCTGCGAGCAGTTTGTCGAAGTATTCGATAGTTTTCTTAAGTCCTTCCGCCAACGGGACTTTCGGTTCCCAATTGAGAAGTTTCTTGGCGAGCGTGATATCTGGCTTGCGCTGTTTGGGATCGTCCTGCGGCAATGGCTTGAAGACGAGTTTGGATTTCGACCCAGTGAGTTCGATGACTTTTTCCGCAAGTTCGCGAATGGTGAATTCGCCTGGATTGCCGACGTTGACAGGACCTGTTACGTCATCGCCTGTGTTCATCAGGCGGACCATGCCTTCGATCAAGTCGTCAACATAGCAGAAGGAACGTGTCTGGCTACCATCGCCAAAGAGTGTAATATCTTGGTTTTGAAGAGCTTGAACAATGAAATTCGAAACGACGCGGCCGTCGTTGGGATGCATGCGCGGGCCATATGTGTTGAAGATGCGGATGACTTTGATGCGCGTCTTGTGCTGCCGCCAGTAATCGAAAAACAGCGTTTCCGCACAGCGCTTTCCTTCGTCATAGCAGGAACGGATGCCTGTGCAATTCACGTGGCCCCAATAGGATTCGACTTGCGGATGGACTTCGGGGTCGCCATAGACTTCAGACGTGGAAGCTTGCAAGATCTTCGCTTTCACACGTTTGGCGAGGCCGAGCATGTTGATGGCTCCGTGGACGGACGTTTTCGTTGTCTGGACGGGATCGAACTGATAGTGGACAGGCGACGCAGGGCACGCCAGATTGAAGATTTCATCGACTTCGACATAGAGCGGGAAGGTGACGTCATGGCGCATGATTTCCAGATGCGGATTGCCCATGAGATGTTTCAGATTGTCCTTCGTGCCGGTGAAGAAGTTATCGACGACGAGCACATCGTGGCCGTCTTTGAGCATGCGTTCGGCCAGATGGGAGCCCAGGAAGCCTGCGCCGCCGGTGATGAGAATGCGTTTGCGAATGGAATAGTTTTGCATAGGTTGATGGTTTTATGGATGGTTGTTGAGAATCATGACCATCTAATAACGAATGGATGAAATGAATGATTTGCGGTTAGGGAAGAATGGATTGAAGCGGATATGCTGTGACGGCCAGATTGACGGAGGCCTCGAATGGTGTCTCAACGGCGGGCGTGACGGCTTCATGAGCGATATAGACAAGGCCGTCGTCGGAGAAGATCTCGACGGCGGTTGTGTCGAAATAAAGCGTCGCGTCGAACGGTTTGTTTGGAATCCAGTCATAGACGCGATTGTTGACGGTCAGTTTGGCAGTGGCGGGATCGATTGCAAATGAGAGACTTCCGACTTTGAAAGAGGCCGACTGGTTGTCTTTCGCCACGACATGGAGTTCGCATGGCATCGGCAGGGCGGTCGCGTCAGCAGGTAACGGTTCGCTGCGGAGCGAGGCAAGTTCCGCCATGGGCTTGCGCGTCAGACGGATGCCGTCCGCCGTCTTGACGAGGCCAAGCTCATGCGGAATGGACATGGACTGGTTGAAACGCATGCCCGGAGCGTATGCGCGGAGCCATGCCAGCATGATGCGGCGACCATCGGGCACATTGAAATACGTCTGCGCAGCATAGGAGCAGCCTTGCGTGCCAGTAAGTCTTTCCATTTCAGGCGTGAACGCTGTTCCATCGAATTTGCCGATGGCATAGACGGCGTTGGCGGCGATGACGACCCAACGCGTCTCGTCCGTGCCTTCGACGGGCAGTTCGAAATAGTCCGGACATTCGTAGAGGAAACCGTTGCCGTTGCAATCGCCTGGATAGACGGAGGCTTTGGTCCATTCTTTCAGATTCGGCGACGTCCAGAATTCAACCGTATGGACTTGATTTGGATGGCCGACGTAGAAAAGCATCGTCCAAAGCTGCGTCTTCTCGTTCCAATAGACCTTTGGATCGCGATTGCCGTTCGTCTGATTGGGGACGACAGGATTGCCGTCGTATTTCGTGAACGTCCGTCCATTCAACGAATAGGCGATGCATTGTGTAAAAGGTTTTCCCGCAGCAGTATAGATAAGAACCATGGGCGGATTTTCAGCGGTTCCGAAGCCGGATGTGTTGTTGACATCGACGACGGCGCTGCCGCTGAACATCGTGCCGAATTTGTCCGGATGGAGCGCGTCTCCAAGTTCCTTCCAATGAATGAGATCCTTCGAGACGGCGTGGCCCCATGTCATGTTGCCCCAGTCGGTTCCGTATGGATTATGCTGGAAGAACAGATGATATTCGCCCTTGTAGAAGACAAGGCCGTTGGGGTCGTTCGTCCAGCCAAGGGCGGGCGAGAAGCGTGTCCGTGGGCGGAGCGATTCCTTGTAAAGATCTTTCGGCCAAGGCGTTGCGGCACAATAGCAATATTGTGTGTGGACGGCGTTGTCGTTAATGGAAACGGTCAGCGTTTTGCCGGAAAACGCGCCGACGGGAATTGGCGTGAACCAATCGGCAGCTTTGCCGTTGGCGAGTTTCATGTCGAACGTCTTGATGACGGTATCACCGCAGGTGATGGTAACATCGACTTTCTTTCCAGCATTGTCAACGGGAAGCATCAGCCATGGCTTTGCGGCGGAGACGGTGAATGAAAACAGTTTCATGGTTATTACCTTATAAATACTAGGTGGTCAACGGGTTAATGCGCTGGCGGTAATCGTCTGTTCACGCTTTGCGTTGCATTTTGGCGGTGAACATGGCGTCGCAGTCCGCGTCCCACGGCCAGAGTTGGTTCATGCCATCCGTCTGCCGTCCGGTCAGCGGGCAGGTGAACGGTGCAAGCGAATATTCCGAATGGCGTGACAGGAAGTCTTCGACAATGGCTTGGTTTTCCGCCGCAAACATGGAACATGTTGAATAGACGAGCGTTCCGCCTGGCATGACAGCCTTCGAGGCGTTTTCAAGAAGTTGCGACTGAAGGTCGTTGAAGCCTTGGATGTCGGAATCGAACGTCGTCCAACGGCCGTCTGGATTGCGCCGCCATGTTCCCGAACAAGAACATGGTGTATCGACGAGTACGCCGTGGAAGTGATTGTTATATCTCGGCACTTCCTTCCCTAACCACTCTTTACAGCGGATGTTCGGGAACTGCGCACGGCGCGCACGAAGCTTCAAATCCTGCAATTTATGAACACGGATGTCACTGGCGGTGATGATTCCCTTCCGTTGCATGAGCGACGCAAGATGAAGCGTCTTGCCGCCGCCGCCTGCGCAGGCATCCCACCACTGCTGGCCGGGCTTCGGATTGCAGATCATTGCAACGCATTGGGATGCAATGTCTTGTATTTCGAAGGCTCCGTTGCGGAACGACTGCAGCGCACGCAGATTGCCGCCTGCGAATTCAAGGCAGACGGCATCCTGCATGACGGGATGGAGGGCAGGGCGGAAGTCGTTGTCGCGCAGTTCGGCGAGAACGTCCTCCGGTTTCTCCGCATAGAGCCGCAGCCAGACAGGCGGACGATGTTGCAACCATTCCAACAGCTCTTCGACGGGGCGCGGCGCGTTGATGCGCGCATAGCACCATTCCGGTAGCAAGTCCATCTGACGCAACGACTTGCCGCCGTCTTGCAGAAACGGTTTCAGATAGCGTTTGCGATCCAAAGCGGAGGCGTCCTGCGGAAGAAATTTGATGTCATCCCGTTCAAGGCCAGCCTCTTCGAACCACCATGTGGCAGCCGGCGGCAGTTCGTTCTTTCCTTCCATGTACCACGCCATGGAGAACAACGGATAGAAGGCGGACAGCGGGAAACTTAGTTCCGTCTTCTTCTCCGGATGTTCGACCGCTTCGCGAAAATCATTCGGTGCCAAATGCTTAAGCCATCCCCACCAACGGAGCACGGAGAACAATGTCTCCGAAATGAGACGGCGGTCGCGCGAGCCGAATTCGTGGTGTTCATAGAACGCCGACGACAGCGAACGATCCGCGGGACGCCGCTTCAGCAGCGTCTCCGCGAGCACGTTCGCGACGATTTCCGCGCAATGGAATCCTTGGGAGGCAATACGATCATAATTCATAATGCTTAATGCTTAATGCTTAATTACTAGAGGCTTTAGAGACTCTAGATAACTAATTAATAGAGATTTACAAGATCTTTCACCTTCACGGGGAGACCGGTCTTGATGGACTGGTTGGCCGCGATGCCGGTGAGAATCGAATTGGCGCCGTCGATGTAGCCGGCGGCATGGCCGAGCGGATCATCCGTCACGCCAACGAGCACGTCGCGCAGCATGCGCGAGTCGCCGCCGCCATGGCCGGATTTGTCGCCCTGGTCGTATTCGATGACCTGCGGCTTGCCCCACATCGGCTGGAAGATGATTTCCGGAATCAGATTCTTCTTGTCTTCCATTTCACGCATGCCCGGAATGACAAGATCTTCCGCGTCGCTGCTCGTCAGGAACGCTTTTTCAACGACGTTGAATTCAAGGCGGCCTTTCGTGCCGTTGAAGACGATGCGGTAGCCTTCCCACGGAAGGAACGCGTTCAGCGCGTAGGTCATGTTCACTTTGTTCTTGTAGTGGACCATGACGGACATCGTGTCTTCGATGGAGATGCCGTCGCCGAAGACGGATTGGTCACGATAGTAGCCGTCGCAATGTTCGGCGTTGTAGTAAAGGCCCATCATTTCGGAATTTGGATTGCTTTCATCGACCTTCAACGCGAATGGGTCCTTCTTGGCGATTTCGGAGCCGCGGACGCGGTTGTAAAACTCTTTCACGCCGCGCTTTTCAGCATTTTCACGACCATAGAAACGGAGGTCGCCCATGGCGAAGACGATTTCGGGGGAGGAGTTGATCCACCAGTTGACGAGATCGAAGTGATGCGTCGCCTTGTGGACGAGCAGGCCGCCCGAATTGCGTTTGTCACGATGCCAGCGGCGGAAATAATCCGCGCCGTGGGACGTGTCGAGCAGCCATTCGAAATGGACGGAGATGATTTCGCCGCAGATGCCCTGCGCGAGAAGCTCCTTAACTTTCGTATTGCGAGGCGCATAGCGGTAGTTGAAGCAGACGGTCAGATTCTTGCCGGTCTTGTGCTTCGTGTCAATGATCTGCTGGCATTTTTCGGCGTCCATCGTCATGGGTTTTTCCGTGATGACGTCGCATCCGAGCTCCATGGCGCGGCAGATGTAGTAGTGGTGGGTGCGGTCCATGGAGGTGACGATGACGCGGTCCGGCTTCTGTTCGAGAATCATCTTGTCGAAATCGTAATGACGATATGTCGGCAGGGGGGCGTGACCGAATTTTTCGTTGATTTTCTTGTTGTAGTAGTCCATTCGGGCCTGGTTGAGGTCGCAGAACGCGAGCAGTTGCCCGTATTCCTTGAAATCGCCCATGAGAGCGTTGGTGTACATCCACGAACGGCCGCCTGTTCCGACAATGCAATACGTTTTCATGTTTGCTTTCCTGTTTTTGGTTTATGATTGGTCAATGACGAAAATACAAACATAAAAAATAAAGCCTAAAGCCAAAAGTTCAAAGCGAGAAGAGCTTTAAACATGGCTTTAGGCTGTATATTCCCCGTCCATGGGGCGGACGGGGTGTCGCTGGAATGTGAATTATTCAGCGTCCCAATGGCAATCGGCGGTGCCGGTGGCGTGGCCGTTGCGCAACGGGCCGTACCACTTGCGCCACTGCACGGCTTCCACGTGACCGTCCATGAGGACGGCGTTGATCAGACCGTTATGGCGCGGAACCGCCAGACGGGAGTAGTCGCCCCACTGGTCGTCGGTATCTCTGATGGGCGGATTGACGAACTGATAATGCGCGGCGCCTTTGTTCATAGCGCACCATTTTTCTGGATCCAGCACGCCGAGAGCGTCCGACGTGCACTGCTGCGCATCCGCGAAGACGGACGTCCACGACGGCGTCCTGTACTGGCCGAGCTTGCGGATGGTGCCCGGGGAGGTGTAGTTGCCCCACGGCATGACAATGCCTTGGTCACCGTAGCCACGTGAGTTTTCGATGGACGGGCACTTGAAGGTCTTCATGGAGCTGGTCCAGACACCGCTGACTTTGCCGGAGGTGTTGCCGCCGCCATCGACGTATGCGGCGATGTAGTCATACCAGTAGGGGACGCCGCCTGGATCGTTGGCGAACATGCCCCAGCAAGGAATGTCATTGCTGTCCTGCGTGTATTGCAGGAATCCGAGGCCGAGCTGCTTCATGTTGGACGTGCAGGAGATGGCATAAGCCTTTTGACGGGCCTTCGCCAGCGCGGGGAGCAGCATGGCCGCCAGAATCGCGATGATCGCGATGACGACCAGCAACTCAATCAGTGTGAATTGCAATACTTTTTTCATGTTTGGTTCCTTTGTTTTTAGATTTTGGGAGTCCAAGAGAAAAATTAACATTTTTACTTCCAATTCACAATATACAATGGTAATTGAGAAATATCAATAGAAAAAAATAAAAAAATCCCGCGTTATTTCTTCCGAAATAGGCGCGGGATGTTGAAAATTTACCTTAAATTACTGAAAATGAATTAGTATTGATCCCAATGGTTATCTGTGGACTGGGTGGGATATCCACCGGGCAACGGTCCGAAGAATTTGCGCCAGGCGATGGCTTCGACATGGCCGTCCAGAAGGAGGGTGTTGACCATCAAATTATGGCGGCAAATGGGGCGGCGGGCCTGATTGTTCCACTGGTCCATCTGCGTATAGTTGGAGCCGCCTGGATAGGTGAGCTGGTATTGGGTGACGCCAGTCTGGAGGAGAGGCCACTTGGAAGCGTCCGTCGAGTAGTTGACGACGTCTGCGCTACAGGTCGCGCCGTCGGCCAGAACATCCGTCCAGGAGGGATTCGGATACTGCCCGAGTTTGCGAATGGTGCTGGTGGCGGTGTAATTGCCCCATGGAATGACGATGCCGTTGCAACCATAGCCGCGATCATAGGTGACGGATGGGCACTGGAAGCTCTTCATGGATTTGTTCCATGAACCGGCGATCTTGCCGTTGGAACTGGCGCCGCCTTCCACATAAGGGGCGAGATAGTCATACCAGTACGGAACGCCTGACGGTTCGGACTGGTACATGCCCCAGCAGGGGATGTCGTTATGATCCTGTGTGTATTGCAGGAATCCGAGCCCGAGCTGCTTGATGTTGGATGTGCAGGAGATGGCGTAGGCCTTTTCACGAGCCTTCGCAAGGGCGGGGAGGAGCATGGCCGCCAAAATCGCGATGATCGCGATGACGACCAATAATTCGATGAGGGTGAATAGCAGCACTTTTTTCATAGTTGACTCCTTTTTTGTTGGTGGGACTCAAAGGGACACGAATAAGGATCTCTCACGCAAAATCATCTGATACCTAAAATATACTGCCTGCAAATAAAATCAAATGGTTTTTTCCCTTTCTATGAAGTTTTTATTATGCCTGAAGTCTGCTGGACGCGAAAGTCGTCACTGGCTGATGAAATTGCCCATGCGGTAGCGGAATCAGGCGGAAATCTGTTCGGCTGATAATGTCATGGTTGAGAGGTGTTTTTCCTAGGGCGCGTTTCTACATGTCCGTCCGCAAAAGCTACGATATCAATCTTTTTGTGTTTTGTACAAATGAAAACGGTAGTTTTTGACAGCTCTTTGATTTCAGTAAATTTTTTAGCTTCAATAGGAAGCAAAGTATATTCTTCATGAGAAATTGGGCATTTCAAAGTAGAATGATCACTCATCAATTTCATGACAGGGTCGCTTTCTATGAAGCCTCGGATGTCTTCAATTGAAGTGGGTAGGGAGTCTTTGTGACTACTAGCATATAGGGTAATTGCAAAACTAATACATTTTAAGTTGCTTACGCAAATGAGTTCTTTTGCACTTTCTCTTGACCGTTGAATAGCGGGAAGCAACATGGCTGCAATAATGATTAAAATCGGAATTCGAATAATGCTCCAACAACCGAAGACAATACCCGCGATGGCTTTCCCTTTTCCAAGAAGAAGTCCGTTCGATCTATTGATTTTGCTTGTGGAGATGATGCCCGTGATAAGTGCTGCCAGACCGCAAAACGGCACGCCGATGAAGGAAATGATGCCCAGAATCATAGATGTCGTGGCCATGCTTTCCGGCTGTGGCGGCTGAGCCGACAAGCCGTTCACCTGCGCCATTGGAATGTCATTTAAGGCAGGAGTGACGAACTGCTGCGAGCAGTGCGGGCATGTCACCGTCTGGCCTGCCATATTGTCTTCCACTTGGACTTCCTTCTGACAATGCGGACATCTGTAAAAATACATATGTTATCTCCTGTCAATTTGCATCATTGTGACTTATATCACTGGCTGATGAAATTACCCATGCGGTAGCGGAGGATGTAGAGGGCGTCCGGATCGGGGAGGATCTTGGAACTGAAGCGTCCGCCGGCGGACGGCATGTCGATGAGTTTCTCCGCTTCTTCGAGAATGGAACGCGCTTCGAGGGCGCGGCGGTTTTCTTTGGCGCGGAAGAGGAATTTCACCTTCTGGAGATATTCATAGTCTTCAACGCCGTCACGTGCGGCTTCAAGACGGATGGAGCTGACGGGTTTGCCGTCTGACTCAACGATTCCCGGATACATAAGATAGCCATCACCATTGGGATAGCGTGTCCACGACGGCTTGATGTGCGGCGCGGAAGTCTGCTTGATATAGGCGTGCCATCCGTATTTCCACGGATCCAGCGTGAACCATGTGGCTCCCCAGAATTCGTAGGCGTCCGCACCGTATTTGAAGCAGTAGTGCGGGAGGAGGCGTTCGATGGCGCAATACGGCGTATCCGTGCACATCTGTCCATCCGTCGTGAACCAGAATTTGTCTCCCTGCTTGATTCTGTCTTTGATTTCATCTTCGGGGAAGCAACCGTAATGTCCTGCGCCCCAAAGAGAAAGATAACCATCCCAATCTTTGCAGTGGTTCCATGTGGAGGAATAGATGGGCAGATTCGGTTCGACAGCTTTGATCATGGAACAGATGGCCTTCATCTGATCGACGACATATTTATGGTAATAGTGCGGTTCGTCGGAGATGTACAGGACGAATTTTTCATCCCATCCTTTTTCGCGGCAGTGGTCCATGAAGAGTTTCAGGCAGGTCTGGTAGTTTTTGACGTATTGCGGACGGAGCGTGTCGCGCGGTTCGCCATTGGCCCATGGATATTCGCCTTCGAACGGCTGTTCGCCGAAGATGGCTTTGGGCGGGTAGGCCCAGCCGAACAGATAGAAGAAACCGGGCGCGTAGGCGACAGGGAATTTCATTTCGTCGAAATACCATGCGGCCTCTTCGTCGAAGGCTGTGAAATCGGCTGTGATGGTTTTGGTCTCTTTGTCGTATTTGAAGACTGGATCTGCGAGAATGTGGTCTGGGCAGATTTTCTTTTCTTTATATAAGGTATAGATTTCACGTCTTACTTCGCGGTTGGTAAGGCCTGTTTTGTTCCAGCGGTTGTCCCAACGGAAATCATAGACGGCCGGGAAGGTGGCATCCTTTTGGAGGGTGAAATTCCAAACGGCCAGATGAACCGGTATGTACAACGGCTGGTCGCCACAGGTGATTTTCACATAAATGCGATAATCACCGGGCTTGGCGTTGGCTGGGGCTTTGAACGAAATCCAAAGCGGCTGCGTCTGGTTGGCGACGAGCGTGAAACGGTTCGTCGGGATGATGGGATCTGGCCACATGCCGGCCCATCCGTCGCAGTTGCCGTTGTTGGTCGGATAGAGTTGAATCCAGTCATCCTGCATGGAGCCAAAATAGGAGGATTTGTGGTCGATCGGCACGTAGCCGACGATGCCGATGGAGGCTTTCACGCCCGTTTCCTCCAATCCTTCGATGGAGACTTCGCAATTTTCGAGAGCGTAGCCGGAGCGGAGGGCGATCTGCAACGGCTCCTCTTCGTTGCGGGCCAGCGAGACGTTGAAGAAGGAAAGCAGTTCGGGCGTGTTCTTACGGATGCGGAGGGCCCCCAAGAAGGAATGTGCGCCAAACATGTAGGGAGGCAAATCTTCACGGAAGGTCTTGACGACGGGATTGACCTGCCAGATGGCGATGTCATTCTTGTGGATGGGACGCGTTTCCATTGGCTCCGTGACACCTTCCATCACTTCCGCGAGGAGAACGCCGTCGTGGCGGATGGTGCCGTGGCCGTTCATGGTCAGATGAATTTGGAGGGCTTTCGCTTCAGGCGTCGTCGTGCAGAAACTGAACATGGGCAGCCACTTGTGTTCATCCCCCTTGCTTTGGGTGGTGTTGAGGAACGTAATGACCTTGGAATCAGCGCCAAGGAGATGTGCATGGACACCGACAGACACATCCGTATCTTCATAGGCGACCCATGCGCCGTAGATGTAATGCGTATTCGGTTTGACATCAACGGTCTGCCGCCAGCCGCACCAGTCTTTCGGCGCATCCTGCGGAACGGTGAAATAGGCATGCCGGAAGCCGAAGGAGCTTGGTTCGGCAAGACCGAACACAAGACCGTTGTTTTTCACTTTTTCGCCCGCGCATTCCCAATCCAGCGGTGTGCCGTTTTCGTTTCTCTCAAAAGACGGATTGCGGACGAGATTGACGTTGGAGAGCAGAAGTTTCGCATATTGTTCCGTATCAGTGGGATCGGGAGCCTCGACGTAGAGTTGGTCAGAAGGAATTTCGCTGCCAAGCGTGTTTTTCGCTTCTTTCGGAATGTCCTCACCAGGCTCTTTTTCCGTTGTATAGACATAATAGATTTGGCTGGTCTTCGGCGGGCAGGCGACCGGGAAGAGGATGGATGAGCCAAGAGGCGTGGTTTCAATGGGATGGCCATTGAATGTCAAGACGGCGTTGCGGCGGCTCTTGTTGCGGCAGATGCTATTGAAATCAATGCAGGCGAGGCCGTTGCGGATCGCCTGATCGCTCGTGTTCGAGATGCGGATTGGTATGCGGTAGAGGTAGTTGGTCTGTTTTTTGCCGAAGCCGAACAGGCCGGGCCGCTGGACAAGCCAGTCGTCGGATTCAAAACGTCCTTCCTCTTTCAGCTCCATCGTTTCGACGCCGCCGAAGAAAGCCGTCCATTCGGTTTTCTTGTCCGTCGTGAAATTGAAATCATCATACCAGACTTTGCCTGTGCCATAGAGGGCGCTGCCGGTATGGACGCGTGTGGCGCCTTCGGGCACAGTGAAGTCGATTTTAAGAAGCTTCCATCCGTAGGTGCCTTCGCCGGCTTCGCGTACGTCGTTGATGATCATGCTGTTGCTTGAATTGCCGACATGGACGAACCAACCGACGCGGCCTTTGGCGTTTTCAGCGCGAACTTTGACGGTGAGCGTACATTTCGCGCCTGCCTTGACGGCGATGTCTCGCGGGTTGCATTTGAACCATGTGGGATCCGCGTCATCGGCGGCTTCCACCAAAATGCAGTTGCGTCCGCTGGCGGGCGACTGCGTGGAGAGGGAGACTTTGTGTTTGGCGTCCGTCTGCCAAGTCTGCCAGCCGATTGGGAAGCCATTGGCGATTTTTTCAAAACCGCCGTTGTAGTCAAGGGTGGTCAACGTCTGCAAACGATCCGGAGACGTCCATGCCTTGCTGTTGCCATAATAGACATAGTAGGACGTTTTGCTTTTGGCCGAACACGTTAGCGGGATATGGAGGATGCAGCCTGCTGTGACGGCGTCTTCCGTGATGAGTTCACGATCGCTGTTTTCAACGGCGAATTTGAGCTGGCGTCCATTTTCATCAACGACGCGGAGCGTGCCGGCGGCTTGTCCGATGAACGGTGCGTCTGGCGGAACAGCCACCGTGACGGATTCGCCGACGATGTCCTGCGCGCCTTTGTTTTCAAAGAAAATCGGCACGCGGAAGTCCCATCGTCCTCCGCCGTCCAGATACAACGTCGTGGGCCATGGTGAAGCGAAGAAAACGGCTTCGGTCAGCAGAAGGCAGAGGAGAACGATGTGCTTTTTCATAATGGTTGATAATGGTGGGATGGATGGAATTACTTCAGGCCGAGAACGTCCTGCATGTCGTAAATGCCTGATTTTGCGTTGGCAAGGAATTTGACGGCGCGGATGGCGCCGTTGACGAAGCAATTACGGCTGGAGGCCTTGTGGGCCAGTTCGATGCGTTCGCCTTCGGTGGCGAAAATGACGGTATGGTCGCCGACGACGTCGCCGCCACGCAGCGAATGCATGCCGATTTCATGTTTCGTACGCGGGCCGATGAGGCCGACGCGGCCATGGCGCGTATCCGATTCGTAGTCGATTCCAATGGCATCCGCCAGAATTTCGCCCAAGCGGACGGCCGTTCCGGAAGGCGCGTCTTTTTTCTTATTATGGTGCATTTCAACGATTTCGATATCGTAATCGGTGCCAAGCAGCTTGCCGACCTTTTCGCAAAGGGCGAAGAGCAAGTTGACGCCGACGCTCATGTTGGGAGAGAAGACGATGCGCGCGCCGTTGTCCGCCAATTTTTTGAGAGCGGCTTTCTGTTCATCGACGAGGCCCGTGGTTCCAATGACCATGGCGATGCCTTTCGTGGCGGCTTTCTTCGCGACGGTCATCGTGGAGCCCGGCGCGGAGAAATCGACCGTGCAGTCTGCGTCTTTGATGGCTTCGTCCGGATCGGCGGTGATAAGAACTTTTGCGGCGGGCTTGCCCGCCAGAAGTCCTGCGTCCATCCCAAGGAAGGGGGATTCGGAATATTCAAGCGCCCCAACTAGCTTGAGTTCAGGATCTTCGATGACACGAGTGACCAGCATGCGGCCCATGCGGCCAGCGGCTCCGATGACGGCGACTTTGATCATGGTTTTTCCTTTTAAGTGACAAAAGGGACGAAAGGGACTAAAGGGACGGATATTTATTCAATTTTATTTTGGGCGGCGTCTTCCATCAGCGCCTTCACGGCGGCGTTCAGGACGACGTCGAAACGTTTGCGTTTCTGGCGGTAGTCGTTGTCGATTTTGATTCGTTCGGCTTCCGTAAGGTCTTCCTTTTCACGGGCGGCGAGCCATTCGTCATCGAACTTCTTCAGGTCTTCGACTTCCTTCGGGGCGAGTTTGATGACATTGTCGGGCACGATGCCGTGCTTGTGGATGGTCTTGCGGTCTTTCACGGTGTCCGGCTGGACATAGTAGTGGGCAATCGTGAGCTTGAGGGCGCCGCCGTTGTTGAGATCGATGACGTTCTGGACGGAGCCTTTTCCGTATGTCTTTGTGCCGTAGAGTTTTGCGCGTTTATGGGTGCTGAGGCAGCCGGACATGATTTCGGCGGCGGAGGCGGAGCCTTCGTTGACGAGAAGGATGAGCGGCTTGTTCGGGAACTGGTAGCCGCGGAGAGTCTTTTCGACATGCTTGTCCGAACGTCCTTCAAGCGAAACGACAAACGTGTCAGGCTTGAGGAACATGCTGCAAATCTTGACGGCGGCGGTGACGAGGCCGCCGGGATTGTTTCGCAGGTCGATGATGAGGCCGGTTGTCTTGTCGTCCGCGAACATTTCGCGCAGTTTCGCTTCCAGTTCGTCCGGCGTTTTTTCCATGAACTGCGTGATGCGGACGAAGCCGATGGTGGTGTCCGGAATGATTCGCGCGTCTGTGACGCTGATGATCGGAATTTTGGCGCGTGTCAGCTCGATTTCCTTCAGTTCGTCGAAGCCGTCGCGCATGTAGGAGATTTTGACTTTCGTGCCGGGCTGGCCACGCATTTTGCGGATGGCGCCCTCCTGCCCGATTTCGCCGACGTTCTCGCCATCGACCTTGTAGATCTTGTCGCCTGGCTGGATGCCGGCCCGTTCTGCGGGCGTGCCGTCCATCGGGGCGATGACGATGATGCAGTCGTCATCGTAATCGACTTCGATGCCAATGCCACCGAATTCGCCTTCCGTCTCTTCCTGCAACGTGTTGAAATCACGTGGTTCCAGATATTCGCTGAAGGGATCGAGAACATTGGTCATGCCTTTCATGGCGCCTTCGAAAAGCATACGGTAGGTGACATTGTCCGCATCGACGTAGTTTTTGCGGATCAACTGGAGAACCTCCATCATGACGTCGATCTGCTTGAAGACTTCGTCCTGGCCTGTTTTCTTGGCCTCCTCCGAATGGAGACGGTAGCCGACAACGAGATTGGCCGCAAGCGCGGCGATGAAGAACCAAAGGCCTATCGTATGCTTTTTCATAGGTGTTTGTTAGAATTCGGGATTGATCTTGTCGTCGAGGAACTTGGCGAGCTGGTCGATGGCGATGCGCTCCTGCGTCATGGAGTCGCGGTCGCGGACGGTGACGGCGTTGTCGTTGAGCGTGTCGAAATCGAACGTGACGCAGAACGGCGTGCCGATTTCATCCTGACGGCGGTAGCGCTTGCCGATGGAGCCTGTGTCGTCGTATTCGGCGCGGAATTTCTTGAGGACGGAATGGTAAAGCTTTTCAGCGGGTTCTTCCAGCTTCTTGGAGAGTGGGAGGATGGCGACCTGTACAGGAGCGACACGCGCGGGAAGATGCATGACGATACGGACGTCTTCATCCTTTCCTTCCTTCTGCGTGGCGGCGGTGTCTTCGTCGTAGGCGTTGCAGAGGAGCATGAGGCAGATGCGGTCGAGGCCGGAGGAGGATTCGACGACGGTCGGGAAGTAGGATTCCTTGCGGTCTTGATCGAAATATTTGCAATCCTGCTCCTGCTTGGAGAATTCGCAATGGCGGGACATGTCCCACTGGCCACGGTGATGGACGCCTTGGATTTCGCCCCAGCCGAACGGGAAGAGGAATTCGATGTCGAGGGCCTGCTTCGCGTAGTGGGCGAGCTTCTCATGCCAGTAGATGTGGAGCTTCTCTTCCGGAATGCCGAGGATCTTCGTGTAGAAGTTCCAGGCCTGGTCTTTCCAGTAGTCGAACCACTTCAGCGATTCGTCTTCATGGCAGAAGAATTCCATTTCCATCTGCATGAATTCGCGGGAGCGGAACGTGAAGTTGCGCGGATTGATTTCGTTACGGAAGGCCTTGCCCGTCTGCGCGATACCGAACGGCAGCTTCTGGCGGGTGGCGACACGGATCGTGTTGAAATCGACGAAAATCGGCTGGCAGGTCTCCGCGCGCAGCCACGCGACATGCTCTTCGTCGAACACGGGGCCGACGAACGTCTTCATCATGAGGTTGAATTCGCGCGGTTCGGTCAGTCTCTTGGAGCCGCAGTTCGGGCAGGTGGTGGGATCGTCCATCTGATCGACGCGGTAGCGGCGTTTGCAGTCCATGCAGTCCGTCATGAGATCGGAGAACTGGTCAAGATGGCCGGACGCCTTCCAGACCATTGGATGGCAGATGATGGTGGAGTCGAGGCCGACGACGTTGTCGCGCTGTTCGACCATGTATTTCCACCAGAGCTGTTCGACGGCGCGGCGGAGAGGCGCGCCATAGGGGCCGTAATCCCAGAAGCCATTGATGCCGCCGTATATTTCGGAGCTTTGGAAGATAATGCCGCGTCGTTTGCAGAGGGCGACGATTTTGTTCATTTGTTCGTTGTCAATTTCGCTCATGGGATGCCTCGATGTGTTGTTTATGTTGTAAAGAAGATTGAAAAAAATCAAAAGAATGATAACATAACATAAATTTCGTGAGTTCCTAGTCTTTAGCACGGTTAAAAGTGCGTAAAGTCGCACGGGACGGCCCATCTGGCCGGGCGAAGAAGAGGTGTTTGGCAGTTTTTTTTACTTTTGGAGTGACGACAATGAAAATTCTGGTCACCGGCGGCGCCGGATTCATCGGTTCCCACTTGTGCCGTCTCCTGCTGTCGCAGGGGCATACGATTCTTGTGCTGGACGATCTATCGACCGGCTCCTATGAGAATCTGGACGGTCTGGAAGACGGCCGCCAATTGCGGCTGATTGTGGATTCCATCAACAACCGCGACATCGTCGATGACTGCGTCCGTGAGGCGGACTGCGTCTATCATCTGGCCAGCGCCGTCGGCGTACGGCTGATCATCGACCAGCCTGTGCGGACGATTGAGAGCATCGTCGGCGGCACGGAAGTCGTCCTGAAATGCTGTGCGCGTTATCGCCGCCCGTTCCTTCTGACTTCCACGTCAGAGGTTTACGGCAAAGGGAGCAAGGTCCCGTTCTGTGAAGACGACGATTCCGTGATGGGCGCGACCTGCCGCCGCCGCTGGAGCTACGCATGCGCGAAGGCGATGGACGAATTTCTCGCGTTGGCCCATTGGGTGGAGGCGAAGCTTCCCGTGACAATCTGCCGTCTGTTCAACACGGTCGGCCCGCGTCAGACAGGGCAGTACGGAATGGTCGTGCCGCGATTCGTCCGTCAGGCGTTGCGCGGCGAGCCGATCACGGTGTATGGCGACGGTACGCAGACGCGTTGCTTTGCGCATGTGCAGGATGTCGTGAACGCCCTCGTGAAATTGATGGAATGCAAAGCCGCCAAAGGCCGCGTCGTCAATATCGGCAATGCGGAGGAAGTGACGATCATGCAGTTGGCGGAACGCGTAAAGTCCTTGACGGGAAGTGATTCGCCTATCAAGCTGATCCCCTACAACGAAGCCTACGAAGACGGTTTCGAAGACATGCTGCGCCGCGTCCCGTCGCTTGATCGCGCGAAGGAATTAATCGGATACCAGCCCACCCATACGTTGGACGATATCCTCCATGACGTCATCGCCTACGAACGCGAAAAGAAAGCCTGAAATAACGCTTTTAATCTGTGATTTTCAACCAGCCTTGGCGCCGGAGGCCAACCAGAGCTTCGCTCGCTTATGGCCAATCGCTTATGGCTCATGGATGGCTTGCCGCTCCCGCGAAGCGGATTCATACCGCCGAGCCGCAGGCAGCCGTAGGAATTCCTTTTCGATTGGATTTCATAATCCGCCAATCGATCCTCATGGCGATTGTCGGCGCCTGCGGGGAGGCAATTTATGAAAATCTGTGTAATCTGTGTAATCTGTGGTTTCCCAAATAAAAATAGTTAATTAGTTTTGTAACTACCTATAACTCAAGGAGAAGGATATGAAGAAGTTCAAAGTCGGTATCATCGGTTGTGGACGCATTTCGCCATTTCACGGCATGCCCGCGAAATCGCAGGAATGCGTGAATCTCGTGGCCTGTTGCGATGTCGATATCGAAAAGGCGAAAGACCGCGCCAAGCTGTTCGGTTGCAAGAAGGTCTATACGGACTTCGAAGAGATGATCAAGAAGGAAAAACTGGACGTCGTGCATATCTGCCTGCCGCACTATCTGCACAGCCCCGTGGCCGTCCGCGCCTTGGAGCTTGGCTGCAATGTGCTGACGGAGAAGCCTATGGCCATTTCCATGAAGCAGGCGAAGGCGATGATCGACGCGGAGAAAAAGTCTGGCAAGACGCTGGGCGTCATCTTCCAGAACCGCTACAACGCGGGTTCTCAGCTTGTCCGCAAGTGCCTGGATTCAGGGCTTCTCGGTAAAATCAAGGCAGCGAAATGCAATGTCACGTGGTGCCGCAAGCCGGAATACTATACGAGCAGCAACTGGAAGGGCACGTGGAAGATGGAAGGCGGCGGCGCCATCATCGACCAGGCCATCCACACGATCGACCTCATGTGCTGGTTCATCGGCTACGGCAAGAATGGTGCCAATCTGGACTATGTCGATGTTTCCATCGCGAACCGCGACCATCACAATATCCACAACGCATCGGGCGCTCTCGTCGATGTGGAGGACAGTGCGGATGGCTTGATTGCTTTCAAGAACGGCGTGAAGGCGTCGTTCTGGTGCATGAACTACTACAGCTTCGACGACCAAATCGAAATCACGCTCGATTGCGAATACGGTTTCGTGAAGATCACGGCGGAAGAGGCCGTCGTCACGCTGTACGACGGTCGCACGTTCAGCGCGAAGCCCGATCCGAACGACACGTTCGACTACGGCGGCGGCCCGTCCTACTGGGGCGCCTCCCACGCGAAGCAGATCGATGATTTCTACGCGGCGTTGGAAGACGGCGAAGAGCCCGAAATCAGCGGCAAGCTCATCTACGCGACGACGCACAAGATGATCATGGCCCTGTATGATTCCGGCAAGTCCGGCAAGCCCGTGAAATTCTAGTCTTCTAGGTTCCTAGCCTCCTAGCCTTCTAGGTTCCTAGCCTCCTAGCCTTCTAGCCTTCTAGATTTCTAGCCTTCTAGTTTTTCTTCTGCGGAAGTTCCTCTCTGGGCGTCAGTTCGATGGATTCGCCCCAGGAGAGGACTTCCCCGCAGCCTTGATTGACGTATGGGCTGTAGATGCCGCTGTAATTGCCTGAGAAGCTTTGACATGCAACGCCTGGCTCGCCACGTTTGCGATGCGTGAACTCCCATTCGTGGGCCGACATGATGAACGTGTTCCACCGCTTGTGAGCTTCCGGCAGGATGCCCGCTCCAGGCGAGACGGACGCATAGTGCGCATAGGCGCCTTGGGATTGAAAGTATTCGCACATGCGGACGACTTCCGGCGGCTCGTAAATGTCGCCGCGAACAAGCAGATTCGTGCCTGGAACAAGTTCGACGACGAATGCCGTGTTCTGGACGCGGTATTTTCCCATGTTCTGCGTACTGTCGAACACCCAGTAGCCCGGTTCGCTGTGTTTCTCCGCACGGATGACATTGGGGTAATTCTCGCATTTGTAGTATTTTATGGCGTTGCCTGTCATGAAGACGAGTTTCTTTTTCGCAACAAGTTTCTGCAGCAGGTCATATCCTGTGTGGTCGGAATGCTCATGGGTGTGGTAACTGCGGTCGATGAGATCGGTCAACGCCTCCAGATTCTCGTCGGACAGATTGAGCTTATAACGATGGCGGTTCTTGTTGGTGTATTCCCATTCGACGCCGCAGTTGACATCGAAGGCGAGCACTTTTCCGCCTGCTTTTACAAGAATGCCTGAACTATATAGTTTCCACAGCTTCGGAACAGGTGAATTCCATGCCTTGATTTCGTCTATTACCCTCTTGACACGTTTGTTATAGTAGTTTCCGACGACATCGCTGTCCTCTGAATTGGCGACCATCAACAGCGAATCCAGCCCGGAAAGCGCGAATGTTCGCGACATGATGTCTTCGCAGCGCGGCGGAAATTTGGCCAATTGTTTTTCCACTTCGTCATACGTCGTTGCCTTGATGAACGCCGGTGGCATGTCTTTTTCTTCAATCTCTTGGAAATGAACGGATTCCAGATAGAAATCACAAATGCCGCTGTCCCGCATGGGACTGAATGTCACGCCCATGCCACCGTTCAGCGGGAAGTCCATGACGCCGTTGGCGATTGGGCCGTGTTTCACGACGGACTGGTAGTTCATGTTGACGTTGTTGATGTAGAAAACGAGGCTCCATTGCCCTGCCTTGTTCAGGCGGACAGGCTGGAAGTAGTAGAACGTTTCATTGTCCCGATCCATGGGTCGCATGCCGAATTGGAAGATTTTCTGAGGGCCAGTCGTGGAGAGATTGACGGTGCATTTACCGTATTTGAAAGGCGTTATGGATTTGGCCTCCAGATTGTAAACATGCATCCAGCCGCGGTTGGTCGTATCACAGATGACATGCAGGGCCTGTTTGCCTGTCTGCGGATTGACGGCGTATTCTGTATAACAGACTTTGGGATCGTTGTTTTCCGAATAGGTGTTGAATGACGGCTTGCCGTTGACGAAGTCGTATTCCCATGCATTGACGGATGCGGCCAGACCAATCAGAAAAAGTGTCGAAAGTGTTTTCATGGCGTGATTTGGAAACATGTTGAACGGTGAATGGTAATGAGTCAATCTATGACAATTCTGTCCTACTATAGTTCATTTTCTTGTTTTTCTCAATGTTTTTCAATATATCTTCCATCTGTTGCGCGAAGCGCATTCAAACCACCGAGCCAACAGACCATGAAGTATGAGCTTTCGCATGACGTCGTTTGCACTTGCGCGAAGCGTGACGAACCGCCGAGCCGCAGGCAGCCGTTGGAAGTCTTTCCTTTTGAAGATTTCATATTCACACCTGAAGTCTTCTGGTTTTGTCGGCTCCTGCGGGGAGGCTATTAGTGAAAATCTGTGTGATCTGCGTAATCTGTGGTTTGCAAAAATTCGTGTCCATTCGTGTCCATTCGTGGTTGTTGAAAAGAGAATCAAGATACCGTTCTTTTATTGTGTTTGCAGGGGTTCTGTCCATAATGCTGTTTGAGAAAAAACCAGATGTTCTGCGCGGTGGTGATGCAGCCGAGCAGGGCCAGTTTCATGGCGATGGCTCGAATCGCCATCCCCTGATGCCGCCATGCCAAGATCTTGGCCGCGTAAGGCTCTAGCATGCTGTGTTTTGGACTGCTTCTCAGAATTTTCCCAACAAGTCCATTGGATTGATATTCTTCATAAATCTGCTCGCCGCTGTCATACCAAAGCTTGGTGCTTTCCGTTTCCAGCATGCGATAGACAGGAGAGCGGTAGAACGCCAGCAAGGCTTCTTTCAGGTCGATTTTCATGTCGCGTTCCATGTGAGAGACGATTTTTCCGACTTTCGCAGGAATGAACAGATGGATGTTTTCTTGTGTCACTTTTTGGGGCATGGCACTTTCTCCTTTCCTGAAAAATCAAGAAACAACAATGATTTAGCGGTATGGAACAAAATTTGGTTGGGCAAATGACTGTTTTTCAGCACGTCGATGAGTTCGTCTCGTTCCATGAATCCGCTTTCGAATGCGTTTAGGTAGGCGTATGCGTTTTCGTCCAAGGACGGGCCTGAGACGATATCGTATGAATGGGCCGTGCGCGGTTTCCGCCTGTTCTTCAAGATAAAATCAAGCCATCCGTTACAGGGCCTTTTGAATTTTTTGATGCGAAGCGCCGAATAGTTCATTAGGCCGATAGGCGTCTCAAAAATCGAGATGATTCCATAGGGAAGGGCCTCCCGTCTGGCAAGAAGGGTTGCCCGTAGCCGTGCCACCTCCTTCTCTTCGTACATGTAGATGCCCGAGCCGAAATCACCATGTCGCGCGGATGTTTTGAGTTTGGGAACGACGATTTCCGTTGTGTTGCTGTGGTAAATTTGCATCAAGCCCCCTTTTGATCCAGATATTGTTTGATTTCTGTCAGAAGTTGTTGGTCATCAAGTTCATGCAACTCTTTATAATTTTCCAGCAAATAGTCGATAAGCCCGAACTCATTAAAAAAGTCCGCGATTTTCGTGCCGGAGATGCCGCCCATCATCGCCTTGTAGCTTTCGATGCAACGCGACAAAAATTCAGCTTGCTTTTCTTTCATGTTCAAATCTTTCCTGTAGTTTGCATTGAAGACAGAGATTCTGCCTGTTCGTTAGTTGGTACAATAGTTACGATAATCCCTTTTGTGGGTTTGTCAAATAATTTTGTCAAATAAAGTAAAATATTGTTAAAGATAAAAAATGGTCTTTGACAGGAAAAATTTGCCCCAATAGAGGCCTCCACTTTAAAAAAGAGAAATCGGCGATACGTTATTAAGGTAATGAAATTTGGAGGACAAACCATGAAAATACCAGATCGAATCGCGACAGAAGAAGAATTGGAACAGTTGTTGTCGGAACCGCATCCCGCATTGATCGAGATGATGAAACGGCTTGATGGCGACATCATGATATTAGGCGTCGCAGGGAAGATGGGCGTCACGATGGCCATGCAGGCGAAACGCGCCGTGGAGGCGGCGGGCGTCTGCAAACGGATCATTGGCGTGGCGCGTTTTTCCAAAGCGGGCGAACGTGAAAAACTGGAAGCCCATGGTGTCGAGACAATACCATGTGACTTGCTGGATCGCAAAGCAGTCCAAAAACTGCCGAAAATCAAGAATGTCATCTTCATGGCGGGACGCAAATTCGGTACCGACGGCAATGAACCGCAGACATGGGCGATGAACGCCCTGGCTCCCGCCAACGTAGCGGAACATTTTGCGGACAGCCGACTTGTGGTTTTCTCCTCAGGCAACATCTATCCATTGCGCCATGCGGCGGAAGGCGGTTGCACGGAAGAGACGCCGCCCATGCCAATCGGTGAATATGCGCAGTCGTGTCTTGCCCGTGAACGGATTTTCGAATATTACGCCCAAAAGAACGGGACGAAGCTGTTGCTGTTTCGCCTGAACTATGCTGTCGATTTGCGTTACGGCGTATTGCACGACATCGGCCGGGCCATTTGGGAAGACAGGCCGGTCGATAATTCCGTCGGTTTTTTCAATGTCATCTGGCAGGGGGACGCCAATGCGGCGGCACTCCGCTGTCTGGAACTTGCGGACAATCCACGGGTGATTTTGAATGTGACTGGCCCTGAACAGGCTGGCGTGGAGGAAACGGCGTTGGCGATGGGGCGGATCATGGGCCGTCCAATTGAATTTGTGAAGAATGCCGCCGGCGATTTGAGCCTTCTGAATAATTCAGGCAAGATGCAGGAGCTTTTGGGGAAGCCGCGCATCGGGCTGGAGGACATGGTCTGCCTGCAAGCCCAATGGATTATGGATGGTGGTGTAACCATCGGTAAACCAACTCATTACGAAGTCAGTAACGGAAAATTCTGATGAAACGGATTTGCGACATCGATTCAGTTGTGCTTTCAACGGTTCGCAAGGGAACGGTCATTCCTGCGATGGTGTTGGCATTGGACGAACAGCGGCAGTTCGCGCCGCGATACCAACGTGCCTTGGCGCGGTATTTCATCGACGCAGGCGTTGGCGGAATCGCCGTCGGCGTTCATTCCACGCAATTTGCGATTCGCGATCCGAAAATCAATCTGTTTCAGCGTGTGATCCGCGAAACAGGACAATTCATCGATGAATGGTGCGACCGCAGAGAGCGTCGTGTTCTGAAAGTCGGCGGTGTCTGCGGACGAACGGAACAAGCCGTGGCGGAAGCGGAATTCGAGGCGTCCTGCGGATTCGATGCGGCGTTGCTGTCCATGGGCGCGTTCAAAGACGATACAATCGAAACAATGCTCCATCATTGCCGCGAAGTGGCGAAGGTCATGCCGATCATCGGTTTCTATCTGCAGCCGAGCGTCGGTGGGCGGATGTTGCCATTTGAATTCTGGCGGGAATTTGTCGAGATTCCAAATGTTCTCGCCATCAAGATCGCGCCGTTCAACCGCTATTTCACGCTGGATGTCGTGCGCGCCGTCGCGGAATCAGGCCGCGACGACATTACCTTATACACTGGCAACGACGACAATCTGCTCATTGATTTGCTGACGGAATATCGTGTTTCTAGTAAACGTTTGCGGATCAAAGGCGGCCTGCTTGGCCATTGGTCCGTCTGGACGAAAAAGGCCGTTGAACTTTTGGACAAAGTCCATGAAATCGTTGATTCACAGGCGGCTGTGCCGCCGGAATTGCTGTCGCTTGCCGTGCAGATCACGGATAGTAACGCGGCGTTTTTCGATCCGCAGCATGGTTTTGCAGGCTGCATTCCAGGCCTTCATGAAGTGCTTCGACGTCAAGGACTTCTGCCTGGAACATGGTGTCTTGATCCGAATGAGACACTGTCGCCCAGTCAAGCGGAGGAAATCACGCGCGTCCATGACGCCTATCCGCATCTGCACGACGACGCCTTCGTCGCCGCGCATCTGGCGGAATGGCTGGCCTGATAGACAAGACATGCAAAAAGAGGCCGTTGCAAAACTTTTTGACAAACAAAAGCCTTTTGAATTTACTTGTCAGTCTTGAAGTTGCTGACTGATAGAGGATTTCTATATACTCTCGTCGTTTTTGTCGAGCACTTCCCAATGACCGCCTTTGTCTGGACCGACACGGTGGAGGCGACCTGAACTCTGCAATTCCGCTAAACGACGCATCAGTGTACGTTCTGAAAGCCCTAAATCAGAAGCTAGTTCTTTAGCGGATAATTTGGGGGCTTCACTAAGACAAAACAAAATCCTGTCTTGTTGTTGTTTTATGTCAATTTGTGGCGTTTTTTCTATGCCATTGGACTGATTTTCTATGCCGTTGGACTGATTTTCTATGCCGTTGGACTGATTTTCTATGCCATTGGGCTGATTTTCTATGTCGTTGGACTGATTTTCTATGCCACGATTCGTTTCTCCAGCCTTGTCTTCTGGATCATTGTAATCAAGCGTAAGAACAGTGCGTTCAGGATCGAACTGTTCCTGAAGTTGCGGTTCGGGCCAACCGTGCTCCTTCCACAAGGCAAAAAGCTGAAAAAGACCCGTCCCGAGTTTCTCACCGATTTCGACGAGAGCAAAGAGCGTGAAGAGAACGTCGTTGCGAGCATCACTGGTTCCGCCGGCGATGGCGACATCCAATGGAACACGGAAGATGCCCGGATTGGAAAAGGTGATATGCCGAAAACGCTTTTCAATGACAATGCCGCGACGTCCATAGAAGTCGGCGTGGACGAGTGTGTTGGCCAGACATTCACGAATGGCCTTGTGGATTGGTGTGTCGTCAATGCGATACATCTCTTTGTCCAGTGCGAACGGTGTTTTGACATCCGCTGTCAGACGTGAGGCCACCCGAGAATAAAAATCGTAGAGATTGCCACTCCAGTCAGCGGTCAGCGGGGAGATGCGGTCGCTGTAGCGTGGATTGTCGTCAAGCCGTTCAATGTAGTCCACGAAATAGTGCGGGAATTCGCCGACGATGTAGCCGAAATTGCCGAACATGAGCAGGGCGGCGAGCGTAGGGCGTACAATGCCTTGTTCGTCACGTCTCGCCGCGCCGGTCATGAGCAGGAGTTCTTCGATTTCGATTTCGTTCCATGGAGCCCCTTCACGTCGCATTTGCAATCGGTTGCGATATCGGCGAAGCGTGTCTTGATTCAAATCGGCAATCGTCAGGTTTTCGACAATTTGGTGGTCACCGCCTTCGTGACTGCGGTTGCGCAGCATGGCGTCCACAGCTTCTTCGCTGCAACGGTAGTCGCCTTCTCCATTGCGGCGATAAGAACCAGTATAGGGATTGGGGCCGACAAAGACAGGACGGTCATGGCAGGAAGGCCGTGGGACATCCACGACGACCACTGTCTTGCCGACGCAATCGACCGCATAGATGCAGCGGTTGAAGAGGATGTTCGCGCTGATCTTCTGGCGGTTGTTGACACTGTTCCAAAGCTCATGCATCAACTTTTCGGCATCATCCACGCCTTGTATATGGTATTGGCCATCCGTCTCCTTCACGCCTAGAAGAATGAGGCCGCCATCCGCATTGGCGAAGGCGGAATAGCTCTCCCAAAAGGATTGTGGTAGAGCGTTTTTCGCTTCCTTGAATTCCATGCGGTCTGTTTCCGGCGCCGCCAGTAGTTTTATGATGTCGTCGGCCGTCAGTTTTTTCATGAAGTCTCCTCCTGTTTCACAGCCTTCTGAAGCCGTTTGCCGTATCCCTGTCGTTTTCTTTTGGGGACGAGTTTCGGCAACTAATCAATAGAATCAATAACGATAATATAAGATATGAAGATTGAATTTACAAAGAAGCATTCGCCATAAATCATGTTTTTTACCGATTTGGATAGAGATGCGGATACGTCATATATTTAGACGTCATACCCCTAGGCGAAGCCTGAGGTGAGGCGGGAAAAGAAAACACGGCCTCGAAGAGGACGAATGTGAAATGGCTTGATGTGCAACTCTCTCACATTCAGCCTCTTCGAGGCTGTCGGTTAGAAGACGGCCTGTCCCCAGGCTTCGCCTGGGGTTACTCGTATGACGCCTCTCCGAGGCTGACATGGATATACAAAAAAAGGCTGTTGCGACATGATGTGCAACAGCCCTTGTGAGTGTTTGTGAATATGGAAAATTATTTCTTAAATATCTCGTACATCATGACTTGGGCGCGGTCGGCCATCTTGCGGCCGGCTTCCGCTTCCAAGGCGCGGGAGAGGATCGGCTTCGCGCCGTAGGCGCCGCGTTGGGCTTGATCGGTCGTCGGAATGTATTGGAAATAACCGTTCGCAAGTTCGACAACAACTGTGAATTTCGCGGGCGACCAATGCTTGATTTCAAGGCCCCAACTGGTGAAGACTTCACCAGGCAGGCCGATGAACAGGATGTCACCACACTGCATGACTTGTACGGGAACGTGGGCGATTTCACCGTCGTGCTGCCAGTTGTCGCGTTGGACGACGAGCGGCGACAGCTTGCCTGTCGCCTTCATCTTTGCGCGTTCGGCTTCGACTTCGGCGTCCATTTCTGCGTCGCGCGTGTAGAACGGAATGTCGAGGAAGTCGATGCGGGCCGCGATCTTGTTCGTTTCCATCGGTTCGGCTTGTTCCGTGGCGGCGATGGCGAGACCACCGATGGCGCGCCCCATGGAGATGTTGCGTGGCAACTTGCCGGGAACGCGGCGCGACGGATGGTCGAACGACATGTTCAAATCGCCGCAGCAACCGTTCAGAAAAATGGTAACGACATTGTCGCCATAGACTTGCGCAATCGTCCGCC